>CAZRPK010000055.1:3558-19371 GCA_964601915.1 uncultured Kangiella sp. | reverse complement strand
AAAATAATAAGATAGCGGAGATATTTAATACTATGAATTATGGTCCCGCTCCAGAAAGTAATACCAATGTTTTAAATTGGCTAAAAAGTTATGAAAAATCATCGCGTATTTTTATTAATGGTGAATGGCAAAAAGCGACAACGAAAAACCTTTTTGATAGCTGTAATCCAGCGACAGGAGAGCAGCTTGCAAAAATTGCTCAATCCACCAGTCAACAGGTTGATTTAGCAGTCGCCTCTGCTCGACAAGCACAAAAAGGTTGGAATGATGTTGGCGGCAAAGGCCGTGCGAAATATCTTTATGCCATTGCAAGACTGTTACAAAAACGATCTAGAGAATTAGCTGTTCTAGAATCAATGGATAATGGAAAACCGATCCGCGAAACTCGTGATGTCGATATTCCATTAGCGATCCGGCACTTTTATCATCATGCGGGTTGGGCGCAATTAATGGAGTCTGGTTCAAGTTCGGAGTTTAATGACTTTGAACCACTCGGTGTTGTAGGGCAAATCATTCCGTGGAATTTTCCACTGTTAATGATGGCTTGGAAAATAGCACCCGCGATTGCTGCAGGCAATTGTGTCGTCATTAAACCAGCAGAATACACTAGTTTAACCGCATTAATGTTTGCTGAAATTTTAAAAGAAGTTGGGTTGCCTAAGGGTGTAGTTAATATTGTTACTGGTGATGGCAAAGTCGGTGCACAAATTGTAGAGCATCCTGACGTTAATAAAATTGCATTTACTGGTTCAACTAATGTAGGCAAAATGATCCGTAGACAAACAGCAGGCACGGGTAAAAAACTAACCTTAGAGCTTGGCGGCAAATCTGCATTTATCGTCTTTGACGATGCCGATATTGATAGCGCCATTGAAGGTGTCGTGGATGCTATTTGGTTTAACCAAGGACAAGTTTGTTGTGCCGGTTCTCGATTGTTAATCCAAGAAGGAATTGAAACGTTATTTCTTAAAAAACTAAAAACGCGTATGAAAACTCTGCGTATCGGCGATCCTTTAGATAAATGCACAGACATTGGCGCTATTGTCGATCCGAGTCAAAAAGCAAGAATTGAATCGTTAGTCAATCAAAGCGTAAAAGAAGGCGCAACATTGTATCAAAGCAAAACGAGCACAAATAAAACAAATTCTAAAGGATGTTTTTATCCACCCTCTTTACTTTGTGATATTGAAACCAGCAATACAGCAGCTAACGTGGAAATTTTTGGCCCAGTATTAAGCGTGATGTCATTTAGACATCAACCAGAAGCAATACAATTAGCTAACAATAGTAAATATGGATTAGCTGCCAGCGTATGGTCAGAAAATATTAATCGAGCGTTAGATGTAGCCCCACAAATTAAAGCGGGCGTTGTTTGGATCAATACCACTAATCAATTCGATGCGGCTTGCGGGTTTGGTGGTTACAAAGAATCCGGCATGGGTCGTGAAGGTGGCAAAGAAGGTATGTATGAGTACCTAAAAGTTAAATCTGTTTCCGCTCCAAAGAAAATAAAACGATCAAAAACAAAAACTCAAAAAAACAATTCTGCCAGTAACTTATCCCATCACGAGCAAAAATTTGATCAAAAGATTGATCAAACCGCAAAGATGTATATCAATGGTAAACAAGCAAGGCCAGATAATGGTAATACATTAATCGTTACCGCGCCCAATGGCTTACAGATTGGTCGAGTGTCGGATGGAAGTCGAAAGGACATTAGAAATGCAGTTGAAGCCGCTTTTAAAGCAAGCGCTTGGAGTAAGTCAACGGGTCATCTTCGTGCACAGATACTTTATTATTTAGCGGAAAATTTAAACTATCGAAAAACTGAATTTTGCCAAAGAATTATAGACTCGACTCATGTCACTCAAGATCAAGCAGAAAATGAATTTAATGCGTCCATCGAAAAGCTATTTACCTTTGCAGCATGGGCAGATAAATACGATGGTAGCGTTCATCAACCACCTATCCAAGGTATCGCACTGGCGATGAACGAATCGATTGGTGTTATGGGAATAGCGTGTCCAGATGAGTCTCCCCTACTAGCGTTTATCTCATTATTAACACCAGCAATTGCTATGGGTAATCGTGTAGTAATTATTCCGTCACAAACTGCACCACTCGTTGCAACCGATATTTATCAAGTATTAGAAACATCCGATATGCCGTCAGGTGTGGTTAATATTATCACTGGTGATAGAGATTCATTAGCAAAAGTATTGGCAGAACATGATCAGGTTGAGAGTATTTGGTATCAAGGTTCTAAAGAAGGAGCTGAAATGGTTGAATTGGCATCTGCTGATAATTTGAAGCGAACCTGGGTTAATAATGGCAAACAAACTGATTGGCTTGATAACAACAATGATACTGAGTATTTAAGAGCAAGCTGCCAGGTTAAGAATATTTGGGTACCTTATGGAGATTGATTGACAGTTTCTATGATTTACCTTTAAAACTTCGAAGCCTGCTACATTTGGTACATACCAGTAGCTTTCTTCGTATCGTTTTTAGATTGTCGGAATCGATAATAGAATTGTTGTATCATGTGAATACACAATCTTTTATTAGTAAGGCATCTATGAATACTCGGCAATATATAAATTATTTATTTCCAATTCTACTAGTTGTCATACTTTCATCTTGTGGATCTAATAGTTCACCTAAAAAAAGCAACTCTACTGATAACGTAGCAGAAATACCTGTTTCTGAAGAAGAAATCGATATTGTTATTTCTGAATATCCCGAAATACGGATTAACGAAATCATTACAAAGAATGCTGAATCTGAATACAGCTGGATAGAACTGCACATAACAAGCAATAATGCTGTAAACCTAAGTGATTTTTCGCTGACCAAAGATAGTACTGAGTTTTCACCTTTACCCGATATTTCTCTAGAACCTGGAAGTTTTTATATCATTTATGCAACAACTGATTTAAATACAGGTTTAGAAACTGTTAACTTTAAATTGGGCAATAGTGATAACGTTAGTCTATTTAAAGGCGATGATTTAATTGACAAAATTTCTTGGAAAAAAGGCGAAGCTCTTTTCGGTTCCAGTTTCGGCCGCTTTCCCGATGGGAGTGACTCAACTCAAACTCTTATCCCAACAGCGTCAAACGAAAATATTAAAGCTACACTGCGTGATTTAGTCATCAGCGAAGTCGTCGCAAATGCAAGTGATGACAGCAATGATTGGTTTGAATTATTGAATACTAGCGATCAGGAAATTATTTTATCTGAGTATCAAATTATCAACAAGAATAAAGAATTAGATCCAGTAACGCTACCTGATATTATGTTATCTGCTGGTCAATATCAGAAAATAATCGCAAGCGAAATAGATCCGGGTGAAGCTTATGTACCATTTCAATTAAGTAGTAGCGACGAGTTGGAATTAATATTTAATGGTGAAAGTATTTACTATTTTGATTGGAAACCAAGTGATGTTCCAAAAGGGTTTAGTTACGGCTTAAGTATTGATGGCAACTTACCAAGAAAAACATTAATACCGACCCCTTCTGAATCAAATCGAAATGTCATTGTATTCAACGAAAGTATCGTTCAGAGTTTATCCATAGAAATAGCCGATGAAAACTGGCAAGATATTTTAAACAATCCTCTAGATAAGATATACCATAGGGCCTCTCTGACTTTTAATGGTGTAACTTTAAATGAGATCGCAATTAGAACTAAAGGCAGTTCAAGTCTAACGTCTGTTTTTAATTCTGGTGGTGAAAGATTTAGTTTTAAATTTGACATAAATGAATATGTCAGTGGACAAAAATTATTCGGTTTGAAAAAATTCGTGCTAAATAATTCTTTTCACGATCCTTCTTATATGCGCGAAAAAATAGCTTATGATTTACTTGATGAGATGGGAGTTGTTGTTCCTAAACATGCTTATGTAAATTTTTATGTTAATGGCGAATTACGTGGTTTGTATCTAATGCTAGAAACAATTGATAAGACGTTTCTAAAAAAGCACTTCGGCAATAGTCAGGGCGACTTATACAAGCCAGATGGTGTTGGCAGTGATTTACGGTGGATTGATAATGAATTTATGAGCTACCCTGGGGTTGAATTAAAAACCAATAAGAAGTCTTCTGATAACGGTGCATTTGTTAATTTTGTTTCTGAAATGAGTTTTGGTGATACCAATTCAGTGATAGATATAGATAGTGTTTTGCGTTATATGGCAGTCAGTGTTTCACTTTCAAATTTGGATAGCTATCACGGACCTCATGATCACAACTATTATATTTATGAGCAAGATGGCATTTTTTCATTCCTACCATGGGATTTAAATGAATCTTTTGGCACTTTTGGCACTTTGTTGACATGCCAGACACAAGATATTAGAGAACTCACTATCGATGAACCGACAACTGGCCCACTTATCGAAAAACCGTTACTCGCAAAATTATTTTCAAATCCTATTCACTTAGAAACATATCATAATTATCTATGGGAATTAATTAATGGCTCTCTTTCTTCTCCTGCTTTCTCTGAGAGAGTTAATGGTCTTGCAAATCTAATTCGAGAACACGTTGCTAATGATCCAACGTCTTTTTATAATTTATCTGACTTTAATAAAAACATTAATGAAAGTGTTGACCGTTTTTATGGGTTAACCTCTTTTATTGAATATCGAAGAGATAATATGATTCGGCAACTTAGTGGTGAAATTGATCCTACGCGGAGCGGAAATGGATTTTGTAGTACATTTTAACTTTGTTGAATAATTTAAGAACGTTGCTACCGACAAGAATATATTTCAATATTATCATTCAAATTTTAACCTAAATTAATCAGTTATAACTTATCTTTTTTATAATATTACAAACTAAAAACCCACTAATTTTTTCGACTTAGTGGGTTTCAAATTAATTAGTCTAAAAAAATTTAGAATTTATAGTTAACACCCACTTTAATTCGCCAAGCAGATGCTCCAAGGTTGATTCGGTCATAATTTCTTGTATCTTCTCCTCCAAAACGATCATCCATAATGTAGCGATCTTGATCATCTAAACCACCAAAATCATAAATCGCTTTATTTGGAAAACGATTATTTCGTTCAATTCCCCAATCACTGTTTAACAAATTCGCAAAGTTATCAATAAGGAAAAAGACTTGAGCTTTATGTCCTTTTAAAAATCCAGGTATCTCTTGTTTAATACTTAAGTCCATAGTTGTCACCCAAGGTTGACTCGCTGTGTTACGATCCAGTATTTGACCGCGCTCAGATATCCCCGCTTGATTAAGGAAAACTTCAAGTTCACTCCAAGACATTTCAGATTCATCCCAATTTACATTTGGATCATTTGGCCCTGTAGGTATATAAGCTAAATATGCTGATGAGCTATTAAAAGCACGAACATCACCTAAGTCGCCATCTCTGAACATCCCCATAGTCCAACTAAATGGTCTGCCAGAACGTCGTTCCAGGAATAAGTTGACATTGGTTTCATATCCAGAAAACAACTCCGCTGAATAACCTAAATTCAATTTAAAGCTATGTTCAATTTCATAATGACCTCTTGCTACAAAATCTAAATTACGACTTTTAATGACATTATGCTGATAATTACTTTGAGCTCGAGATGACCCACCCACTTGATTTTCTGTAATATCCTGATGTGCATAAGACATCATCATATTAATGCCATTATCCCAGCTTTTAGCAAGCGAAGTTGAGAAAATAATTGAACGGCCATCTTCAGCAGCATTAGTCATTTGAATGTCAAAGTTATCCGCTAAATCACCAGTATATCGCGTATCATAGATCACACGCTCCCCATCAGCAACTAAGCGATTTTGCACTAAAGCCGTATTAGTCCAAACAGCTTCATTTTCTTTAACATGGTACATTAACTCTGTAGAAAGTTTAAAGTCATTACCTAAAGAAGGTATATCAAAACTATAGTCAACAGCAATGCTTGATCTCCAACTTGAAGGCAACTTAAAATTGGGATCGGTATAATTTATACTACCTGCGCCTTGAGTCAATGAGTCAATAATACTTTGAGGTACTTCAAAGTTAGAATCAACAGGGTTATTATCATAATGATCATCGATCGCATTTTCGGAAGCTGCAACAAAAGTCAAACCATCAACTTGGAATGGATTGTTATACCAAACATTTGGAATTCCACCTTGAAACCTTCCAATCCCACCACGAATAACTAACTCATCAGATAATGACCAATTAAGATTAATTCGAGGTAGTATTATATCGAGACCATCCAAGTTTTCTTGGTTAGAATAGCCATATGTATCAAAAAAACCTTGGTTGAAAGCAGGTTTCTCACTAGCAGATAATCGCTCATAACGAACACCTGCTGTTACCGCTATATCAGAGGTCAGGTCAAAATTATCTTCTACATATAACGAGATTTGTTTACGAGATAAGTCATATGCATTATCTCTAACGTTACCAGTAAACGCATTACTATACTCAAAAGATCCAAAATTACCTAAAGTTTGATTTTCAAAATCATCAAAATTAGCAAACTCCCATACACCTTTAGAATCATTTGCAAAAAGGTTATATAAGTTTAAGTCTTCGTGAGAAATTCCAAATCGAATTTCATGTTCTCCCATCAAATAGGTGCCGTCAAATGAGATAGTAATATTTTTGTTTGCCGATTCATTTGCATGCCTAAATTGTTCGGTACCAAATGAGAATGATGGACCTCTGAAAAATGCATTTACGTCAACTTGTCCAATATTTGAATTCGTAATACTGTTTGTCTCTACATCTTTTACACTTACCCCAATTTCAGTACTCAATTGACTATTCCAATTAGAATAGACTTTTGCTGCAAAGTTGTTTAGCTTAGTGACATAATCATAACGTCTTGAAGCTAAAGAAACATTACTTCCACCCGTACCAAATTCTCGAGCATCATGATCATCTTGCCATTGATAAGTAAAATCCCCCCGATGATCAGAATTAATATTCCAACTTAATTTAAACAAAAGAGTTTGGTTTGTATCTTCTGGGTTTCCACCAAAAGAATCGGTCATTCCATAAACATCATTTAGAATTCGATTAAAAGTGTTAAATTGATCTTCAGTAATATCATATTCATGGGTTGCACCACTGCCATCAAAACCATAATCCATACTCAAAGTACTTGACCAGTCAGTATAATTTAGGAAATAAAACAACTTATCTTCAATAATTGATCCTCCAACACTAAAGCCAAACCTTTCTACTGTCTCAATCGATGGAACTTTAATATCTTCATATGTCCTGTGACCATTTTCATCAAGTAGATTTCGAGCATAGTCACCCAACACTGTGTCAATTCTAATGGAATCTCCAGTCATACTTGGTGCTGAAGTTTCAGCAAAACTAGAAAATTCAAATTTGTTTGAACCTGATTTGGTAACAGCATTGATTATGCCTCCGCCAAAATTACCCTTTTTAGCTGAAAAAGGCGAAACATCAACTGATATTTGTTCAATTGCATCTAGCGATATAGGTGGCTGTTGAGTTGGGTAACCTCCGCGATTTAAACCGAAATCATCATTTTGACCAATTCCATCTACGGTAAAACTATTTGAACGTGGATTACCGCCAGCGATGACCAACTCTCCCTTGCCGTTAATTGTGGCTAACGGGTTTAACCTAGCAATGTCTTTTATATCTCTATTAAAACTTACTGCATTGATAATAGCTTCTGCTCCAAAAACACTACTTGAGCCTCCAGCTTCTTGAATAACTCTCGCACCGGTAATAACCATGGTATTAGCTTCACTTTCAAGCTCAACACTTAAACGTTTAACCTTGCCTAACTGTAAATAAATGTTAGCAAGCTCTTGGTCTACAAATTTATCAGAATCTATTATTACTTTATATGGTCCACCTACTCTTAAACCAGTAGCACTGTAGTTACCTGAGCTATTAGCGTGGATCGTTTTTTTTGTGCCTGAGGGTACGTGGACTATAGTTATGGTTGTATTTGCAGCAGCATTGCCTTGAGGATCAGTAATCTTACCTCTCAAGCTAGAAGAAGTATCTTCCGCTAATACATTACCACTCAACGCCATGGCAACCATGAATGCGAGTAATCTATTTTTCATTTGTTTTCCCCTGTTTTAGCCTATATTTGGCTATCATAATAGTTTGGTTTGCAATAGATGCTAACCAGACGTTTTACTGCATTTTTATATAGAAATACCTGTCATACATTATTAAATCTTGACTTTTTAGTCAAGTTAAAAAGTCAACTTATTTTTACCTTTTAATTCAGCTAGTTAAGTGTATCATCGGGCTTATAAATTATATCAGTCTGAGTTACTAACTGATTATCTAAAAATAAATTACTGATATGAATGTTTTATGTGCAAAACGAACACGGTTAAATAACTATAAAAATATTTAGGTGTATAAAATGAGAATACTATTCATTTGTCTTTTGTTGGCTTTTTCTACCAGTACTTTTGCTTTAGGTCAAACTGGTCATAGAATAACCGGAGCCATTGCCGAGCGACACATTAATCAACATACAAAATCAGCTATTGAAAAAATATTAGGATCTGACACGTTAACGGAAGTAACTAATTATGCTGATGAAATGCGGACAGATCCGTCTGATTTTTGGCAACATCAAGCAAGACACTATCATTACGTGACAGTTCCTAAAGGCAAAAAATATAGCGATGAGGGAGTGCCGAAACAAGGTGATGCTGTGTTTGCATTAGATAAATATTCAAAAGTAATCCTTAATCCTAAATCTATAAAGAGTGAAAAACAGTTAGCACTAAAGTTTATAGTTCACATTATTGGCGACCTACATCAGCCTCTGCATGTAGGAAGTGGGGAAGATAGAGGTGGAAATAACGTTAAACTTAAATTTTTTCGTAAGGATACTAATCTGCACCGTATTTGGGATACTGGTTTAATTAAACAAAAACACCTCAGTTATTCAGAATGGACTAACTGGCTAGATCGTGAAATAACCACCAACGATATAAAACAATGGCGTTCAATTGATCCGCTTGTTTGGATCAATGAAAATGTTAAAATACGCGATAGTATTTACCCAAAATCAGATTCCATTAGTTTTCGTTACCTTTACAAAAACATGCCTATTATGAGGCTTCGCTTAAAACAAGCAGGGATCAGAATGGCTTTTTTTTTAGATGAATTATTTAAAAAACAAAATTAGTCATAGGTATTAAAGTGAGATTATCTTCAAACCCATTTATTCATTTACGTTCTGCCCTATCAATTCCTTTGCTCATACCTGTACTTATTTTTTCCTTATTGATTAATAGCGTAAATGCGAGTGCCATCATCTACAAAAATGTTAGCGATTTAGCGGTTATGAATAAGGCAATTAATAAAGATAATCCAGATAAAAGATCTACTCTCATCATTTTTGATATTGATGACACGCTACTTGAATCAGTCAACTTTGTTGGTAGTGGCAAATGGTATAACTGGCAAAGAGGTCGTAAAGTTTACGACCCAACTGGTCAAGCGTTTGTTATTGATAAAAAACAACAATTTCATTGTATATTTAGAACCCTAGGTACAATGTTCGAAGTTGGCTCTACAAAATTGACTCAAAATAATGCTGTTAAAATTTTTAACCTACAAAAACAATTTGATCTATTAATTTTAACTGCTCGAACAGCAAAGTTTAGATCAGCAACAGAGCGAGAACTCAGAAAACATAAAATTAATTTAGTTGATGAACATTTTGAAGAATCAGGCAATGGTTATAATTTTCAGTTTAATGATGGCAATAGAACCGCAAGAGTCACTTATCGAAATGGCTTTATCATGTCATCTGGGCTAAACAAAGGTCTAGTACTTGAAAAATTTTTAAATAAAACAAATAGGCAATATAAAAACATTTACTTTATAGATGACAGTTCAAAAAACGTGAACAACATGAAGGAAATATGGGATTCAAAACCTGAAATAATGAAGATATTTCACTACACAAGAGTCAACAAATCTATCAACAAAATAGAAGTAGAAGAATCCGATAAAGCAAAAATTCATTATGATGCTTTTTTGAAAAGTGCTTACCCTGAACAACTAAAAGAATTTCAAAATGGTCACTGTAATTAATCGAACAAGGAGTAAATTATGAGCGTATTTGAAATAAAGCACCCGCTAGTTCAACATAAATTAAGTTTAATGCGTCAGGCAGATCGAAGTACTCGAAGTTTCAGACAGCTAGCAGCAGAAGTTGGAAGCCTTTTAACCTATGAAGCAACCAAAGACTTACAACTAGAAGACTACACGCTAGAGGGCTGGGAAGGTCCAATTACAGGACAACAAATTAAAGGAAAAAAAGCAACTGTCGTCCCTATTTTAAGAGCTGGCATTGGAATGCTAGATGGTGTTTTAGAATTAATGCCAAGTGCGAAAATAAGTGTTGTTGGGCTATATCGTGATGAAGAAACATTAGAACCAGTTAGTTATTTTGAAAAATTAACGGACAAGATGGAGCAGCGTATGGCGCTCATTATTGATCCAATGTTAGCCACTGGTGGTTCTATGGATGCAACAATTGATTTATTAAAAGAAGCTGGTTGTAAAGATATTAGAGCACTGATTTTAGTCGCAGCTCCAGAAGGAATTAAAAGGCTACAAGAAAAACATCCTGATGTTGATATTTATACAGCAAGTATCGATAGTCATTTAAATAAACATGGTTACATTATTCCCGGTTTAGGTGATGCCGGTGATAAGATCTTTGGTACTAAGTAAATACATTTTCTCCTTCTTCAAGTGGAGCAATCTATAAGTGATTAGCAATAGACTGACCAATATCACAAAAACTATTTCTTATTCCCACATTAATTTCTTTTACCTGATTAGGCCTATACGCAATAAACGGAATATGTTGTTGACCTAAACGTTTAAGAATTTCAGTACCTGAACCATGACAATTACCAAGAATTCCATCAATATCTGTTTGCTCAATTAACGCATCTATTAGTTTTTGTGGAAAACTATTTTCTTTATCTAAAAAATACCCCCAATCAAACCGTACAGGAACACCTGTAATCTCCCAGTGCCCAGAGGGTGTATCTTTCCCTGTTGAAATCTCTTTGCAAGCGCCATATAAACCTATGATCGATTCATTAGTTGAAAGCCCGACTCTACTGATACCGGTACAAAGTTTATTTGAATTTCCTAAACCAAGTTTAACTAAGTTAAGGAATTTTAAGAATGCCTTTTGCTCTGTCTTCACAAATATTTCCTTGAGCACACCATTCAGCAATATGACCTAGAGTATCAGCCCCACTATCACCAAACGATCCAGCATCAGGCGTTGCTCCGACACCTAGGCTATCTAATACTAAAATTATTGCTCTTGGCATTTACCTTTCCTATCTTGAGTTCAAGTATATATTGTCGAACCAGCTAGTAATAATTATACAGGCTAACCTTTCAATTCACCTCAAAACTGATAAACTTTGTTCTCTACAGAATAATTTTAAATTGTTTGGATAAATCATGGAAAAAACCTATATAGATGCTCAGTCGTTATTAGACATGTCTTTTGAGTTAGGAATTAAAATACTTAAAAATGGTTTTAAACCTAAATTCATCGTTGCTGTTTGGCGTGGCGGAACTCCAATTGGTATAGCCGTTCAAGAAGTCATGGATTATTACGGCGTTAAAACCGATCATATTGCAATTAGAACAAGTAGCTATATTGGTATGCAACAACAAAAAGAAGTCAATGTTCATGGTTTAGAATATATCATTAACAATATTAATGCTGATGATAGTCTTTTGATTATTGATGATGTTTTTGATAGTGGTCGTTCAATCGAAGCATTATTACGTGAATTACGTCATACATGCCGACGCAACACTCCAGAAGTGATTAAAGTAGCAACGGTTTATTACAAACCTAAAAAAAATGTAACCAATATTAAACCCGATTATTATATTGAAGAAACTGATGATTGGTTAGTATTTCCACATGAGCTAGTTGGCTGTACAAAAGATGAAATTAGAAACTGTAAAAATTTAGATTTACCTAAATTAGATCTCTAAAGTGAAAACTATGGAGCAGGCGAAAAATCATTCCTAGCGAAAGAGGCTGAGTAATTTTTCCATGATCGTTTGAGAATAAATCGTCAAGGCATTTATTCTATTGTGGAACTTTCTAGTGAACCTACAAAAGAAACACCTTAATTAATGTTATAAATTTAAATCTTTAATCAACAAATCAAAAATATCTTCTGGATTATCTATATGAGTAATCAGTGATTCAACTTCTTCACGATTAATTGTACCTCGCAACATCATATCTTCTAAACGACTATACAAACTTTTCCAATGAACTTCTTTTTCTCCAACTACATAGATTGGCACTGGTGTTAATTGACCACTCTTTATTTGTTCTATTGTTTGAAATATTTCCCATTCAGTACCGGTTCCTCCTGGTGCAAAAACCATAGCTGCAGAATGCAGAATCATAATATTTTCTCGAACGGCTACACTAGTAAAAATCAAACCATCAGTAAAAATTGTTTGAGCACCCTTACCTTCAGGTCGGTACTTCCAAAAAGCTTTACTCGCATCACCACCATATTTCTTTCTTGACGATCCATAATAAGTTGTATAACCGATACTTGGTCCACCAGCGTCCATAGCTCCTCGACTAGTAGCCTCCATAATACCAGGACCTGCACCACTTAGGATTGGGTATTTTGATGAATAATGTTTAGTCCATTTATAGGACAAATTATAAATTTGTTTATATAACTTATCATTTGCATCATCGACTAGTTTATTTCCAGAATTGTTTTTTTCTTGGATTCTTGAACTACCAAAAATAGTGAAAAATCGATTAGGGTATTTGCTTTTGATAAACTTATCAGCACAAACATAGTCCCGATTAAAATCGGCTACACTTAAATTATTTTCAACACCTTTGTAAACACCTGTATAACTGGCATTACCCGTTGTACTGATACAATCTATTATTCCTTTAGCATTTATATTGGTTGGCAAAAGTAAAAGAGTGACTAACGAAACTATTATAGAATTTTTTCCCATGATTTTTTCCATATTCTAATATTTAATACTTGTAGGTACCATTAACTTTAATGAGTTCCCAAAAACGCATACTTCGAAATAAATATTGCAGCCATAATAACTACAGAAAAATTAGATTTGTTAATTTTTCCTGAAAGAAGTTTTAAGAATGCATAGGTAATTATTCCAAAACCAATCCCATCCGCTATAGAAAAGGAGAGAGGCATCACAACGACTGTAATCACCGCTGGAACGTACTCCGTCATATCTTCCCAGTCAATCAATGTAATATTTTTCACCATCAAAGTAGCAACAAACAATAGAACAGGGAAAGTAGCATAACTCGGTATTGAACTGACTAATGGTGCAAAGAATAAACTCGCTAAAAATAAAATAGCAACAACAACTGCGGTAAGTCCCGTTCTGCCTCCAGCATTTACTCCCGCGGTACTCTCGATGTAACTTGTGACCGGCGAGGTTCCAACAACAGATCCCGCTAACATAGAACTACTATCCGCCATTAATGTTCTACCTAATCGTGGTAAATTTCCCTTTTTATCTAATAAACCTGCCGAGTTTGCAACCGTCACTAAAGTGCCTGCGGTATCAAACATATGAACAAACAAAAAAGCCATAATGATACCGAACATGCCCACATTAAATGCACCGGCAATGTCTAATTGAGCAAAAGTTGGAGCAAGACTAGGAGGGGATGAAACGATGCCTTTAAATTCTGTAATTCCAAAAGCGACACCAATTAAAGTTGTCGCAACAATACTAATAATTATTGCTCCTGGGATCTTGCGAATTTCTAAAGTCACTATCAACAAAAAACAAAACATGGATAACAAAACAGCTGGTTGAGTTAAATCACCTAAGGTGACTAGAGTGACTGGATGATCAACAACCATAGACATATTTTGTAATGCAATGATAGCCAAAAATAATCCAATACCCGCGGCTATTGCCATTTTTTGTGATTTTGGTATCGCATTGATAATCCATTCTCGGATAGGCAATACGCTCAAGATTAAAAATAGAATACCCGAAATAAATACCGCACCAAGCGCGACTTGCCAAGTATACCCTTGTCCTAAAACAACAGTGTAGGTAAAGAAAGCATTGACTCCCATTCCGGGAGCTAAAGCGATGGGATAATTGGCAATTAACCCCATCAGTAAAGTCCCAATAGCTGCAGCTAAACAAGTTGCAACAAAAGCAGCATCTCGATCAATACCAGCCTGTGCAAGAATATCAGGATTAACAAAAATGATATAGCCCATTGTTAAAAATGTAGTAAAACCTGCAATGACTTCAGTTTTAATGGTTGTTTTATGTTCTGTTAATTTGAAAAATGAATCGAGCATATTTGTTTTTCTCTTGATTGTTTTTATTTTATGTTTAAAAAGATCTAACCATGTAATTTGTCTAAAACCGGAGAACGGCTATTCCATGTAAATAATAAAAGTGCCATACCAATAAATGCAGAGGCTATATAAAAATAAATAACATAATCCCAACCCCATCGTTCTGAAATTAATCCTGTGCCATAATTTGCAACAAATGCACCAATATAGCCAAACAGCCCCGTTAATCCAACCGCAGTCGCCGCCGCTTTTTTTGTTGCAAAGTCAGCCGCAGCAACTGCGACTAATAACATCGGTCCATGAACAAAAAAACCGACAGCAAAAAGTGTTAACGCCATTAAAAAAGCACTATTTGATGGTACATATAATATTGTAAATACCGACAGCACTAACAACGCCATAAATATAACCGAGACACGCCCTCTTCGCCCTTGAAAAATAGTATCAGATAACCAACCAGCGGCAATAGCTCCAGCAATACCTGCAATTTCAAAAATCGCTGTTGTATTGGCTGATTCAATAATTGAAAGACCTCGGCTTTCTTTGAGAAAGCTAGGCGCCCAATCTAATAAACCTATCCTAACAATATAGATAAACAAGTTAACCAAACTAACTAACCAAATTAATTTATTACCTAAAACGTATTTAAAGAATATATCCTTGCTTGAAGGTTTTGGTTCTTCTATAAGTGCATCTTTATCGAGATCAATTTTTTCACCATCTTTTATATTTTGATAAACTTCAACGTCTGGCAAACCAACTTCTTCGGGTTTATCTCTAAGTCGGTTAAATAAAAATAATGCATAAACTAACGCAAAAGTTGCTGGCCCATAAAATACAGCTCTCCAACTTTCGAAATATGTGATTAGATATCCACCCGCAGAAAGAATAATGGCGGCACCAATATGATGAGATGAATTCCAAATTCCCCACTGCTTTCCAATTTCTTTAGTGCTAAACCATTGTGTAATTAATCGACTACAGGGAGGTTGTCCAGCCCCTTGAAAAATATTATTGATGATCCAAAATAGAGCAAAAAAGCTAGTAACAGATAGCCCAAGAAATTCACTAAAGCTTTCTGTTGTATATCCAAGAATAAAACTAATTAACGCCGACAAAAATAAGCCTGCGCTCATAATATAGCGAGCACTAAAATTATCCGCTAAAAAACCACTGGTAAACTTTGAAATACCATACGCAATCGAAGCGAAGCCAAGCGCAGCACCGAATTCTTCTTTGCCGATCTCAAACTCTTCACGGATATACGGATTAGCCACTGACAAGTTTTTTCTAATAAAATAAAAAACTGCATAACCAGCCAATATTGACCACATGATGCGCTTACGCCAATAAGGATATTCACTCAGTGGGGTATGTTTTATATCTGATTGATTTGTTTCTTTCAAATTGATTCCTTTT
>CAZRPK010000055.1:0-3458 GCA_964601915.1 uncultured Kangiella sp. | reverse complement strand
ATTCAAGTATTGATTAGTATCAAACAATTGCTAAAAGCTTTTCATCGACCGATTTAATATGTTCAGCAATCTTACTATCACTCAAGAACGAACCAATAAAACCATTTTTTATCAAAGTGATAATCATCTCTTTCGATAAATTTAAACCCTCTTGAATGGCATGATAATTTTCATTTAAATACCCACCAAAGTAAGATGGATCATCGGAGTTTACCGTAATTAGTAAGCCTGCGTCCAACATTGACTTAATCGGATGCTCACTCATATCCTTAACTACACATAATTTCAGATTAGAAAGTGGGCAAACAGTCAATGCCATTTGTGACTTTTTTAGTTCTTGAATCAAAGATTTTGATTCCATAGAACGATTACCATGATCCAATCGATCAATCTTTAACAATGACAACGCTTCTTCTACATATTCAGGAGGACCTTCTTCACCAGCATGTGCAACCAATTTCAACCCTAACTCTTTAGCCATAGCAAATACATTCTTGAACTTTGAAGGAGGATTACCAACTTCAGAAGAATCTAAACCAACACCATCAATTAAATCAATAAATTCTTTAGCCTTATTTAGTGTTTTAATCGCATCTTCTTCACTTAAATGCCTAAGAAAACAAAGAATTTTTTTATAGCTAATACCAAAGTTAGTTAAGCCATCTTTAAGCGCTCGATTAATACCAATAATCACCGTCTCATACGAAATGCCCCGTTCGGTATGCCCTTGAGGATCAAAGAATATTTCAACATGAACAATATTTTGCTCATGACATTTCGTTAAATACGCCATTGTTAGGTCGTAAAAATCTTGCTCTTTTATCAGAACGCTCATACCCGCATAATAAATATCTAAAAAATCTTGTAACTGGGTAAAATTATACGCTTGCTTAATTTCCCCCACGTTAGAATAAGGAAAATCTAGTTCATTGCGTTTTGCTAGTTCAAACATTAATTCAGGTTCTAAGCTACCTTCAATATGTAAATGCAATTCTGCTTTAGGTAAATCTTGAATCAATTGAGTAATCGTTATCTTTTGATTTGTCATTTGCCTTACCCTTGTTGTTCACGATTAGCAATAAATTCAAGCGCCATATCAATTCTTGCCATACAACGTTCTTTCCCAATCCAACTCAAAGTTAAATCAATTGCTGGAGACATTCCACCACCAGTCACTGAAACCCGTAAAGGCATACCAACTTTTCCCATACCAATTTTAAGCTCTTCTGCAGTATCATTAACACAAGCTTGAATAGCTTCAGCTTGCCAAGCATCTATTGCTTCAAGTTTACTTTTAACCGTTTGTAATGCTTCTTTTGCTACAGGTCTTAAATGTTTCTTAGCCGCCTTTGCGTCATATTCTTCAAAGTCTTTATAATAGGTAGTAAGTGCTTTTGCTAGATCATCTAAAGTTTGCGATCTTTCTGAGAATTCGGGGATTAAATCCGCAACGTCAGGACCATTATTTAAATCTATTTCTTGCTGGTCTAAGTGCCATTGTAAATGAGGTAAAAGCTCTGATATGGGCATCATTTTGATATATTGTTGGTTCAGCCATTTAAGCTTATCGGTATTAAATGCCGATGGCGCTTTATTAATATTATTAATATCAAACAGTTCAAGCATTTCCTTCATTGAGAAAATCTCTTGATCGCCATGTGACCAACCTAAACGTATTAAATAATTAAGCACCGCTTGAGGCAAATAACCATCATCTCTGAACTGCATAATCCCAACAGCACCATGTCGTTTGGAAAGTTTTTTTCCGTCATCGCCTAAAATCATTGGCACATGAGCAAACTCTGGAGCCGTCGCCCCTAACGCATTAAAAATATTAATCTGTCTCGGCGTATTATTTAGATGGTCATCCCCACGTACAACCTGAGATATTTTCATATCCATATCATCAATCACCACCGTGAAATTGTAAGTAGGAGAACCATCAGTACGGGCAATAATTAAATCATCTAACTCTTTATTTGCAATCGTCACATCGCCTTTGACCACATCTTTAAATGTCACCACACCATCCTGTGGATTTCTAAAACGAATCACATGGGGCTTACTTAGATCCGAATCACTTAGTTCACGGCAAAGGCCATCATAACGAGGCTTTTGTTTATTTTGCATTTGAGTTTCACGTAAGTCATCGATTCGCTGTTTAGAACAAAAACAAGGATATGCTTTGCCTTGCTCAACAAGTTCAGCAATCACTTCCTTATAACGGTCAAAACGATGTGTTTGAAAAATAGGGCCTTCATCCCAAGCTAAACCTAACCAATTCATACCATTCATAATTGCCTGAACAGCTTCTGGAGTTGAGCGCTCTAGATCGGTATCTTCAATTCTTAATATAAATTTACCATCGTTCGCTTTAGCATGAAGCCAGGAATATAAAGCAGTTCTAGCACCGCCAATATGAAGATAACCAGTTGGCGAAGGTGCGAATCTCGTGATAACAGGCATTACAGGGATAATGGACATTAAAATTTCACTTGTTAAATTATGCAAAAAGACGTGAGCTATTCTAACAAACGAATCAATAAAAAAATATTGAAATTAATAGTTGACCAGTTAAAAAATTATCACTAGAATGCGCACCTCTTGAAAGTCAACGTCCTTCAAATAGACGCAGATTAACAGGGATTTCCATAAGACTATTTAGTGAATAGCATTATGGGCGCTTAGCTCAGCTGGGAGAGCATCGCCCTTACAAGGCGAGGGTCAGTGGTTCGAGCCCACTAGCGCCCACCACATTAAAAAAGCCTGTAGCCGTTGTGATTACAGGCTTTTTTGCTTTTATATAGTCGTGAAAATCACTTAAAAAACCGCATGAAAAGAAAAAGTGGCCAGTTTGTGGGCGACTTTATTTCTTGCTTTCTTCAAATACCTTAAAATCTGACCTCCGCCCTGTACAAAAACCCTTCATTTTCGTCTATTTAAAAAAACCAAATTAAATTTAGAAAAGCGAGAGTCAAAAATGAGTGTCGACCCTCGCTCAAAATAAGGGTTTTTAACGCTATTTATCAATATGTTACCGAATTTCATTTCTCTGTTATTGTGCGATTTCAGCATTAAAGATGCATCTCTATTAAGTATTTTGTCCACTTTAAAAGTGGCGAACGCTTATCTTATAAAAACAAATTGAATGAGTGACAAATATCGTTATCTCAAATAAAAGTGGCCAAAATGTTTTGACCAAAACAAAGCCATTTTCGAGCGTAATGTTAGGTTGTTTTGGCCACTTTTTATCCATGAGTTATTAGGTGAATATCATTCAGAAAAACATCAAATATTTTTGATTTTTTAAATTATTGCATCATATTTACATTATAAGAAAGATCGCTTTTGGGAAATAAAATTATGGGGAATATTATGATTGAATCTATCCGTTTAGGCACCGCAGGTTATTACAGAACATGCCTCTGCATTTAACTCATAATTGCGTTATACTACTT
>CAZRPK010000054.1:0-19371 GCA_964601915.1 uncultured Kangiella sp. | reverse complement strand
TATTAGAGTAAAAAGGCTTAACGTGTCGATATTATTAGATTCATTAAAATCAAAAAAGGATCAAGAAGAAATTATTGTACCTAGTGTACATGATTCTCATTTTGACGACGAAATGTTAAATGATGATGCTTTGAGTGAAAGTGTTAGAATTTGGAAATTAGTGAGTATATTGTTACTTGTTTCACTAATTACGAGCTGGATTTATTTTTATTTGAGTACTTCTGAAAAACCCCCAAGCAAGTCAAATAGTCTATTAAAAATAGAAAATTTTGAGAAAAAATTAGTCGTAGATAATAGTGAAGATATTTCAAATATTCCAGTTACTGAAATAACAAATCAATATAAACCACAAAAACGAAAAATAAAAAATAATGTTGTGACAGAGTCAAATTCCATAAAAAAAAATACTGGTGAAGACGTTATTTCTTCACCAGTAAAAAAGAACAGTACAATAAGTAAAATTAATTATGCTAGTGATCAATATTCGCAGAAGGATGTTATTTATTACGAAGAGTTAACAACTGATATTTTAGTGGCATTGCCAAGTTTAGAAATTAGCTCTTATGCCATATCAAGTAATGCTAAAAAGAGTTTTATTGTCTTAAATAATTCATTCTATGGTGTAGGTGAAACGATCGCCCCAAACCTCCAGCTGTTATCAATCGATAAGCAGAGTGTTTTATTCCAGTATAAAGACCTATATATTAGAAAGAAATATAAGTAATCTTTATGGGTAGCATTACTTCTAAACTAAAGTCATTTTTTATTAAGTTGACTCTCATAATCGTGGTTCTAACTGCTTTCCTTACTATTTACCTAGACTCTATTGTTAAAAATGAATTTAAACAGCAAGCATGGGATATTCCCGCAAAGGTATACGCCAGAGCTTTAGTTTTTACACTCGGACAGGAGTTAAGTTTTCAGTCTTTAAAGCAGGAGTTGGAATTATTAAGTTATCGTAAAAAAATAAAAGCCCTTTTTATTGGCGAGTATGAATTATATGGAAATGAAGATACAAAACAAACGCTGGTTATAAGAACAAGAATTTTTGATTTTTGGGATGGCAAACAATCTTCACAAAATATCCAGTTAACGATCACCAATAATAGAATTACTGAGTTAATTAATTTCTCAACAAAGTCTAATCTTAATTATGTTCGCTTAGAGCCTCTGTCTCTTGGGGATATACAACTTACCAATGGCAATAACTTTGAAGATCGACAGTTAATTAAATTGTCGGATCTTCCTCCCAATTTTATTCAAACTCTACTTGTTATGGAAGATGCATCATTTTTTGAGCATTGGGGTTTATCTATTTCAGGTATTGGTCGTGCTGTTTGGAATAATTTAAAAGATGGAAAAATAGTTAGTGGAGGAAGCACATTAACTCAACAATTAATGAAAAATCATTTTTTATCTAGCCAGAAAAATTTCTTAAGAAAAGGAAAAGAAGCCTTGATGGCTCTCTTGACGGAAATTCACTATAATAAGAATACGATTCTAGAAGCATATATTAATGAAATATATCTTGGTCAAAATAAACAGATTGCTATCCATGGTTTTTCTCGTGCTAGTGAATTTTATTTTGATCTGCCAATTAATCAATTAGAATCTTTTCAAATTGCATTATTAATTGGAATTGTTAAAGGTGCTTCATTTTATAATCCTAGGAAACATCCGCAAAGAGCAATTGAACGTCGAAACCTAGTATTAAAAAAGATGTTAGATAATGGCCTCATTTCTACTAAACGATATAAAAGTGACATATCTCGTTCTTTAGCGATTGTTGCTAAGGCTCCGATAAGAACCAGTCGTAATCCTGCTTTTATGGGTTTAGTGCGAAAAGAGCTTTCAGAGCTTTATTCGACAGGCTCACTAAAGCGAGATGGTTTGCGTATTTTTACAAGTCTTGATCCAATCAAACAGTTACAAGCAGAAGCATCTTTAAAGCAAAGAATTAAACATCTAGAACGACAATTAAATGGTCAATCACATGACAAAAATCAATTACAAGGCGCATTGATTCTTAGCAATTATAAACGTGGTGAAATTTTGGCCGTTGTCGGCGATAAAAACCCTAATTATATTGGTTTTAATCGAGCAATTAACGCCTATAGGCAAACGGGTTCTATCATTAAACCGTTTGTATATTTAACGGCTCTACAAAACCCGAAACAATTTAATTTGATGACTATGATTTCGGATAAAAAATTTACGCTTACAGGTTCAGATAATAGCGTATGGTCCCCCAATAATTACGATAAAATCGAACATGGTGATTCAAGTTTTAATCTCCCGTTAGAAACAGGATTAACGAACTCATATAATTTGGCGACGGCAAATCTAGCGCTGTTGGTTGGTGTCGACTCGGTAATTAAGACAATAGAAAATATTGGTTTTGATCGTTCTATCACAGCCTATCCATCAATTGCTTTAGGAAGTAAAGAAATGTCTGTATATGAAGTGCTTAGACTTTATCAAGCAATTGCTAATAATGGCTTAACCATCAAACCAAGTGCTATACTTGCGGTGCAAGACCAAAGTGGAAAACTGCTTAATCGCTATTCAAGAGAAAGTGAAGTAGTCATAGATGAAGACTCCGCTTTTTTAATCCGTTATTTATTATCAAAGGTCACACAAGTTGGAACGGCAAAAAGAATTCAGCAAAATTTTCATAATAAAATATTGGCAGGAAAAACAGGAACAACGAACGCTCTAAAAGATAGTTGGTATGCGGGGTTTGATAATGAACAATTAGCTGTTGTTTGGCTTGGGCGAGATGATAATCAATCGATTAATTTAACAGGATCATCCGGTGCATTGTTAGTATGGTCGGATTTGTTTAAAAAAATGGGCGCTAAAAGCATCGATCTTTCAGCACCAGAAGATATTGTTTATGGGTATAAAGATGATGGCTTTTTTGCATCATTTAAAGATTGTAGAAACAAAAAAATAGTTCCTTTTTACCGGAATTATTTTCCTGTTGATTATAAAGTTTGTGAGTTCTAGAAAATTTCACAAAATTTATTTAATTTTTCGTCTACAAAATATAAAAAGAAAGAGCATAGAAAAATAAGACAGCGAGCCACTTCCATTAGATTCTTCTGATGTCACCGTACCCGAGCCACCTCCTGAATTTGATTGAGGAAAATCGCCATCATTTTCATTTAGTTTAACAACAAATAAACCATTTTCAATATCACTAATGAGAATATTACCACTTGGTAGGTAAGGATACGTGCCCCAGGCACCATTAAAGTTTGCAGTATTTTCCTCAGGTACGGGATAGCTATCAAACAAGGCAACATCTTTCATGTTGGTTGGATCAGATATATCGATAACGCTTAATCCTCTACGATAATTTGACATGTAATAATAATTTCCAAGAGTAAAGCCATTGTGGTCGATTGCTGCGGTTTGTCCTGTATATGTACCCACTATTTGTGGGCTAGTTAAATTACTAATGTCTAGAGCTCGTAAAGTTGTATTTATTCCAAGGGATTGCTCGTCTAGCTCGTCTTGGATGAAAATAGTCATTTTATCTTCAGACCACCAGCCAGAATGGGTATAACTAGCACCAGAATAACCGGTACTACTTAGTAAAAGTGGAGAACTTAAATCGGTCATATCCCAGATATCAACGGTTCGTTCATTGAAATCAATAAATAGCTCGCAAGGGTTATGGCCAGTAGAACATTGTTCAGTTCTACTATCAGTGATAACTAGGCTAGTTGCATCGTGGATATAACCACTACCTGACGGTGCCGTAGATTCTAACGCTGGATTGATAGGATCTATCAAATTAAATACTCGAAAAGCACCGCCTGACTTATTAGAACCCTCAATATATAAATAGGGAGTTAAACCATCAAGTGGAGTTCCATTTGCGTAATTGACGTTGGCCAAATAGACATTGTGAGCTGTAGAAAATTCAGAAATTGTTGATGCTAAGGTAACTTGGTTTGGTAAATCGGTTAAATCTAATATCTGCATTCCTTGTGTATTAGCTTCAGTGGTGACGTAGGCATAAGCTTTATATCGGGATTCGTTTTGATCGAAATACTGATAAACCTTGATATCTCGCCATGTTGATCCAATTCCAGATATTGATCCTATTTCAACGGGTACTTGTGGATTGCTCACATCAACTACAACGGTTGCATTCCTCAACCCAACTAGTGCATATTCTTTTTGATTGTTAAGGTCAACAAAGCCCCAAATATCATTTGCGCTACTTGGATTTGTACTGAATTGAATCAAAGGAATATGTGATTGTAAATCAATGTTGTGACATTCGTAGCTAGATGCCATACCATTTTCACAGGCTGCGGGACCTTCTTTTTTACTAGTAATCTTTTTATACGTCGCCAATAACTGTCTATCTTTTATACTGAGTTGAATATCCCCACCTTTTGTATCTTGGATAAGTCGAAATCCGCGTTCCGCTAATTTTTCTCTATATTCTGCAGGAATCCCAATAATACTCACTTGATGTTTATCTTTATCGAATTGCCTAAAATTTTTTGAATAGCCACCTTTCATTTCCACCATGTCACTTAATAAGAAGAATATATCGAGTCCTTCAACTTGATATTCACCTTCCGCAACATGTATTTTATCGCCTTTTGAAGATTGATTTACAGCATAGGCAATCGTTTTACAGGGGGCTTGAGGCTTATTACAAACACCATCATCAGAACCATTAGTAGCAACATATCTAATTGGGTGAGCGCCACTATGCGCTAATAAGTTATTGGAGATTGTTAGTACGCTTACAACAGTGATCGCAAAAAATGTGATTGATGTTTGTTTTATTAAAGTATTCATTATTTTAGCCTTCTCTTTCAAGGTTGTATTCTCTAGTAATAAAATAGCAATTATCTTAGAGCTTGATCAAGTAACAACTACTCAAATCAAGTATTATTAACAAAATTTAACCCAAACAAGATATTTTGGTATGGCAAATGAAGTAACGTTTGAACTAAACGTAAGACTGAGTGCTGATAGCATCCTTATCGGTGAATTTCCTCTAACTCGCTTATTAATGATGAATGATAGCCAATACCCATGGTTTGTTCTTGTGCCAAGGAGAAATAATATCAGAGAAGCCTATCAGTTAAATCAATCAGATCAATTGTTACTTTGGCGTGAATCCTCACAGTTATCACAATTAATTATGAAACATTTTAAAGGTGACAAACTCAATGTAGCTGCAATTGGCAATATTGTTTCTCAGTATCATTTACATCATGTGGTTCGTTACGAAAATGATAATTGTTGGCCTAAATCTATTTGGGGACAACAGCCAATGAAATCATTTGCGCTTAAAGAGTTAGAAAAAAGATTGGATGGTTTATTGGTAGAATTAGAGAATATAGGGCTTAGAAACAGATTTAATCAGTGTGAATAATTGAAAATAGATTGTTCTAAACGAATGAATATGCTATAAATCCGCGCCTTGATAAAAAGCAGTATCCGACTTGTTCGGAAATATTTATTCATGGAAACAAAGATTATAAAAAAATCTTTAAATATCAAATAGTTAAACTGGCGGAGAATCATATGCCAAGTAAAAAGAAGTCAAGCATCGCAACTCATACTACTCTCGGCGCTTTAGGGATTGAACCATATAAACCTAAAAAAAATGAAGAGTACATGAATGAGAGTCAAGTAGCCCATTTTAAAGAAATTCTAGAAGCTTGGAAAAAACAATTGATGGAAGAAGTGGATAGAACGGTCACTCATATGAAAGATGAAGCGGCTAATTTCCCCGATCCAGTTGATAGAGCGAGTCAAGAAGAAGAATTTAGTATTGAGTTACGAACAAGAGATAGAGAGCGTAAATTATTAAAGAAAATAGGTCAATCTGTTCAAGCCATTACAGATGATGATTATGGGTATTGTGAGTCCTGTGGGATCGATATTGGATTGCGCCGATTGGAAGCGAGACCAACAGCTACGTTATGTATTGATTGTAAAACGCTTGATGAAATAAAAGAAAAACACGTTAATCGATAATTGTAATTACTTACTGAATTATTGGAAAAAGCGCCTACGGGCGCTTTTTTGCTTTAAACTGTCCAAATGCTTAATCCGTTAATAATAAAAAACATCTCAAAAAATAGCCAAATAGCGGAACAATGGGTCGGTCGATTTGCACCAAGTCCAACGGGATCACTTCATATGGGATCATTAGCTTCTGCAGTTGCAAGCTATATGATTGCAAAACAAAAACGAGGCAAATGGTTAATTAGAATTGAAGATATTGATAAACAACGAGAAGTCATTGGTGCTGTAGACTCAATACTAAGAGACTTAGAAAGTTATGGTTTATTTTGGGATGATGAGGTTTTTTATCAAAGTAAAAATGAACAATGGCATCAGCATGTTATAGAGGATATTGCTAAATCTGACTGGTTGTATGTTTGTGATTGTAGCAGAAAAGATATTCTTGAGAGAAACTATGGTGCTTATGATGCTCAGTGTAGAGTCTCGAATAATAAAATAATAACATCGACAGAAATAAACTCACATAGTCCAGATGCGGCAATAAGGATTAATTTTTCCTGCGGAATTCATTATTTTGAGGATCAAATACTTAACAAACAATATTTTAATTCTGCAATTCAAAAGCAGGACTTTATCGTTAAAAGAAGAGATGGGATTTTCGCATATCAGCTAGCTGTGGTTGCGGATGATATTTATCAAAAGATTAATCATGTTGTTCGAGGTATGGATATACTAGATTCAACGCCAAAACAAATATTTTTATATCATATCCTTAAAAAAACAGCCCCATTCTACTACCATATTCCATTAATTAAAGATGATAAAAACTTAAAATTAAGTAAATCGGTAAACAGCCCGTCTTTAAAGCAAGTCGAATATTTACAAGATCAAAAAGAAGTGATCACAAAAACAGAAGTATTATTAAAAGTTTTTAAACATTTAGGACAAGTGATTGAACCACCCTTACATTCTCTAAAACCAAGAGAAATTATTGAATATTACATTAAAAATTGGGATACTAAACTTGTTGTAGCTCAGTAAATAATAACA
Source organism: uncultured Kangiella sp. (assembly GCA_964601915.1). Taxonomy (GTDB): domain Bacteria; phylum Pseudomonadota; class Gammaproteobacteria; order Enterobacterales; family Kangiellaceae. The sequence continues at coordinate 12,312 of CAZRPK010000054.1, read as the reverse complement.
AATTAAAAAATTGGAGAAACAATATGAATATTAAGTTTTCAGGTTTTATTGCAACCAGTTTAGATGGTTATATTGCAAGGCTTGATGGTCGAATTGACTGGCTGACTCAAAAAAATATAAATATTAATAAGAAAAAAACTAATCTTAACGCACACTCTAAAATCCAAAGCTCAAATAATCAAAACCGCGAAGATTACGGCTATAAAAACTTTTATGATAGTACTGATTGTTTAATCATGGGGCGTAATACTTTTGAAAAAGTTGTATCATTTCCTGATTGGCCCTATTACAACAAACGCCTGATTGTTTTGAGCAAAAAGCTAAAAGAAATTCCTGATGACTACCAAGAAAAAGCAGAGCTGTATTCAAGTTCACCAGAGATGTTAGTTGTTGATCTGCAAAGTCAAAATGTGAGACATGCTTATATTGATGGAGGTTTAACGCTTCAATCATTTATAAAAGAAAAAATACTAAATGAAATTACTATAACCCAAGTTCCTATTTTGTTAGGGCAGGGAATTCCTCTTTTTGGTATAACTAATCAAGATTATAGTTTAGAGTTATTATCAAACAGAAGTTTTGAATCTGGTTTTACTCAAGCAACCTATTATTTCCATTATTAGTAAATTTAATATTAATCAGTTTTTAATGGAAGTCAAAAGTAATCGCTGAAAAATTATCTATTCTAATAAGCTTATGCTAAAGCCAGTAGCCTTTCAATTTGAAAACCTGTTTTCTTAATTCTAAAAGCTCTTTTAATATTGGTACATTCAGCTCTTTGAGCCAAGTATTTATTTCATCTTGACTATGGTTATCTTTTTGTAATTCTGAAATATATTGGTTTCTTAATAGATCTCTAATATTATTAATAATATTAACCCACAAATCTCTATAACTAACTCTTTTTTGTGAATCAAATAAACTACCAAAAAATAAACCAGTATCCAAAGCCCGCCTTAAATGCGAAATCTGTTTAAAATAATCAACGGGTTGCATGTCTAATTTTGGCCCCAAGTCTTTTTTTAATTCTTTTAACATATGTTCAAGTTGTTTTTTTGCAAATTCAACAATGGGTATAGTGAGGTTTTCTTTTTCGTTATCCGACATGACTTTTCGCCATTCTTTGTTGTAAACCCACTGGGACATATTGAGCATCATAAGATTATATCTCTGAGTTTTTAATAATGTCTTAAATTGAGAGATCTTCTTTGCTGATTCAACTTGAATTTTGTTTTGCTGTTCTTCAACCAAATCCCAATCAGCATTAAGTTTAAGATATGTCATTAGGTAACGTTTATGTTTTGCAGCATCAACAATAGGGCGCATTGCCTCTGCTAACCAATCCCAACTTCGTTTAAGATCATTTGTTGCATTTCTTGGAATTAATCCACCAAAAACTAAATAGATATGCTGGAGATTCATCAATGATCGATACATCTCAAGAACCGCTCCATGCGCATTGTCCTTTTCTAAAAATAATTCATAGTATTGCCAATGATTTAATGAATTAAAACATATTTTTTCAAACGCCTGTTCCGACTCTATTCCTTGACTTAGTTCAGTTACGGACATAACTTTTTGACGAGGATTGAAATCTTTACATAAGCTATAACCGCGTCTTGCTTTACTAGAATTAGCCAACACTAAATCTAACTCTTTAATTAGATAACGACCTATGGCAAAGACATAATCAGCACTACCGCTGATTAACTCTAGCTCAACTTCGCAAATCTCAAGTGTTTTATTATCTGCAACGATCTCTCCTGTATCCAATGCTATTTCGATCTGTGTACCATCTGAAAATGTTAATAAACTAGAGGTTCGGTCAAAATTAGTTTCAAAACATGGTACAAACTCACCACCATCTTCAAAGGCTTCTTCAATCAAAATTTGCAAATAAGGCTCTTGGATTTTTGTAATATTTAAAACTGCGTTATCTAACTCAACTTCATCTTCGTTTCGTTGATGCAATCCACCAATAGCCTTACCTGAAGATTTAACACATTGAATTATCTTATTGTCTACATATCGCAGGCGCATACCTATAGCAAGCTCGCGAAGTTTGAATTTAGCGTTATCAAAATAGGTGTTGTTTAGACGCTTAGTCTTCCATGGGGTTTGTGAAGCAATGCCAGGAAGATCTAACTCTTTAATTTTATTGAGGTTTTCTTGAGTCGCGGCTAGTTTCAGCTCGAGTTCTTGTACCATTTAATAACCATTAAATCTCTATTAATTAGAGCCATTTAACCACTCCTTAGATGATTTGTCATTGATCTTTGTGCAAATTATTAGGTCAAAATAAACACTTTTCAAATAATGTGGGTATTTGTAGGGTGATAGCGCTTTATTTCATGCATAACTCTCTATACAATTTCTGATGAATTAGACAAAGCTTAGATAAATGTATGAAATATCAGAGTTTTCAACCCAATATTAAGAAGATTTTGACAAAGCAATGAGAGCAAATCCATGAAACATTCCAAAATAAATAACTTTATCCCTATTTTTCTTTCGCTTCTATTTTTTTCTGGTTATATTCAAGCTCAAGTTGCTTATGTTTATGATAAAGGAAAAATTTGGACGCGATCAGGTCCTTCAAAAGAGTTTAGGGTGAAGCATAAAGTTTTACCCGGAACTAAGTTAGATATTCTCTCTGAAAATACAGATTCAGGATATACCCAAGTAAAAGATATTAAGGGTAGAGAGTTTTGGATTAAAAGTAATTACTTAACAAAAACGCCCACAGCTAGCCTATTGCTAGAAAATGCACTTAATCGATTAGATAAAGAAAGATCGCAAAGTACACAAGAAATTCAAAAGCTACAACGAGAAATTAACGCCATGAAGCCTTTAAAAGAAATAAACCTTAATTTACAATCAAAAATTTCTAACCTTAAGATTAAACTAGAACAAACTGAGTTATCTAACAATGCATTTAGTAAGCGTTTTAATAGAGAAATATTTTTTGCAGGTGGAGCGACTATATTAGTTGGAATAATATTGGGTCTATTATTTGGGGGGCGTTCAAAAAAACAAAATGATGGTTGGCGATAATTCGAATTGTAGAAATATGATCGAATCATCTAAACAGTCGTCATTATATTTTATAAAAAGACCAGTTTGATATAAAAATTATACAGGCATATTTCGATTATGCAGGTTAGACTAATAAGCTAGAATAAATCTTAGCAATGATTAAAACTGATTCGAAAATAAGCACCCTTTTGTTCACAATTATTTGCTAGTTGATACTGAAATTCATGTGAGGTCAATATTTCATCTATTAACATTAAGCCGATCCCTTGCCCTGTTGCTTTTGTTGTGAAGAATGGGGTAAATAATTGTTGCTTAACTTCGCTGCTAATTCCGCACCCTGAATCAATAATATCAAGCCGAATTGATTTTGATTCAGTTTTAGATTTTAATCTAATTTCAATTTGGTTTCGATTATTATCCAATTGCTCCTGATCTTCAATTGCCTCAATTGCATTCTTTAAGATATTAATTAGTGCTTGTTCTATTAAATAAGGATCTGCGTTAATTTTCAACTCTTCTTCTAAATCTATTTTAAGATGAATCTTATTTTTACTCATTTCAGAATAAAAAAGGTTGGATAAATTTTCTACTAGCTGTGTTAAGTTAAAAGACATCTTAATTGGTTTTTGAAGCTTAACAATCTCAGAGTATCCTTGCATAAATTGGTTAAGACTATAACAACGATTAATCACAATTTTTAGTGCTTTCTCAAAATCAACGCCTGATTCTTGAGATAGCTGTTGTTTAAAACTTAAACTACTTTCTAATAAAGAATTAGTGATCGCAATGGTATTGTTAACTTCATGGGACATGGTTTTAATTAAATTCACATAGGATTCTTTTTGTGATTTTATGAGGCTGTTTGTAAATTCTTCAATAAGATAGAATGAACGGTAAAAACCTCTATCTCTAAATTGATAATGGCCGATCTTTAAACGTTTTCCATCTCCTCGTGAAATTAATTGATGCTGGTTTATCGCAATTTCATGTATTGAATAGTTTTGATTTATGGAGTGAATATCTAGTAGCAAATCTTTTTTATCGCGATCGGAATGGTTTAATTGGTCATTTTGTAAGAGTCTTACCGCCGAAGAATTATACTCGCTAATATGGTGGTTAGTATCAAGTAACAAAACACCAATAGGTGATTCATCCATCAGCTTTTCGAAAACATGATGTCTTTCACCTGCGACCAATCTTTCTTTATGAAGCCTTTCCAGCAATATATTGAACTGAGAGATTAATTTATCAAGATCGGGTTGGTTTAGATAACTAAAGCGAGAAGTAAACTCTTCTTCTTTGAGTAGTGTCGAAAAAATATCAATGTATTCGAGTGGTTGCAATGCCTTACGGATTAGCCAAATAAATATTGAAAGACTTAAAATTAAAATAAATTCAATTAGGAAAAACCAATACCCAACCTCATCTCTAAAAAAAAACGCAAAAGTAAAAAAGAAAACGTGTAGTAGAACGCTAATCGATAAGAGTTTATTTTTTAGGCTCACAAATTGATCCCATATTTTTCTAATCGCCTATAGAGAGCTGCTCGGCTAACACCTAAAACTTCTGACACTTTGGTTATGTTATTATTGTAAACATCTAGAGACTTCAAAATCATTACTTTTTCTACCTCATTGAGTGTTAAGTTTTCAATGTCCTCAAAATTATTAGCATGATCTGATTGTGATGATTTGGATGGATTAATGTTTATCAGATCGGCTTCTGATATCCTTTTACTGTGGCTCATTAATACCACTCGTTCAATGGTTTGAGAGAGTTGCCGAATATTACCTGGCCAAGTTTGCCTTTCCAACCATTTTATCGCTTCATCTTTAAGTTCTAGATCTTCTAAATGATATTGTTGCTCGATTCGTTTTAGGTGATGATTGGCAAGTTGAGAAATATCGCCTTTACGTTTCCGGAGCGGCGGTAACTCGATGGTAATTAAATTGAGTCTATAGAGTAAATCTTCTCTAAACTCATTATTAGAAACCATCTCATCAAGTGAACGATTAGTTGCGGATATCACTCTAAAATTAGAACGACGAGTTTTTGATGAGCCAACCGGTTGAAAAGTTTGATCTTGCAAAATACGTAGTAATTTAACTTGCGATGCCGGATCGAGATCGCCAATTTCGTCTAAAAATATACTACCTTTATCGGCTAACTCAAATCGACCTAAGCGGTCTTTTTTTGCATCGGTAAATGCGCCTTTGACATGCCCAAACATTTCGCTCTCAAATAAACTCGTTGTCATTCCACCTAAATTCACTTTGACTAAGGAGTGTTCTTTTCGTAGTGAATTGTTATGAATTGCGTCCGCGATTAGCTCTTTACCAGTACCGCTTTCTCCGAGAATGAGAATCGGTGCATTAGTTGAGGCAACTCGGCCGATAGTTGATAAAATTTCTAGCATTAAAGGGTCTTGACCAATGATATTTTTGAAATCAAATTTTTCATCGAGCTCTTTTCGGTCGCTTAGTTCGGCTCTGCTTGGTTGATTTAATTCCAGCGCCGTTTCAATGACTCGCAATAAATTGGTGTTATCCCAAGGCTTCGTTAAAAAATCACTAGCACCTCGTTTAATACCCTGTACTGCCAGTTCAATTGAAGCCCATGCGGTCATTAGCAAAACAGGGATATTGGAATACTTGCTCTTAGTTGATTTGAGCAACTCAAGCCCCTCTTTTCCGCTAGTACTTCGAGAAAAATTCATATCTTGAATGATCAAATTGATCTTATTGTTTTCAAGTTTTAAAATCGCGTCCTCTGGATTACATGCGCTTAGCGTTTTGTATCCATTTTGTTTGAGCAATAGTTCAATAGACGCGATGACAGATAAATCATCATCGACAATTAAAACTACTGTGTGTCTTTTAATCATATTCATCGTTTACGTCTATTTAATGCTGTTTTATAAAGCTAACTATTCGTAATGAAGCGCATCGGCGGGTAACATCTTGGTCGCTAACTTACCTGGATAATAGGCACATAATACCGCTAGCAACAGCATAAATATACTAGCTGATAATTGAGCAGACCAAAATAGGCTCCAGCTAAGCTCAGGAATAAATCCGGAGATGGGTAACTGGATTAACAAGACTAAACCGATTAGTAAGCCCAATAATGTGACAATAACAAGTTCACTAATGACTTGTAAATGAACGCTTTTTGCAGTTGCACCCAACGCACGTCTTACACCAATTTCGGATGTTCGACTCATAACATTTTGCCATAAAACACCAAATAATCCTAAAGCTACTAAGAGAATAAAAAATAAGCCAATAACGGACGCAAAAAGTAGAGGTAAGAAGGTTTTCTTCAAACTACTTTCTCTTTTGACATCCCATGGAGTAATAGTGAACTCCCAGTTTGGTGCGATTATTGTAAGTAGTTTCATTAAATTTTCTTCATAATTTCTTGATGTACCGCTATCGAGTTTTATTTCGATATTATGGATTCTAGATCCTGACATTTTATTGTAACGATAGATAACATAAGGTTTTAAATCATTTAGTTCGCCTTCTTGTCTGAAGTCATTAAAAACGCCGACAATCCTTTGCTCTGTTTTTTTTTCTGATTCTATGTTTCTTATATTTTTTCCTATTGGACTTTGTTTTCCGAAATATAGTTCTACAAATAATCGATTGACTATCACAGGCTCATAAGCTTGACCATCATCCTGCTCTCCAAACCATCGTCCTTTCAGTAATTCAATTCCAAAGTCTTGTGGGGCACCTGTATCCATAACGTTACTCATAAACATAATATTCCGTCCATTTAATTCGTAATCAGATATAGAAGACCAATTTTGAAATGTTGGATTTTTTAGTAGATGAACATTATCTATTTCATTTTCTTTTCTTAGTTGTAATAACACTTGTTCAAGTTGATTGGTATCTAAATTTTCATCCCAACTTCCACTGATGGCTAAAAAACGAATATTCCATCGATTGTCGTATTCAAATCCCAGTGGTTCTACGTATAATAAATAATTACGGATTACCATTAAAGAAATAGCAAACACTATAATAAAAGCAATTGCGACTTCTGCAACAATGAGTCCGTTTGATTTTTTTCTCTTCCATATGATTTTAAATAATTGATTCAACATTATTTTAATCCTCCTTTTAAGGCTAATACCGGATCGAGTCGAGCCATTTTAAATGCAGGGTAAATGCCTGAGACTAATGAAAATGCTAAGATCATCAATAAACTGATCACAAAAACTCTGAAATTAAATGGAAACTCAACGTAGGGAATTAATCCACTCATTTCAATACTCGATAGAATAAAAGAACTGAATAATAATGCGAAGATTCCACCAATTAGAGTTAACAATATATTTTCTATAATAAATTGCCAAACTAATTGTAAGGTCGTCGCACCATAAGCCTTACGTACACCTATCTCAGACGCTCTTTCCAAAATTCGGCTAATATTTAAATTCACCATATTAATGCTGGGCAATAACATAAACAAAAAGGAAATGATGGATATAGCAATGATTAATGTTGGAGTGTAGTCTTCAAAACTTCTTGAATCTCCAAAAATATCTCGCGCCATAGCTTGTAAGGGATTGTCGGCATGGCTAATTGCCTGAGTGAAATCATCGATAGCGACAAAATCTTGTTGAAGTCGGTTAGTGAATTCTTGCTGAATGTTTTTTAATTGCTGCACATCGGAATGGTAGAGCATAGCAGAAAAATTACCCATGATTTCTTGACGGTAACCTGTTGTTGGTAAAGTAGTAAATGGTATCCAAATATCGGAATAGGAATCCATTTCTGTAAGTGGTACATTTTTGACAATACCAATAATTTTAAATGCTTTTCCTTGAATATTAATAGAGCGACCTAAAGCATTTTCTTTGGCAAAATATTGCTCGGCTGTTGTTTGGTTTATTACGGCAACCGCATTTCCTGCATTAAACTGTTCCTGTGAATAAGCTTTCCCTTCGACAAACTCAAATCCCAATATTTCCCAGTAGTTACCGTCTGTTCGTCGAATAGAATATTCAATTTTCTTTCCTTGAAGGTAAGTAGGAAATCGACTTGATTTTGTATAAATCGATATGATTTCTGGCATTTTTAAAGGACTGACATAATCATGCATAAACTTAAAACCAGGATAGGATGACCTAGTGCTTGTATGAGAATCGTTAGTCAGTGCTAAATGACCGACCACCAAATAATGCTGATTGGTTTTTTCAGGCCCTTTAGGATGTAAGTGATTATCGGCAACTCGCGTCGCAACTACAATAATGGTTAAGGTAAGGCAGATCCCAAATAAATTAATAAAGGTAAAAAATTTTCGCCGTAAAAACACTTTCCATGCAGTTAATAAATAATTTTTTAACATCTATATTCTCCAAATATGTTTTCAGGATCAGTGAGCCGATTTGATTTAATATATAGCTTCATTTAGTGAACCAGCTGTCCGTCAAATACTCTAATAATACGCTCTGTTCTTTTTGCCATTGCTTCATCATGCGTCACCATCACTACCGTGGTGTTATGATCTTTATGTAATGATTCAATGATTTCCATAATGTCATTTCCCATATGACTATCTAAATTTCCGGTGGGTTCATCTGCTAGTAGTAATTTAGGTTTTCCGACAATCGCTCTTGCTACGGCTACACGTTGTTGCTGACCACCAGAAAGCTGATTAGGATAATGTTGAGTTCGCGCAGATAGCCCAACTTTATTCAGCGCTTCCAGAGCCATTTGTTTTCGCTGTTTTGCTGAAACATTCCGATAGAGTAATGGTAGCTCTACATTATCTAAAACACGCAAATCAGGAATGAGATGAAAACTTTGAAAAATAAAACCAATCTTTTCATTTCTTAATTTAGCAATATCTTTATCTTTATAAGATATAATTTTCTGACCTGCAAATTGCAGATCGCCGCCACTGGGTTGATCAAGTAAACCAATAATATTCAATAGAGTACTTTTTCCGCAACCAGACTGTCCCATCACAGAGACAAACTCTCCCTTTTTGATGGTGAGGTTAATGTCAGATAACGCACTAGTTTCTATTTTGTCGGTTTGATAGGTTTTGCAAATATTATTTAAGTGCAACATGATATTTTCCTTTTTTAAAAATTAGTAATATTAATTTAAATAGTTATTTCTCTAGTTAATCAGAAATTCTTTCAAATGGGTAAAGTGACTGGTATCTGAAATAATAATTTCATCACCTTGTTTTACATCACCAATAATCTGATATCTATCTTTATCACTAAAACCGATATCAACATTGGTTCTGTGAGCAATACCATTTCGAATCACAAATATAGTTTGAGTACCTTGCCCTTTGACAAAAGGTCCTTTGATAATTGTTTTCGCTTTTTCTGCCTTGTCAGTGATTAACCCGACATCAACCCGAATATTTTGATGTAGGATTTTATTCTGAGGCTGTTTTAAATTGACTATTAGCTTCATTATTCCATTTTCAATGGTTGGTGATAATGTTTCTAGATAACCTTCGAGTTTATGTTCATTATAAGAAATAATTACTTGCATACCTTGGGTAAGTTGTGGGGCATAAAAATCGGACAAAGTCGCTTCAACCCTAAATTGATTAGCATCAGATATTTTTGCTAAAGGTTCACCAAGAGTAACACTGGCACCTTGTTCTTTTTTTATCCAAGTCAAAATACCATCTCGATTGGCAACAACTAGAGAGTTTGTTAACAACCTTTGTTTTTCAAGTAGCGATTTATTAAGGATTGTTTTTTCTAACAGCAACCCTTCAATTTCTGCATTGGAAGTTGATTGGTGATCTCTAATGGATTGTTTGAGTTGTTTAAGCTCTATGTTAGTACGTTTTACTAATATTTCGGCTTCAAGTAAATCATGTTTAGCGGCTGCGCCAGTTAGACTTAATTGTTTTAATCGACTGGCTTTAACTGTTCGCAATTCTAATTCCACGGTTAATATCTGATCGCGACTTTCAATTTCATGAATGGTTTTATTAACATTAAATCCTTTGGTTTTAATTTGTGTATCCTTCAATAAAATATTTTCTTTGGTAGTTTCAATGGATAAATTTAATGCACGAGTTTCTAACTGTAATAGGGGCAAGCCTTTTGTCACTTTCTGTCCAGCTTGAGCAAACACTTCAACAATTTGAGAGTTTGTTTCACTCGAAAGAGTCGATTCATTCGCGGGTACAATGATACCCCCTGCGGAAATAGTCGAAGCGATGTTTGCTATTTCGATTTTAGCCGTTCGCAATGAAGAAAGTTTGGCGCTCGGTGTTAATAACCAATGAATGCTAAATAGAACAATTGCGATACCAAATAGCCCAATAAGGACTCTAAGTTTCACTTTATTGCTTTGTTTAGAAAGCTGGCTGTTTGAAAGAGGTTGATCCATAATTTTAACAAGAAACGAGAATTTATATCTTCCATTACAATAACTGTGCCATAGAGACAAACTGATTATTTATTCATATAAAACAGCAGGTTATCGTTTTGTTTTAATTAGAAAGTAAACCATTTTATTGTTCGATAATGAACGATACTATTTTTGTGTTCGATAACGAACATTTTTATTTAAGATGTAGAAAGTAATTCGATTGAATAATGGCCGTATTATCTATATAGTGGCCGTATTAATATCTTTAGGCACCTGTATGGCCGATAAAAAAAATCCAACTATTATTTTTGAGGTTTTTGATGATGCTCAAGAAGCGCTATCTATCCATCAAATTCAACTACGATTACCCATACCAGTTGTAGAAAGAACGTTAAGGCGATGGTTATCTAATGCTGTTAAAGACGGCAAATTAAAACGAATAGGTAATAAACGAAATACCCAGTATTTAAAAGTTAGTTCGATTCAAGCAACTCCTACTTTTAAGTTTTTACAAGAATTTTCAGAAAACAAACAATATCAAATCTTAAAACAGATCCGTGATCTATGGACTCATACTTCCACCGCTATCGAAGGTAATACATTAACGCTTGGCGATACACACTTTATATTGGAAGAAGGTTTAACAGTTTCCGGAAAACCGATAAAGGAGCATCAAGAAATACTTGGTCATGCTAGTGCAATCGAACTGGTATACCTCAGTGTAAATTGTAATATTACGGAAACTTTCTTTTTTGATCTACACCGATCAGTGCAAACTGAAGTTATTAACGATATTGATAAACCTTATGGAGCATGGAAGGTTAGAGCAAATGGAACTTATACAATAGGTGCGGATGAAAAATCGATTTATTTAGAGTACGCTTTACCTCAACATGTCGCCACGTTAATGAAACAAGTGATTAATTTGATCAATGATTATAAGAAATTCTCTTTTGATCTCAAAGATGCTCCCATTTATTATGCAAAAATTCATGCTGCGATTGCGCACATTCACCCTTTTTGGGATGGTAACGGCAGGATCGCTCGGTTAGCGGCCAATATTCCATTGTTAAGTTCGGGTTTACCACCGATAGTTATTCCCGTCAGTAAGCGGAGAGAATATATTCAAATATTGGCAAAATATGAATTTGAAAGTGGGCAGTTAAATGCTAAATCTGGAATTATTCCGAAACCTGAGTTATTAGAAAAATTTAACCATTTTTGTTTGGAATGTTATCAAGAAACATTGAATATAATTTCCTGAATATCAATTGGCATCAATATCATATGAAATAACTAGCGTCTCTCAAATGATTTTAAATCCTATTGTCTAAAATGCCTGAATTAAACGTATTGCTGTATCTAGCCAACCCATATGTTCTTTTGCTTTGTTATCAAAATCGGTTAACGCGGCTTGATTATAAATACGTCCAGATTTTATCACGGCAATTGGATGATGTAATACCGATAAGTCTCTTCTGGGATCGGATGCAAGTAAAATTAAGTTGGCTGTAAACCCTGGAGCGACAATACCTATTTTTTTATCGCGTTTTAATGCTAATGCTGGGGTTATAGGTTGCAGCCCTTAAAACATCGTTAGTGGGCACCCCATAATGTGCCAAAAGCTCCATTTCATCAATAGTACTCTTGCCATTAATGGTATAACCAACACCACCGTCAGAACCAATAACTAAAGGAACGTTGTTTTCGTTAAGAATCTTAGCCATATATCCTAAATAGTCAGCCTTACTACGCCATTCTAAAGGATCTTTAACTGTTGTAATAAAGTCCACACTTTGTTGTTCCAAGTTCTTAAATAAAGGGTGCATGTAATCTGTAGGTAGGTTGTCAATAAACTGATATTTTTCTACTGCCAATTTGGCTAAATTATCATAACTACGAACTACGA
>CAZRPK010000053.1:0-19443 GCA_964601915.1 uncultured Kangiella sp. | reverse complement strand
AAATACGCCGGTAATCGCCCAAGCAAGAAAAGGCAGGAACATTAATAGCCCTAAGTATTGATGTAGTTTTTTCATTTATATTTTTATTAAATTTTAAAGACAGTCACAATAAAGGTAATTTCGCATATACTCAATTATTATAGTGCTCCTAATTAGTCATTAACATTTTCAACACATGCATATGAAAATTGGTCTTTACCCATTGATCACACTTCTAATAAAGTTTCCACTTACAATGACAAAGAAGAACTTCACTGGGGTTTAGGAATAGGGCACTATTTTACGGGGGTTGGTGCTAATCTTGCGATCACAGATATTAACAGTGCTAGGCGTTGGATATAACTACTATACCAATGGTATTAATTCAGAGGGATGGAATTTTGGTGCGGGGGTTAATCTTTTATCAGTCAATCAAAATGGTGACAACCGTGTATTTCTTTCTTTAGGCTATCAATTTTAAATTTTCACATTGTTTGAAGATTTATTTCATCTTTAGGTGTGAGTTCCCGTTAAAAACTAAATTGAGATATCAGTGAATTTAATTTGTCAGTCAAATTCTCACCCGACACCTGAGGCGAATAGCTTTGTTGAACACCAAAGGTAATGTCATTAACTAACTGCAAAGGATGATCAAACTCATACGCCTTGGTCAATAATCCTTGAATATCATTTAATAGTTTCTCTAGTTGGATCCCAGGATTTAACTGAACAGGGTCAGAATTATTGTTTGAAGGCAGCTCATTTTGAGAATTTGTTTGATATGACGCTAATGCTTGAGTCGTCGTAGTTCTTTGTAATTGTAAGTTTAAACTACTCAATTCATCACGATCAATTTCTAACTCGGATGCCAAATTAAACGCTTGGTCGAGGTGTCCCGAATAAAAGTTATTAGCAATAGCATCAACATTTTGAAGCAATGCATCGATCGCCGCTAGCTCATCATCATCCAACTCTCCAATGATATTCAAACTGAATGAACTTGATGAACTTTGTTTCTGGTTGAGCTCAAATGAATTCTCTGTACCGTTTTGAGCTAAAGAGCCAGAAAAATTTGATTCCTTAAGTCGAGAAATTTCAATACTAACTTGATCGCCATCCTGAGTGGTTAAAGAAAGAGAAAAACTTGAGCTCTCAGAATGTTGTGCAGATAACTCAAGTTTACTAACATTATTAGATTGATTAATGTCACCAATCCCATCAAGATGATTACTTGGTAGAGAGGTATGTTCCGTAATACGCCCTCTTAAATGCTCGATACCATTAATAACACGCTCAAATGTATCATTGATTTCATTTGATAACTCTGGTGTCAATAAACCAAGCCCTTCAATGATATCTTTTGCTTCATTAAATCCTTTAATAAAACCATCTAAACCTTCATCCAAGCGTTGTAATAATTGCTCAGGTTTAGCACCGCTAGCAGCATCAGATCTCAAGCGATTACTAATAAAACCAAGAATATTCTGAGCCGCTTGTTTAGAGGATATTTTTCCTACTGGATTAAAATCAGCAAGGCTGTATTCTGCAATTTCAGGTGGGCGCGTTGATTCACTTGGGACAGGAGTTTGTGGTGAGAAAGCTATTTTTTGATAAGCCTCCTTTAAAACAGCGGTAAAGATAGCAAAACTATCACTTTGTTGATGATTATTCTGGGAATTAAGTAAACTACTAATGCCTTTACTGTTCCCAAACCCATTTGAATTGATTGAGTTTGAATTAAGTAAATGTCCACGTTCCAGTAATGAAGAGTGAGGTGCAATTGATGAAAGCATCGTTTATTCCTTTAAAAACGGATAAATATGCTCTTTAGATCGGCTGTAAAATGGCCTACTTTAATAAACTTAGTTAATTAGACCATTACACTAAATGGACTATGCTATAGGTTAGAGTGCGATTTGGGTTCAGGTTTAGGAGCAGGATTAGGATCCAAGCTCGGAAAAAATCATATAGCATGTTAAAATGCCTAATACTATATCAGTAAGTCTACCTAACTTAAGCACTTTCTAAAAATATAATCGCCCATAACAATTAACCATGTTGAGAATTTAAGTAATGTCCGATATCCTATTTATACTAGAAACAAACCAAACTATCCTTACAATCTTTTGTCTTATTTTGGGCTTGATGGTTGGTAGTTTTCTTAACGTTGTCATATATCGCTACCCCATTATGTTATTTAGAGAATGGGAACAAATGGCTAAAGATATATTGAGTGAACGTGGATTTACATTTAAAGCACCAGAAAAACCTTTTGATAACCAACCTGAAACATTCAATATGGTTGTTCCCCGCTCAGCTTGCCCAAAATGCAGTCATAAAATATCTGGCATAGAAAATATCCCCATAATTAGTTATTTATTTTTAAAAGGTAAATGTAAAGAATGTGAGAATCCGATATCACTGCGATACCCTTTCATTGAGTTATTAACTGGAATTTGTTTTGCAGTATTAGCTCAAAGTTTTTTGCTTGGTTGGCCTTTAGTGGTTGCATTGATAGTAACAGCTTACTTTATTACCATGAGTTTTATCGATATCGATCACCAAATTTTACCTGACACAATGACTCTGCCCTTGGTTTGGTTAGGCCTTTTTGTCGCTTATTTTGACCTCTTTATATCACTAGAGACATCTCTAGTTGGTGCGTTAATCGGATATTTATCTCTTTGGAGTGTTTACTGGTTATTTAAAATATTAACAAAAAAAGAAGGGATGGGTCATGGTGATTTTAAACTACTAGCCGTTATCGGTGCTTTTATGGGATGGCAAAAAGTATTATTGACGATTGTTTTATCCGCTGGTGTAGGTGCTATATTGGGAGGGTTATTACTCGCCATTCAAGGGAAAGGTAAGGAAACTAAAATTCCCTTTGGCCCCTATTTGGTGGTTGCGGGTTGGATTGCTTGGATTTGGGGTGATATCATTATTGATAAATATACGATGTTTGCAGGTTTGTGAGTTGCTGCGTATTCTCTTTAGCGTGACTCATTATTGCCAGTAGTTCAGCCTCTGCTGGCGCTATATCACATGAATCCACAACGTCTTCAATACTCGCACCTCGCTTTAGTAAAATACTCGCTTGGTGATAACTTTTCTCTTGGCTACCTGGTTGCAATTGGGTGATTTTATCAATTTCAACCTTTGCTATCTCTTTACCAAAAAGGTTCATTTTTCTACCTATTCCAACATTACCGCTATTAATCGCTTTGATTTCATTTTGCATTTGAGAAAGTTGTTTAGATTGTTGCCTTTGAATCTGGAACGTTTTTGCTATCACTGCAAAGCAAGTAGCGATCAATAAAGATTGGATAATAATAATTAGATTGGCACTGATATCGTGCTGAAATAGCCATGTTTCCATCATTAAACCTTTGTTTTAAAGCCTTAGATTACTTCCGCCCTAGCTTTTAGAATATCTAAGAAAATTGAATACAAGTAATATAAGTTTTCTCAATTATTTAAAAAATCCATTTCGTCCCATTCCTCTTCACCTAATAACTTATTTAGGTCAACTAAGATAAGTAATTGCCCCTCTCTATGAGTTACACCTTGTATAAACTTAGCAGAATCATCATTTCCTACATTTGGCGTTGAATCAATTTCTGAGCGCTTTAAATAAACCACTTCAGCTACTGCATCCACTAAAATTCCAATCACTTGATGAGCTGTCTCAATAATGACCACTCGAGTATTTTCGGTGATCTCTATTGGTGGTAATCCAAAACGTTGACAGGTATCTATAACGGTTACAACATTTCCACGCAAATTGATGATCCCTAATACATAAGTAGGTGCACCGGGAACAGGTGCAATATCACTAAACCGCAACACCTCTTGTACTTCCATTACGTTGATCCCATAAGTCTCATTCGCTAAGCGAAAAGTGACCCACTGTAAAACGGTATCATCATCTGATTCTTTTTTATTACTAGTGCTAGGCTCTGCGCTCACGACATAATTCCTATTTATTCGCTAAAAGGTCAATTTATTGTCGGTAATTTGCGATTTAACCGTCTATTAACTATTTAAAACAACAATAGTGATAGAAAAGCAAAATATATACCAACTAAAAATTAAATTAGAAAGAATGGTTATTTAGCAAAAAACCACGGTTTAAGTGATAGATGCTAATAACTTTTCTTCTATGTAAATATAGTAAAAATACAGAGATTTGCGCGTTTATTTACAAAATAACGGGTTTTTAACTAATTAATCTATTAACTAAAGAAAATGGATTTACGATAAGTGATCTTTAGCCATAACAAAAGGTTATTAAATATAAGCTTGACGTGGAAAGTAATGGCAAGTTATATTCAATCTGAAGAAATGATTAAACAGCAACCAATTCGATAATAGAAAAATGAAATCTTACCATTTAATAATTTTAAATAACCAACCTTCCCTAGCAACCGCTAGTGTGCAAGTTAATTGGTGGCACTCTTTTTTAAATCGAGAGGGGCTAAACTGTTTATAAATAGATATTACATAATATTTTAAAACAAACTTTAAAAACCCGCTCTTAGCGGGTTTTTTTATGCCCATAGTATGGACTGTATGACAGAAGGAGCCAAGGAAGGCGGTTGGATTATTTTTATGGATATACCTCAAATGCTTGCTAGGTAAAGGTAGCAAATACAGTGAGTATGAAAGTGAGAAAATTGCAATTTAACTAGGAAAAAATAATGATTATTGTATTAAAGTCAAAAGCAACCGAAGCTGATGCACAAGAGATCTTATCTGTTATCAAAGATGCAGGGTTGAAACCTTTATATATGCCAGGAGTAGAAAGGATTGTTTTGGGAGCATTAGGAGATGAACGCATACTCGCCAACCTACCCATAAATGCATATCCCTGTGTAGAAAGTGTCAAGCCAATACTCACTAGCTATAAACAAGTTAGTCGTGAAATGCAGAGTCACGATAGCCAGGTTCAATTTGGAAATAAAGTGATCGGTGGCGGAAGTTTTTGTGTGATAGCCGGTCCGTGTGCAATAGAAAACAAAGAACAAATATTAGCATCCGCGAAAATCGTAAAAAAATATGGCGGAATGGGTTTACGCGGAGGTGCATACAAACCAAGAAGTTCGCCCTACAGTTTTCAAGGCTTAGAGGAAGAAGGATTAGAATTGATGCAACAAGCATCACAAGAGTATGGAATTCCTTGTGTCACTGAAATCATTGACGCCAGTTTAGTTGATAAGGTGGGTGAATATATCGATGCATTTCAAGTTGGTGCTCGCAATATGCAGAACTTTCGTTTACTAAAAGCAGTAGGGCAAACTCAAAAAACCATTATATTAAAAAGAGGTATGTCTGCGACCATTGAAGAGTTATTGCTAGCCGCTGAATATATTTTTAATGAGGGCAATCAAAATATTGTGATATGTGAACGAGGCATTAGAACGTTTGAAAAGGCCACTAGGAACACATTGGATTTAAATGCTGTCGCCTATATTAAAATGAAAAGTCATTTACCAGTTGTTGTTGATCCATCTCATGGTACAGGTATAAGAGAACTCGTTGCGCCAATGGCAAAAGCAGCAGTAGCATGTGGTGCAGATGGTATTATTGTTGAAGTGCATAACAATCCTCAAATCGCATTATCAGATGGAATGCAATCTTTAGATGAGCAGGGTTTTGAAAAAATGATGAAAGGGCTTTTACCTTTTATTAAAGCAGCCGGAAAAATTTTAGCTTAAGCATATCGATAGATACTCATCTCATCCCATTTCACGATACAGGTTTCGGCAACAGTAGGTCCTTTAAAAAAATGAGTCCATTTAATAAAAGCAATGACAGCGATAATTTTAAAATGCCTCTGGTTAAATCTTTAACTAGAGAGCTCGCATGTCATCTTGATCTGGTGACACTTTTTGAAAATTGTATCGACAAGAATGAAGGTTTAATGGCAAACAGAATTTTATTGGAGTCCTGCGAGGTCAACACACGCAAAAATCTTAAAAGCATCATCGTCAACAAATCAGCCGTACGAATAGTCTGTAATAAGAATAAAGTCATTCTAAATGCACTCACTAATAACGGAATCAATGCGTTAAAATTAATTGAAGAACATTTATTGTCTCAATCAAAAGAGCAAAATGACTCTAACTTTAAATTAACAAAAATCGACTCTAAAACTCTCAGCGTGAACTATTTAGTCGACCTCAAAAAAAATAGTGACATTGAAGAAAATCAACGATTGCTAAACACTACTAACCTTGATTGTTTACGGAAAACCCATCAACTATTCTTTAATCACAGTCAAGATAATGAATTCAAGAACTTTCTTTGTGGGTTATTTTCGTTTGATTTAATTGATAATTTTGAAGTTCTACCTGAAGTATCGGCATCACTTAATCAATGCCCTGATTACGTATTTTATTTAGCCGAAGAACTGTTGGTCATAGACAATGAGAATCAACACCTACGTATTTACATGAATATTTTTGCCGGTGAAAACCAAAAGAACATCTACTATGACTTATCTCGGAAGATTGAAACACGTATTCAGCAGATACGTGATACTGAAAACACTATAGAAATTGAAAACAATATTAAAACTGAAAATTGTATCTACAATGAACTTACAAACAATACGGATAATGAAGTATCAATTAATCAAACCGATAAAGAATATAGTGATTGCGTTAAGAATCTCAAACAACAAATCATTGATGGCAATATTTTTCAAGTCGTTCCTTCTCGTACATTTTCATTAAAATGTAATAATGAAATATCCAGTTATAGGCATTTGCGCGAAAGTAACCCCAGCCCTTATATGTTCTTTATGCAAGATCAAGATTTCACTCTGTTTGGCGCATCTCCTGAAAGCGCATTAAAGTACACCACATCAAGTAATGCAGTAGAACTCTACCCTATCGCTGGTACTCGAGCACGAGGGAGACAATTTGATGGTAGCATTGATCACGATTTAGACAAGCGATACGAAATTGAATTAAAGCTCGACCAAAAAGAATTAAGTGAACATATGATGTTAGTCGACTTGGCTCGCAATGATATAGCTCGTATATCAGAACATGCGTCAATCGAAATCCCTAGGCTCTTGGAAATAGATCGATATTCGCAAGTGATGCATTTAGTGTCTTGTGTAAAAGGTCAATTAAAAACATATTTAGATTGTTTTCATGCCTACCAAGCCTGTATGAATATGGGAACACTCACGGGTGCACCCAAAATTAAAGCGACGGAATTAATTAGACAAGTGGAAGGATCTCGTAGAGGAAGTTATGGTGGCGCTGTCGGTTATATCAATTCTTATGGAGATATGGATACCTGTATCGTTATCCGAAGTGCTTATTGCAAGAATGGTATTGCTCATATCCAAGCTGGTGCGGGTGTTGTTTATGATTCAGATCCTGTATCTGAATCTCGTGAGACAAAGCAAAAAGCTCAAGCCGTAATAAATGCCATTCAACAAGCAAATCAAGTACAACCAACATGAATAAACACAATAAAAATAATTCAAAATTATCCAACTACAAAATTATTATGATCGATAATTTTGATTCCTTTACTTACAATTTAGTTAATCAGCTAGAGACCTTTGTAGATGAAGTGATGGTTTATCGAAATGATACTTCAATAGAAAAAATTACAAAAGTATGCGAAGACGAAGATAACAAAGTGATGCTTGTTATTTCTCCGGGCCCTGGTTCTCCAAAAACGGCAGGCAATGTGCTTGAGTTGTTAAAGTCACTCAAAGGAATGTATCCCATTCTTGGCGTTTGTTTAGGTCATCAAGCGATTATAGAAAGTTACGGAGGTATTGTTGGGCATGCTAGAGAAGTGGTACATGGGAAATCACATCCATTAGATATTACGTCAAGCGGTGAAAGACTATTTACAGGAATTACTCCTTTTTATGCTGCTCGATATCATTCATTAGCCGCGACTACAATGCCTGTAAATCTTGAAATTTTGGCTTATTGTGGCGAAGAAGTCATGATGGTGAAAGAAGCAAAAGACAAGATCATTGGTTTACAGTTTCACCCAGAATCCATTTTGACTCCCAATGGTTCTGAATTAATTAAAAGAATATTAACGATTCTAATCAGTTAGGTTGTCGTAAAAAATAAGGTTTAAATTATGCCAAATAAAATACTTGAAAAACTATACACCGGTAATTCTCTGAGTAGTGAAGAAAGCTATAGTATTTTTAGCAAGGTTATCACAGGCAAGATAGATTCTAATTTAATCACGAGTTTATTAATTTCTTTAAAAATAAAAGGCGAAACGCCTATAGAAATTTCGGGTGCTGTTAAAGCATTAAAAGAAAATGCCATCCACCTACCAATACAAAACCAAGTTGTTTCAGATTCATGTGGCACAGGTGGTTCGGGAAAGAACACGATAAATATTTCTACTATGGTCGCCTTTGTTTTAGCCGAGTTTGGATTGCCTATTGCTAAACATGGTAACCGTTCTATATCATCACAATGTGGCTCCGCCGATATTTTAGAATCGCTAGGTATTCATATTAATTTGACGCCAAATCAAGCTTCTAATTGTTTACACAAAACCAATTTTACATTTCTCTTTGCTCCCGATTATCATCCTGGAGTAAAACACGTTATGCCTGTACGAAATACATTACAAACACGTACCATTTACAACCTTTTAGGGCCATTAATTAATCCAGCATCGCCGAAATATCAATTAATGGGGATCTATTCTAAAGGTTTATGTTTTGCAGCAGCTGAATCATTGCGTCTCTCCGGTTGCCTAGGAGCGATGGTGGTTAATAGCGGTGGTTATGATGAGATCACTTTACATAATCAAACTGATGTTGCGGAATTATCTGATAGCGTTATTTCAGAATATCAAATTACCCATCAAGATTTTGGTTTGCCAAAAACTAAACCTAGTGACATATCTGGGCAAACGCCAGATGTTAACAAACAAATATTACAAGATGTCCTGTCTGGTAATATTAACCATGGTAAAAATCGAGCAATCGCCTACACAATATCGGCTAACGCTAGTGCACTTTTAAAAATAAATAAAAAAACAAACAACCTAAAAGATGGTGCAGAAATGATAATGAGCCTACTTGAATCAGGCAAATGTATCGACAAAGTTAAACAAGTGGCTGAATTAACTCAAGTGGATAATCTAACTAAAGAACACTGTGTGGAAAGGTAACTGACTATTATGAGTAATGTATTAGATAAGATAATCAAACATAAACGAACGGAAGTGGATGAGCGTATCAAATCACTACCGTTATCATTAATAACTAAAAATTTAGAAAAATCTGATCGTAGTCTTTATTCAAGCATTTATGAAAAATCAGTTAACAGTAATCAACCTGCTTATATTCTAGAATGTAAAAAAGCATCACCATCAAAAGAGCTAATCAACAAAACATTTGATCTAAAAAACATAATCAGCACTTACGATAAATATGCGAGTGGAATTTCAGTTTTGACAGATAGTCATTTTTTTCAGGGGTGTTTTGAATATTTAACACACGCAAAGTCTCTGACGGATTTACCCATATTATGTAAAGATTTTTTTATCGACATCTATCAAATTTATGAAGCACGTTATTTTGGAGCGGATGCCATACTATTGATGCTTTCTGTTTTAGATGATGAAACTTATAATTGCTTAGCAAAAACCGCCACAGAACTTTCATTAGATATTTTAACAGAAGTTCATGATGAGCAAGAGCTAGACAGAGCAATAGAACTTGGCGCGAAGATCATTGGAATCAACAATCGCAACTTAAAAGACTTGTCTATTTCTCTATCAACAACAGAATTATTAGCACAAAAAGTACAACATTTACGTGAATCAAGCTCAAAAACATTGCTCATTTCTGAATCTGGAATTAGCAGTCATAGTAACGTCAATCAATTGTCAAATATCGTTGATGGATTTCTTGTTGGCTCTCATTTAATGGCAAGCGATAATTTACATCAATCTTGCAAGCAATTATTATTCGGGAATGTCAAAGCATGTGGTTTAACGCGAATCGAAGATATACAAAGTGCCAATGATTTTGGTGCAACTTATGCTGGTTTAATATTCTATAAAAACTCAAAACGCGCAATAAATTTAGCAACTGCTCTTTCTATTAGCAAAGATATTAATTTAAATTATGTTGGTGTTTTTGTTAATGAAAATATAGACTTAGTTATTCATATCGCTAATCAAATGAAGTTATTTGCTATTCAATTACATGGTCAGGAAGATAAATATTATATTGATAAATTAAAGAAGTTGCTACCAAATATTCAAATCTGGAAGGCTCTACCTATTAATAAAGACACTACAGGAAGGTCTTTAGCTAAACAAATAAATCAATGCGGTGCTGATAAAATTTTATTAGACACGCAAACAAGTCACTTCGGTGGTTCGGGTGAAATTTTTGATTGGGAAATCATCAAACAATTAAATGGCATGATAAATAAAAACCGAAAACTAAACAAAGATGTGATCCTAGCGGGTGGTTTATCTGATAAAAATATAGCTCTGGCTAAAACTTATGGATGTCATATTCTAGATGTAAATTCAGGTATCGAAATTTCACCAGGTATAAAATCTAAAAAAAAAATGAAACGTCTGTTTAATCAAATAGTATTTAGGAATACAGATAATGAATAAAATTGGAAATTCAATAGCATCTGAGTCTGAAAAATATCAGTCCGAATCAGAACAACCGATCCTTAACCGCTACTTTGGCGAGTTTGGGGGTATGTTTGTACCTGAATTATTAGTTCCTGCTTTACTAGAGTTAGAGCAAGCTTTTGTAAAGGCACAATCTGACGAGGAATTTAAAAATGAGTTTGAGGATTTACTAACGAACTACGCAGGTCGCCCTACTCCATTAACTTTAACCAAAAATTTTTCACCTAATCAAAAAGTTAAAATCTATTTAAAACGAGAGGATCTTTTGCACGGAGGTGCGCATAAAACTAATCAAGTATTAGGTCAAGCCTTATTAGCAAAAAGAATGAGAAAGAAAAAAATTATTGCTGAAACGGGTGCAGGTCAACACGGCGTTGCAACCGCAATAGCATGTTCACTATTAGGTTTAGAATGTAAAATCTACATGGGAGAAAAAGACTGTCAACGCCAACAACCTAATGTTTATCGTATGGAGTTAATGGGCGCAACAGTTATTCCCGTTACAGCAGGAAGCGGAACTCTAAAAGATGCCGTCAATGAAGCTTTAAGAGATTGGACAAGTTCCTACAAAGATTCTCATTACCTTTTAGGCACAGCCGCTGGCCCACATCCATTTCCTACTATGGTAAGAGAATTCCAAAAAATGATTGGAGTTGAAGCTAAACAACAATTGCAAAAACAAGCAAACGGTTTACCTGATTACGCGATTGCTTGTGTTGGTGGAGGATCAAATGCGATTGGTTTATTTGCTGATTTTATAGATGATAAATCCGTTAAACTGGTTGGCGTTGAACCTGCTGGAAAAGGGGTAGATACTAACCAGCATGGTGCTACGTTAAACAAAGGTAAAAAAGGAATTTTGCATGGTACCCATACCTTTGTTATGCAAGATGGTGATGGACAAATCGAAGAATCCTATTCTGTTTCAGCCGGATTAGATTATCCTGCCGTTGGGCCACAACATGCATTTTTAAAAGAAATTGGGCGCGTTCAATATGAATCTGTCACTGATGAAGAAGCGCTATCTGCATTTAAATATTTATCAAAATGTGAAGGGATTATTCCTGCTCTAGAATCGTCTCACGCGCTTGCTTATGCTTTAAAATTAGCTGCAAAATTAACTGAAAAAACTATTGTCTTAGTTAATCTATCAGGACGCGGAGATAAAGATCTTGAATACGTTCGATCATTAGATTTATCTAAAAAAGAAAACGTGGGAGGACAACATGAGTAATCGTTATGATTCAATTTTTGAACGACTCAATAAAAAACAAGAACGGGCATTTGTACCCTTTGTCACTCTTTGCGATCCAAATTATGATCTCAGTCTAAAAATAGTTAGATGTTTAATTGAAAATGGTGCTGATGCTTTAGAATTAGGATTACCCTTTTCAGATCCCGTCGCTGATGGATTAGTTATTCAACAAGCATCTATTCGAGCGCTTAAATCAGGTGCAAGTATCAATGATTGTTTTCATTTAGTTAGAACTATCAGAAAAAAATATCCTGATATTCCGGTTGGTTTATTAGTTTATTCAAACCTTGTTGTTTGCAATTCAATCGAAACGTTCTATTTAAATGCAAAAAATGCCGGCGTTGATTCGGTACTTATTGCCGATGTACCATTTTTGGAATCACAACCCTTTACCAATGAAGCAAATAAAGTCGGCATTCAACCTATATTTATTGCACCACCAAACGCTTCTAAACAATTATTAAAATCAATTGCACATGAAGCAAAGGGGTATGTTTATTTATTGAGCAGAGCGGGTGTAACGGGCACAGACATTTCTGTTGGAATGCCAACATCTAACGTTCTTAAACAATTGGCAGATTATAACGCTCCCCCTAGCCTTTTAGGATTTGGCATATCAAACACAAGCCAAGTAGAGGAGGCTATTAAAAGCGATATCGGTGGTGTAATTAGTGGTTCAGCGGTGGTTTCTATTATTGCTGAGAATTTAGACAACGAAAAATCATTACTTAAAGAGCTTAGTATTTTTATTTCTAAAATGAAAAAAGCAACAATTTAATTTGAAATACTTTCTCAAGTTAATCAATTTTTTCAATTTGATAAACTTCAATCCAATCACCCGCAGATTTATTACCGATGCCTTTTTTAAGCTGGGATTTTATTGGATTAAATTGAAAAAGACTGGTTTGCTTCTCGGCATAATGTTTTACTTTTTCAGACACGAAAATCTGCCCAGGTTGAGCCATCGATTCTAAACGTGATGCCATACTTACCGCACTACCTTCCAGATCTGAATTATCCGTTACTTCATTATGTACAATCGTTACTTGTCCTAAATCAATTCCAATTCTTAACTCGAATTGAGCGGCCATCAAAACATCTCTAACCATCCAAGCACATTCTACTGCGGCATTTGCATTTCTAAAAGTTGCTCTAAGTGAATCACCTTCCATATTTGGGTAACTTGCATTCCACTTTGCTAAAATTGGCTTTAATAATCCTCTAAAGAGAGAGAGCTTTTCTTTTATTGTCACATCATTCCATTGTGTGAAATCTTTTAGATCGATAAATAATACACTAAAATTTCTAATTTGATCAATTTCATATTCTGCGGCTAATTCTAATAATCTTGGCCAAAATCGATCTTTGATCCCTGCAACAGCTTCTTTTAATTCTTTTTGCATTTTACGATCAGCACGCATTGAAAGCTGAGCATTTTGAATTCGACTAGCCTCCTCTTTAAGAGACGTTTCTAATTCTTCAATGGCAAAAGAGCCTGCTTCATCTACAACTAATTGAACTAATGCTCCACCAGCAACATCTTTGACTGATCTTAAACGTAATGAAACCCCCCAATGACAAGCTTGTAAATGTTCAATAAGAATTGGTAATGTAGCTATTTCAGTTGTTGTTAATCTAAAATCATATTTTAAATCAATGGTTAAACTTTCCGCATACATCCGTTCGAATTCATGGGGTGCATATTGTGTCTTATCATTTGAACCTTGATCCCAATACGCAAACTCACATCGAATTCCACCAATATCCCAACCGATCGAATTAATATTGAATAATGTCGCATCCGTTATGTTTGCTTTAGATAAATTAGCATCTGATAAATTCGCACCACTAAAATCACATGCCTTTAAATCTGCAGATTCAAAACTGACCCCTGAAAGATCTAATGATGATAAATTAACACGACTTAAATTAGCATTTTTAAATTGGGCATTTGTAACAATCGTTGCAGCTAATAAGGCTGAAGATAAATCCGTATCATTGAATATAGCTTTAGACAAATTAGCACCACGCAAATCCACTCTTTGTAAACTCGCATGGCTTAAATCTTTTCCACTTAAATTCTGTTTTCTTAAATCACATCCATCCAGATTAATCCCTCTCAAGTCGATACTTTGCAAATCAATACAACTTAAATCAGTATTAACGATGATGGTCTTTTTAAAAGATGCTGTTAAAAAATTCACGTCGTTAAGCAAACATTTTCTAAATGCTGTTAACTCTAACTTTGCGGCAATCAGTTTAGCTCGGCTAAAATCACAGTGAGAGAATTCAGAGCCAGTTAAATTGGCCGAAATAAAGTTAGTGCCGCGTAAATTACAATGATAAAAGTGACAATTAATGAACTGTACGTTAGAGAAATCAAGACCTGATAGTTCTAGATCATGAAAATCTTCATCTTCAAAGACAATATCTGAAGTTTTATTAGCTTGTTTCCATCCAGGCCAAATAACAGGATCAAGCAATGCTAGCGGTTGAGATAAAACCACAGGTTCTATGTAAGTCGATGAATCAAATCGATTTTTTATTATTGTATATATTGTATTTTGCATTAATTTATTGATTTATTGATTTATTGATTTATTGATTTATTTGTTATTTTCCCTGAATACAAAACGACTAGTGAACAAGCTATTACAAAAAGGCTTTTTGCTAAGGGGGGAAGTTATTTAACCACTATTATCTAATAATATCAATAACTAAGCTATGTTAGTTAAACTAGATTCTGGCTATGAGTTTTTAGTTATCAAAAGTATTTCTCTTTAAATGAAGCAACTTTGTAATCTTATTTTGTAATTTACCAACAATTTATAATAAAAGTGTAATAAAAATAAAAGCCGTATATGTACTCACTGTCCATTTCCAGTTTTATAAAACTAGATTTCTGTAAGTACATTTAGACAAATTGCTCAATAGAACCACAAAGATCTACTACTCCCCAGTACAATCCCATATAATATCCTAATTCTTAGCCCCAATTAATGGGCTTCTATTAAATTAAGTGGTTGTTGCATGGTTTCTAATTTATCTAGAGTATTACTCATTAGCGCTTCGTTAATTATGCTAATTAGCTGTAGTTTTGTTCCACCGACGACTAGTGATTATGATGTTAACTACAATTATTCAAAGTTAAAAAGCTATGCTTGGATCACTAAAAAATCTATTTCAGATAAAACAACAAAAGAGAAAGAAAATACGAAAGTTATTACATTAAGACAAAAGAGACAAATATCAGCTGTCGAATCGATTTTGAACAAAAAAGGTTTTGAAAAATCTGACTCAATTAAAAAGGCTGATTTTTTGATCAAGAGTCATAATGTGACAGATAAGAAAAAAGATGTGAATACGTTCTATTCTATCTGGGGGTATTACCCTTATTATCACAGCCCTTACATTTGGCCCCGCCATATTTCAAACTCTGTTGAAAGAGAATATGAAATTGGTACACAGATACTTGATATTGTTGATGCCCAAAGCCGTGAAGTGATTTGGCGTGGTTCAGTATCTCAGAGACTTGGTTTTTATAAGAATCAAACGCCCGAACAACGAAATCAAAGAATATTAATTAATGTAGAATTAATGTTAAAAAGTTTTCCTCCTGAATTAGCCAATTAATTATATGTGATAGATCGTATTTTAAAAAATTATCAAAGATGAATTTAATTAACTTGTCTATAACGTCTATGAATTCAAGCCAAAAAGCAATCAATTCTGCTTGCCGTATACTTGGTATTAGGGAGCATAGTGAAAAGCAAATACGAACTAAGTTAATAAAAAAGGGATTTGAAAGTAAAGATGTGGCTCAAGCAATAAAATTCTTATATCAGGAGTCTTGGCTTTCAAATGAACGATTTTGTGGATCATTTATTCGCTCAAGAGTCAGTAAGGGACAAGGAAAAATTAGAATCGAATTTGAGTTAATTCAAAATGAAGTTGCACAAAATTTAATCAATGAAGCTTTTGAAAATGAAAATATTGACTGGCAAATAGAGTGTGAAAAAGTTTTAGGGAAAAAAATATCATCAATACACTCAACTAATATATTTTCAGTTATAGGTGAATCTACTAATGATAAGAACATTGAAAATAATGAATTGGATTTTAAAGACAAACTAAAAATTGAACGTTTCATGAAGTATAGAGGTTTTGAAACATCTCAAGTGAGAAAAGCATTTTCAAAAATAAGACTTCAATAGCCTTTTAAAAACGAATCATCACAAGATTAAAAAGATAGATATGTTTAACCAAAAATTGAAATGATAGAAAATGGTATAAAGAATGACCAACAATGAGATAAGAGAAGCCTTTCTAACCTTTTTTGAATCAAAAGGTCACCAACGTGTAGCATCTGGCTCATTAGTACCTGGGAACGATCCCACACTACTTTTTACTAATGCCGGTATGGTGCCATTTAAAGATTGTTTTTTAGGTACTGAAAAACGAAGTTATACTCGTGCAACTAGTTCTCAGAAATGTGTACGTGCTGGAGGTAAGCATAATGATCTCGAAAATGTTGGTTACACCGCTAGACATCACACCTTTTTTGAAATGCTTGGCAATTTTAGTTTTGGAGACTATTTTAAAAAAGAAGCCATCGAATTTGCTTGGGAATTTCTAACGGTAAAACTTGGTCTTCCTGCGGATAAATTATGGATTACGGTACATAAAGACGATGCTGATGCTAAGGATATTTGGTTTAATCATATCGGTATCGATCAAACTCATTTTTCAATGTTAGGTGATAAAGATAACTACTGGTCTATGGGTGATACAGGACCATGTGGCCCTTGTAGCGAAATATTTTACGATCATGGTTCATCCGTAGAAGGGGGGCCACCAGGAACGCCAGAAGAAGATGGTGACCGCTATATCGAAATATGGAACTTGGTTTTCATGCAGTTTAATCGTAATGCTAAAGGTGAATTACTAGATTTGCCAAAACCTTCCGTAGACACGGGTATGGGATTAGAGCGAATTTCAGCGGTTATGCAAAATCGCCATAATAATTATGATATCGATCTGTTCTCAAATTTAATAACTAGTATTGCTGATATTTTAAATATTAAAGACCACACAAATCAATCATTAAGAGTCATTGCTGATCATATTCGATCATGCTCCTTTTTGATTTCAGATGGTGTTTTACCCGGAAATGAGGGGCGAGGCTATGTCCTCAGACGTATTATCAGAAGAGCAATAAGACATGGAAATAAGCTCGGTGCAAAAAGTCGATTTTTCTATTTATTGTTCGATAGTTTATCTAAGGAAATGTCTAGCGCTTATCCAGAACTTTTAACTAAGTCGGATCTAATTAAAAATACTTTAGAAAAAGAAGAAGAGCAGTTTGCAAAAACACTTGTACAAGGAATGAGAATTCTTAATCAAACAATTGACGATATGAAAAATCATTCTCAGACAAAAATTGATGGCGAAATTTTATTTAAACTTTACGATACTTATGGTTTTCCATTAGATTTAACGGCTGATATTGCAAGAGAAAACAATCTTCAAATAGATAACGAAGGTTTTGAAAAATGTATGCAAGAACAAAAAGAACGGGCAAGGAATGCAAGCAAGTTTAGTATTGATTACAACGATAGCTTATCAGTAGATTCACAAACTAAATTTTTAGGCTATACCAGTTTAAATGAATCTGTAACCGTTGAGTCTATTTTAGTTGAAGGCGGATCCGTTGATGCAATTGTTGAAGGTACTCAAGCGGCTTTGGTTCTCGACAAAACCCCTTTTTATGCCGAATCTGGCGGGCAAGTTGGTGACAAAGGCTTACTCCAAACAGAAAGCGGTGTCATCTTTGAAGTAACGAATACAATAAAACTTGATCAAGCATTTATACACAAGGGTATTTTACGTAAAGGAACATTAAAAGCAAATGAATCAGTGAATGCCAAAGTTAATTCAGATGAAAGAAATAATACAGCTAATAATCATTCTGCGACTCATTTATTACACGCAAGCTTGAAAAAATTACTAGGTGAACACGTAGAGCAGAAAGGTTCTCATTGTGATAGTCAAAAACTGAGGTTTGATTTTTCACACCCATATTCAATTCCGCAAGATGTCCTTTTTAGTATCGAAAAATGTGTTAACCAACATATCCGAGCCAATCATACAGTTGAAACTCAGATCACCAATATCGAGAACGCTAAAGGGTTAGGTGCTACGATGTTGTTTGGCGAAAAATACGGTGAGGTTGTTAGAGTTCTATCAATGTCTGAATTTTCCGTAGAGCTATGCGGTGGAACTCATGTAAAACAAACGGGGCAGATTGGGGCATTTAAAATAATTAGCGAACAAGGTATTGCATCAGGTATTAGAAGAATAGAAGCTATTACGGGTGAAAATGCGATAGAATACACTCAAAAACAAGGTTGGCTAATCAGCCAGTTAGCCTCATCCCTTAAAACGGACAGGCTTTCACTAAATGATAAAGTTGATCAACTGATTATTAAATCAAAGTCACAAGACAGAGAAATTGATATACTGAAAGATAAATTGTCCTCTTCCCACGGGAATGACCTACTAAACCAAATAGAAAAAATTGGTGATATTAACTTATTATCAATTCAGTTAGATAACTTAGACGCGAAATCATTACGTGGGCTAAGCGACCAAATACGGAACAAGATAGGATCTGGTATTATCTTGCTCGCATCGGTTAACAATAATCGAGTGAGTGCAATTGCGGTAGTTACTAAAGATCTTGTTAAGCGTTACCACGCAGGCAATTTAATGCGGGAATTAACCGCAAAAATTGATGGTAAAGGTGGTGGCAGACCTGATATGGCGCAGGGTGGGGGAAGTAATATTAATGCATTACCTGCTGCGATTAGTTGGGTTAAGGAATGGGTAGAGTCCCAGAATTAAACAGTACTGACTACTCAAGTTGAAAATAACCTCTTGAGATAGAAAAGGTACAAAAATACAAATATTTGTTTTTTGGTCTAGAATTTTAAACGTGAGTCATTTGGGCTCACCTAGGGACAAAAAGCAAACTAAACTGCTTTAAAATTAGGAGATTAGCAATGCTAATATTGACAAGAAGAGTCGGTGAGACTCTAATGATTGGCGATGAAGTTACCGTAACCGTTTTAGGCGTTAAAGGTAATCAAGTCAGAATTGGAGTAAATGCACCTAAAGAAGTATCTGTACATCGTGAAGAAATCTATATGCGCATTCAGCGAGAAAAGGAAATGGCTTCCAACGATTAGTTGTACAAATTTCAACCTATTAACCCTATATTTAATAGGATCTCTAGTAGGTTGAATCACTCATAAGTTTTAGTTTAAATTATGTTAAAAATGAATTGATTTTCTAAATCAATCAGGTAATATTCTTTTCCGCTGAAACGAGCTTCAATACTTGTTTATTGACGTCCCGTGGCAGTGAAAAGCTAAATGAGTAAAACGGAGAGATGGCCGAGCGGCTGAAGGCGCTCCCCTGCTAAGGGAGTATGGGTTTTAACGCCCATCGAGGGTTCGAATCCCTCTCTCTCCGCCATT
>CAZRPK010000052.1:0-20087 GCA_964601915.1 uncultured Kangiella sp. | reverse complement strand
AAGTATTGATTCATAATTTAATTTGGCTAGTTTTAATATCGATTAATTTTTGTTCTGATCTTGTTGCAAAAGAGCTTCATCGAGAGCGATCGCTTTATCGAAATGTAATTGTAACTGAAAAAAATAAACTTCGTTGTATGCGTTTTGAAGTGCGAAGAAAAAAAGTCTCAAACCAAGCGTGTATCAATTTAAAAAAACCAAACAAGTTAGTTTTTGAATATACCCAATCTATACTTGCAGGGTTAGTTTATAACCCTTCACCTAAAAATATATTAATTATTGGTTTGGGTGGTGGCGTATTGCCTCAAGCATTTGAAAAAATATTACCCAACACTGTTATAACTTCAGTAGAAATAGATCCTGCCGTAGTATCTATAGCTAAAAAATATTTTAACTATAAAGAAAATAATAGGGTTAAAACGTTAACTCAAGACGGCCGTGTTTTTGTTAAACGAGCACTTAAAAAAAAGCAAACATATGATTGGATTATTCTTGATGCTTTTAATGGCGATTATATCCCTGAACATTTATTAACCCTTGAGTTTCTACAAGAAGTAAAAAACCTATTAAGTGACGGCGGTATTTTATCTGCAAACACATTTAGTAGTAGTGAATTATATAATTATGAATCGGTTACTTATCAAGCGGTTTTTAGTCAATTACAAATTATTCAATCGCCAACAAAAGGCAATCGAATTATTTTCGCATGTAATTGCGATAATTTTCAAAAAGTACCTGATACGACAGACAAACTAGTTAAGCAACTAGAGAGTTATGGTGTCGATTTATATTATTTAGTTGCTAGAATTTCTACCAAGGTTGATTGGGATGAAAGTGTAAAACCACTAACAGATCAACATTCGCCAGCTAATTTATTAAGTCGATAAAGTAACTCGGCGCGATCTAGCGATAGAATATTTTAAGTATAATTTTTAATGAAAACAAGCATCGATATTTTCGAGCCAGATTGCCGCTTCTTCTCTATCTGGTAAATTAAAAAGCACCATATTGACAACCCACTTTAATTCATCAAGATCAATTGAATCTTTGAGGTTAAGAGCCAATACACGATCAATAACGGCTTCCCGGCTATGACCATCGAGCACACCAGCCTGTTCAAGGAAATAAAGAAACCCCCTAGCTTCGGTGGAAAAACTATTAAGTTCGTGAGGATGAAATATTCGGATATGGGATGAGTTTGAGTTGTTAGGAGCGAAGTTATCAGAGCTTGCTTCTACTAATCCATCAAGCCAATCGAGGGCTGAGTCAATTTCATTTAGTTTGAACCCGACCTTTTCAAGCTCTCTTATGATTGATTGGTTTTTGTCTAGTGGTACAAATTCATCTTCTTGAAAACGTTCATATAAATACTGAAGAACATCCATTACATGTGTTTTCATTTAAGCACCTAAAATCAAATAGTATTGATACTTTTATTGATCTAGTGTTTCTAGACATAAGTATCCGCCGAGTCTGAAGCTGTAAATTGGGAGTTAAAAGTGCTATAACCGAGTGTAGCCGCCTGCACTATTAATAACCCAACCATCAAGCTCTAATAGTAACAGCTTATTTGTTACAGATTCTATGCTTAATTGACTACGGTTCAAAATTGTATCAATACTGGTGATTTCGTAATCGATAGTTTTTAGAAATTCAGCAGACTCTATATTTAAAGCGGGTCTAGTTTCTGTTGATGTAGCAAGTTTTTGTGCGCCAGTTATTGCAGGTAACTCTTCAAGAATATCTTCAACATTTTCAATTAGCTTAGCTCCTTGCTTTATTAGAGAATGACAACCTCTTGCTAAAGGGTTGTGAATAGAGCCTGGTATCGCAAATACATCTCTTGATTCCTCCATTGCAATTTTGGCAGTGATAAGAGAGCCGCTTTTTTCGGCAGCCTCAACTACAAGTGTGCCAAGACTAATGCCTGCAATGATTCGGTTTCTTCTTGGAAAGCAGCCGGCAACAACTCCCTGATCAGGCATGTTTTCTGAAATAATTAAACCTTTATCGGCGATCTCATGGGCGAGTTTTTTATGGGGTGCTGGAAAAACAGTTTTTAAACCAGTGCCACTAACTGCTATGGTATATCCATTGCAGTCAAGAGTTGCTCGGTGTGCCTCTCCATCAATACCTTGTGCTAACCCACTTGTAATAGCAAGCCCCTGATTGACTAACTCTTTGCAAAATTGCTGAGTATTGGTTGACCCAACGGGTGTGGGTGAGCGGCTACCTACAACGGCTAATTGTGGGTTTAGTAATAGCTCATAGTTGCCTAGTGTAAATAAAAATAGTGGTGGTGTAGCGGTTTGAAGAAGTAAAGGTGGGTAATAAGTCGAATTAATCGGAATAATAGAAGTGTCGCTTTTTTCGAGCCATTTAAAGGTTGAATCGAACTGATTGAAATCCATTTTCCTAATAGATGAAATGGCTGCTGTTTTTAAACCGATGTGTTTTAGTTGTGAATCTTCAGCCTCAAAAATGGCTTCTGCTGACTTGAAGTGATTAAAAAGTTTAAGTGCGTTGACATCGCCAACGCCTTTTATCTTTTTTACTGCAAATAGCCTTCTAAGTTGGTTTTCATCTAATCCTTGATGAGCACTCACTCTATACTCCTATGAGTTAAACAATTGAAGAAAGCTCATTCTTTATAGCGGAGTCTTCACGTTATCTAAAATGTGAATTGAACGAGAGGCCTTTAAAACTAATGCTAAGCTGACCTTTTCAAAGGTTCTAAAAATCATGAGCCTTCCTGCTTTTTCATCAGGTAGTTTTATTGTTTGTTTAGAGCCTGTCACGCTATCCTTCATCTTATCCCAGATACTCACATCATCACTATCTTTGCGTCTTTGAGTTGCAATTGCATCTGGAATAATTTCTCCTCGTTGATAAATGTCTAATACATGTCCGACTTCCATACCATCTCGATTACCTCGGTTAATTACAACAACATCGAATTGACCAATCTGTTCAACGCCAGCATAAACGGATATTAACTGTCCGCCTTCAAAATTCTTGGGTGCTCTCGGAAAATAGACAGGTCTAATTTGTTCATCATTAGTCGGCCAAGCTCTATCACCTTTACGTAGCTCTTCAACCGATTTTTTAACTCGTATTACAACAGGATCACCTGATTGTAGTTTAAGCCCCTCACCTAAATGGATGGCTTCTACTCCAAGGTTTTCGCCAGTTTGAGGATCTCTATAGGTATCACCTCTTCTAAAAAATGAATATTTTTCACTTGTTTGATCGGTTAGTCCGCGTACATAAACCTTATGATCATTTGCGGCTAGTAAGCGTCCGCTATCATTTCCGACAATATAGGGTGCAGAATTTAATTCTTCTTCGGTTAAGACTCTAGCAGAAGTTAAAAAAGGCAATATTGCATCCAAAGGGATGGTTGCAATGGCTTGATCGGCACTTAATTGACGGGCACGAGGTGTCAGTTTGATTACACCATTAGGAAGTTTGTTGGATTTAGTGATCCTTGGCTTGCCATCAATGTAAACGAGTGAGAGGATGTCGCCGGGGAAAATTAAATGAGGATTATCAACTTGCTCATTAACAAACCAAATTTCTGGCCACAACCAAGGTGATTTTAAAAAGGATTGAGAAATATCCCACAGTGTATCATCGGGTTGAACCACGTGAAATTCTGGGTGTCCCTCCTTTAGAGCGGAGTTTTCAACTTCTTCTGCAATTGATATGCACATTGTTAAACTAAAAACAGTTGCTAAGAGTCCAGTAACTAGTTTTTTCATTTTATGATTCCTTTGTTTGATCTATCTTATTGCGTGATCTAACGCCATGATCTGTATACAAATATTGTGAGTCTTCACTAATTACACAGGTTTTAAACCATTTTAGCTCAAAACAATTCAAAATTCCCAGTATTTAGCATCATATTTTAACTATAAACGGAGCAGTTTTTCCAGTATGATCATTATCTTAGCAGTTATTCTTAGTGTTTTACTAGAACTTACGTCACAAATCATAATTCGTAAAACACAACTTAAAACATCAAATTTATGTCTATACTCAAGATTCTTGAATACCCTGATCCACGGTTACGCACTAAAGCAATGCCAATATCTGATTTTGGAGAGGAATTGCAAGAGCAAATTAAATCAATGTTTGAGACGATGTATGCGGCGCCAGGTATTGGCTTAGCTGCGACTCAGGTTGATTTTCATCGGCAATTATTTGTTCTAGATACATCAGAAAATAAAGACACCCCATTGGTTTTTATTAATCCAGAAATAATAGAATTAAAGGGCGTTGAAGAAATGGAGGAAGGTTGTCTTTCTTTTCCTGGAGTGTATACCACAGTAGAAAGAGCGGATGAATTAACTATTAAAGCGTTAGATCGAGAAGGTAATGAGTTTAAGATGGATGCTGATGAGTTGTTAGCGGTTTGTATTCAGCATGAATTAGATCACTTACAAGGTATACTATTTGTGGATTATCTATCCGCACTAAAACGAAACCGGATCCGTAAGAAATTGCTTAAAGAGCAAAAAGAACATAATTATTAACCTCCAATTCCATGATTCAAATTATAGCAGTGCTGGTATTTGTATTATGAAGTATCAATGGTATAGCATTTTATGAGTCAAGCGCCTTTAAAAATTGTATTTGCTGGAACGCCTGATATTGCAGCCAGTGTATTAACCTCCCTTATTAAAGTTGGTCATCAAGTTGTTGCTTGTTATTGTCAGCCAGATCGTAAAGTTGGTCGAGGTAAAAAAATAATGATTGGTCCAGTAAAGCAAGTTGCGTTAGCGGATAAAATTCCTGTGGAACAACCTATAAAATTTGATGATTCGACGGATGAAGCAGGACGAAACCCTGTTCAACGATTAGCCTCTTATGATGCAGACTTAATGATTGTAATTGCTTATGGTTTGCTTTTACCTCAATTAGTCTTAGATACTCCAAGATTTGGTTGTATCAATATTCATGCATCATTATTGCCAAGGTGGCGCGGCGCGGCGCCTATCCAAAGAGCGATTGAGTCCGGTGACTCAAAAACAGGTATCACCATTATGCAAATGGATAAAGGGTTAGATACCGGGAATATGTTGCTGAAAAAAGAGCTATTTATTAACCTAAATGAAACAGGCTCAAGCCTTCATGATAAGTTGGCGACCTTAGGTAGTGAAGCGATTATTCAATATATCAATTCTATAAATTGGAGTGGTGAACAAAACCGCCGAAGTTTGGACTATAATTCAAATGGTGAGTGTCAAGTTGGTGAGTGTCAAGTTGGTGAGCTAAGTAATTATGCAAAAAAGCTATCTAAATCAGAAGCTCTTGTAGATTGGAGTCGGCCTGCAAATGATATTGAAAAACAAATTAGAGCCTTTAACGCGTGGCCGGTCTCTTATACTTATTTGAACAAACAAAGGATCCGCATTTGGCGGGCAAAGCTTTTAACGGGATCATTAATAAAAGAACAAAGTGAGTCATCTTTCGGCTCTATTTTTATCAAAGATAAGCAAACATTAAAAGTTAAC
This sequence comes from uncultured Kangiella sp., assembly GCA_964601915.1. GTDB lineage: Bacteria > Pseudomonadota > Gammaproteobacteria > Enterobacterales > Kangiellaceae. The sequence goes on along the minus strand of CAZRPK010000052.1, from coordinate 14,571 downwards.
TGCGGTGATGGAATATTGATAGAAATTTTAGAACTTCAAGCAGATGGCAGTAAACGAATGACTGTCAGTGAGTTTTTGAACGGCAAATCACACTGGTTTGACTCTGATGCCAAATTTAGCAAAAAATAAAAGCACAGAAACACAAATGAAGAACGTTAGTGCGCGTTTACAAGCTATTTGGTGGCTAAGCGCAGTCGTCAAAGGTGGTCGTTCAGTAAATGATTTACTCTCTGCACTCCCTAAGCAACAAAATGATAGCAAAGACAACAATTCTCAATTAGCATTTGCAAAACACATCTTGTTTGGCAGTTTGCGTTATTTTCATCAAATAAAAGCGATTCTTGATCAATTGCTAGGTAAACCTCTTAAGCAAAAAGATAGCGATGTGTTTTGTATTTTAATCTCTGGAATTTACCAGCTAAAATATTTATCAGTTCCCGATCATGCCGCGATATCTGAAAGTGTTGATTTAGCTAAAAGTATTAAGAAAAAATGGGCTGCCGGATTAATTAATGCTGTTTTAAGGAGTTATCAGCGAAAAAGTGATGAGATTGCTGAAAAACTTAGCAAGGCAGATACTTTTTTGTATTCACATCCTAATTGGATTATTAATCAGCTAAAAATAGATTGGCCTGACCGTTATAAAGAAATATTGGTGGCAAATAATGAGCGAGCACCAATGGTGATTAGAGTTAATTCAAGTTTAACGACTAAAATAGCTTATCGGGAACAATTAAAAGAGCAGTCTATTCTTTCTCAAGAGCATTTGATCGCAAAAGATGCGCTAGTTTTAGAACAACCATGCGATGTATATTCTTTACCGGGTTTTACTAGGGGGTTGTCCACTTTGCAGGATGTTGCTCCGCAGTTAGTGGTTGAGATGCTAGATTTGAAACCAAGGCTAAAAGTACTTGATGGTTGCGCCGCGCCAGGTGGAAAAACGACTCATATTCTGCAAAGAGAGCCTAGTACCTTATTAACATCTGTAGAAAAATCAACATCACGATTAGACAAAATAACGGAGGTACTAAGTCGCTTTAATATGGATAATAAACCCTACAAAGTGAAGTTACTCAATGTGGACTTTTTAGATTATAAAGATTGGTGGGATGGTGAGCTTTTTGATCGGATTTTGATTGATGTTCCCTGCTCTGCAAGTGGTGTTATTAGGCGAAATCCCGATATTAAAATACACCGTAAAAAAACAGATATGGAGTCGCTCACTAAAATACAAAGTGAAATTCTTAATTCCGTTTGGCAAATGTTAAAACCAGGTGGTAAATTAGTCTATGCGACTTGCTCAATTTTTAAAGCTGAAAATGAAGATCAAATAAAACAATTTCTAAATAAAAACAAGGCTAAACTCTATGATATACCCGATGAGATAAGGCAAGAATTAAGAAAAGAGCAAAGAGCCAGTCTCGGTTATCAAATTTTTCCGGGTTACATGCAAATGGATGGCTTCTATTTTTGCGGCTTAGAAAAACCATTAGAATTGAGCTGATTAATCAAACAGTAACAAGAGTATTTTTATGAAGATAATCATTGTTGGAGCAGGGCAAGTTGGAGGAACTCTTGCTATTAGTTTAGCGGGTGAAGATAATGATATCACCTTGATCGATACTAGCCCCAAAAAATTAAGAGTGTTACAAGATCACCTTGATCTTAGAACGATTGTTGGATACGGCTCTCACCCTAATATATTAAGGCAAGCCGGTGCAGAAGATGCTGATATGGTTATAGCTGTCACTAACAGTGATGAAACTAATATGATCGCTTGTCAGGTCGCATACTCAGTTTTTAATACGCCAACAAAAATTGCCAGAATACGCTCTCCAGAATATCTTAAAGAGAAAAAATTATTTAATGCCGATAATTTACCAGTAGATGTTGTAATTAGCCCAGAGCAATTAGTCGTCAAACACATTCATCAATTGATAGAAAATCCCGGAGCACTACAGGTAATGGATTTTGCAAATGGGCTGGTTCGTTTAGTCGCAGTAAAAGCATACTACGGTGGCTTATTAGTGGGGAACACGCTTTCAACATTGCGTTCTCATATGCCGAATATTGAAGCGAGAGTTGCGGCTATTTTTAGGAGAGGTAAAGCGATTGTTCCAACTGGAGATACGGTAATTGAAGCCGATGATGAAGTGTTTTTTATTGCTGAAAGTAATCATATAAGACAAATAATGGGTGAACTCCAAGAACTTGAAAAACCGTATAAAAAAATAATGATCGTTGGCGGTGGTAATATTGGATTAGGTTTAGCAAAAAAGTTAGAAGAGGACTATTCAGTCAAATTAGTAGAAGCAGATGCAAAGCGAGCGTTAACTATCAGTGATTATTTAGATGATGCAATTGTATTGCATGGTAATGCGAGTAATAAAGATCTGCTGACTGAAGAAAACATTGATCATATGGACGTTTTTATTGCGGTGACCAATAAAGATGAAGCAAATATTATGTCGGCCATGTTAGCAAAAAAAATGGGTGCAAGAAAAACCATGGTTTTAATTAATAACAATGCTTATACCGACATTCTACAAGGAAAAGAAATCGATATCGCTGTGTCACCTCAACATACAACAACAAGTAGTTTGTTAACGCATATTAGAAGAGGCGATGTGTCAAATGTTTATACATTAAGGCGCGGCGCGGCAGAAGCAATGGAAGCGGTCGCACATGGAACGGAGGACACCTCAAAGGTTGTAGGAAAAGCAATTGGTGATATTCCGTTACCAAAAGGAACAACTATTGGAGCAATCGTTCGGGGCGAAAAAGTCATTATCGCCCATCATAATATTGTAGTACAAACGGATGATCACATTATTCTATTTTTAGTTGATAAAAAACATGTGGGCGAAGTGGAAAGATTATTTCAAGTTGATTTAACCTTTTTCTAACCAAGCGATTAACTTAGTCAATTTTTAACTAGCACAATACTGGCAAACTCAAATGCAAAAACAAGTGATTATTAGAATTCTTGGTATCCTGCTAATGATTTTTAGTCTCGCGATGCTCCCACCAATAGCGATTGCTTTATTTTATAAAGATGGTGGCGGTGTTGCTTTCTTTACCGCATTTATTGTTAGCCTATTATTAGGTTTAAGTTTATATCTTCCAAGAAAAAATGCTAGAGGTGAACTAAGAACAAGAGATGGTTTTTTAGTAGTGATCCTATTTTGGGGAGGTTTAAGTTTTATGGGAGCTTTGCCTTTATATTTAGCAATGGAGCCATCTTTAAATTTTGGTGTTGCAGATGCCGTGTTTGAATCTTTCTCTGGATTAACTACTACTGGAGCAACTGTTATTTCTGGGATCGATAAATTACCCCACTCCCTTCTTTTTTATCGTCAACAATTACAATGGATGGGCGGGATGGGAATTATAGTTTTGGCCGTAGCTGTATTACCAATGTTAGGAATAGGCGGAATGCAACTATATCGAGCAGAAACACCGGGACCAGTAAAAGATGCTAAATTAACGCCAAGGATTGCAGGAACAGCAAAGGCACTGTGGTATATCTATTTTGGTTTAACGGTGATTTGTGCGATTAGTTATTGGGTAGCCGGCATGGAGGCCTTTGATGCGATTGGGCATAGTTTTTCAACTGTTGCAATTGGAGGTTTTTCGACTCACGATGCCAGTATTGGGTGGTTTGCAAGCACGAATATCGAATTAATTTGTAGCTTTTTTATGTTTGTTGCAGGTATTAATTTTTCGCTGCATTTTGTTGCGGTTAGAGGTTTAAGTTTAGATAGTTATTTTCAAGATGCTGAATTTAAAGTTTATAGTACAATTTTGTTAATTATTACCTTAATCTCTACGAGCATTTTGGTTTCTCATGATTATTTTCAATTTTCAGAAGCTTTAGTAAAGTCAATTTTTCATACCATTTCAATTGGAACAACAACTGGTTTTGCAACGACTGATTTTACAGCATGGCCAATATTCTTACCCGTATTATTATTGTTTGTCAGTTTTGTTGGTGGGTGCGCTGGATCAACCGGTGGTGGTATGAAAGTAATTAGAATTATTTTATTATTTAAGCAAGGAACTAGAGAAATTGCTCGCTTAATTCACCCTAATGCAATATTAAAAATTCGCATTGGTAGCAAGGTGGTGCCAGAAAAAATAGTTGAAGCGATATGGGGCTTTTTTTCGACGTATGTTGTTTTATTTTTTATTTTTATGCTAATTTTAATGGCTGATGGAGAAAATCAAGTGACGGCATTTTCCGCTGTTGCGGCTTGTATGAATAATTTAGGGCCGGGTCTTGGAGATGTCGCAAGTAACTATTCTGGATTGAGTGATCTTTCGAAATGGGTATTATCAATTGCGATGTTATTTGGGCGTTTAGAAATATTTACATTACTAGTTATTTTTTCACCAGATTTCTGGAGAAGTTAATGGGCAACCAAATATCGGTTAGATCGCCATGTATTAGTAATTGTTGTTTAGATGATGAAGATATTTGCTTAGGTTGTTTCAGACATATTGATGAAATTGTTGGATGGGATATAGCTAGTAAAGAAGAACGAAAACAAATAATACTAAATTGTGAGCAGAGATTACTTAGTAAAAAATAGTATTACTATTCAACTAATTCAAAAACACACTCTAAAAATTTATCTTTGCTAGAGTAATTTCCAAACTGAAACGAACTCATCTTAAATCCAGGTAATAACTTAGTTAGCTGAGACATAGTCGTGATAGTTCTATTTTGATCACCCACAATATCTCCTCTAACAGAAACAGTGTAATCACTATTAATTTCATACTCAGGTGGTTTTTCTGGTGCATTTAGATTGATAGGTAAAAGCAAATGTAGCTTAGCTCCGACTCTTAAGTGAGATCGAATAGCGATAAGAAAGGCACCAAACTGTGTTGGGTGTAAAATACTGATAATATCCCACAGTAATATTAGATTAAATGTTTCATCAGTTTTAAAATTTAAAGCGTTTTGACTAAAGCTAGGGGTGTTATTGTTGATTTTTTTTTGCCAGATTAACGATGAGTATATATCTTCAACATATAGATGTTCGGTCAAGGAATTTAAAGTTTTTAGAGAGCGCCCTCCTTTTTTGCCAATCTCTAGAGTGCTAGAGTTATTGATTATTTTTAATTGCTTTAAAGAATCCTTTAGGCCATTCATAACGACATTGTTAAAGGTTAATTTTTGGCTGGAATATTTTGACTCTTCAACCATGTTATTTTTTTTAAGATTTTTTAACGCAGCCGTTTCACCGTAATCAAAAAGATATTCAGTTATGTCTTTTCGCATATCTGGTTGATTCATAATGGTTGAACGCAAAGTGAACGCACCCATATTTTTTAGCATTTGAATAGTGGATAAAGTGGGGTTCTTGATCAATTTATCGGAAAGGTTTTTATCCATGGAAAAAATTAGATCGTTTTGAATGCGAAATTGGCTTGGACTTGATGGCACATACTCACTTGTATAGCGCATCGTATGAAGAAGAGTGCCTTCTTTGAAATGTGGTGCAAGCAAATTAAACAGGTGAGTTTGTAGATCCTTGTCTATATAGTTTAAAAGATCCCAACAGAGAACATAATCAAATTTTAATCCGTCAGGCTTGTCTAAAAGATGAGCCTCTAGTAGATCAAAACGTCTGGGATTTTCAGAAGAGATCTCTTGTAATAGTTCGTTGAGATCTTCAATATAACAATTACACCTTAGATCTAAAAATACTTGAGTCGATCCCGTTTCTATAGAACCAAGATCAAGAACAACACTCTTACCAAGGCTTATTTCTTCAATTAAACTAGTTAATGCGGAAGAATAATGATCTGACACGATGACTCTCTTACTTATACCCTTAGCCTGTAATATGAATGCTACAGGCTAAGGGTTAGCGAAATTATTTTTTATTAAAGTTTGGTTTCCCAGAATCTTTACCGGAATTATTTTCTTGAGGTTTTAAGTTATCACCTTTTTTAGGTAAATGAGGGTGGATTAGTTTTTGTTTAAAGTCACTTAAACGTTCTTTCTTTTCTTGATCGGTATCTGTCATGTCCATTGAGCCGCGGAACTTTCCTCCATCGTCTAATTGAATTCTTGGAGCGGTTAAGTTGCCTTTAACAATCGCTGTAGATTTTACTTGAATCAGTTCGTCAGCAAGTACGTCACCCGTTAATTTACCATGAATTGTTAAGTTTTGAGCATGTACATTGGCATTAAGTATACCTTCTTCACCAATTGAAAGATTGTGCCCTTTCATGATAACCACACCTTCAATCACGCCTTCAATATGAAGATCTTCCGTACCAATAAGCTCACCACGAAACTTGATATTTTTTCCTAGTACAGAGTTTCCTTTTACAATGGTTTCTTTAACTTGTGTTTGAGTGGCACTGGTTGATGCCGTCGTAGATGAAGTTGAAGGTGATCCGGTCGTTGGAGAATTTGCAGTGCTTGAAGTAGGAATTTCTTTTTTACTAGCAAAAAAAGACTTATTTTCAGAACCTAGTTTTGTGTTGCTCATTTTTTACTCCGTATGTAACGTTAGTTTACAATAATAGCTATGTAATAATCTCGGGAGTGAAGGTTAAGCGATATGTAATAATCGAAAATAACCCTACTGATCCTAAAACTGGTTAAATCAAAACAACAATTAGATCCGATAGATCGTATAGTGTGAACTCCGTCACGGTTTTGATGGGACTACGCACTCATCTAATGGATCGAATGGATTATGTGCTTAGTCTGCTTACACTATACAAAAATCACCGCCTAATCAAATGATTTGATTAGTTGGTGATTATTTCACACTTCTTATAATACATAGCTATAAAAGAAGACTCAGTTATAAAAAGGTGTCGCTTTAAAGCGGTACTGAAGAGTTTTTAAAGGCGCCTGTGTAAAAATTATGTCTTAAAATCAAAAGGGCTAGTGTCCGTTATTGTCCGAGAATCAAAGTCGGACATTGTCCATAGAGCAACAATAATCTCAAACATTTCAATAAAGTTTAAAACTGATTATTTATCAATGGCTTAACAAGTTAATATTTATGGCATGAGATTCGCTGTGTAAAAGCAAGACATAAATAAGACTATCAACAAACTTACTATAACTAAGCTAATCACTATGATTCAAGATACATCATTACAAGACGTGGTTTTAACAAAACCTCAAACAGAGCCCGCTAAATTAATCGTTGTGGTAGCCATCATATTAGTTTTGAGTTTTATTTTTTACTCAGTAATTTCGAGTTGGGCTGCTACGGATCAATCGGTGGATCGTGCTAGGTTGAGAATTGGTATGGTTGAAAAAGGGTTGTTTGTTCGAGATATTTCACTGCAAGGAAATATTATTGCCGCTAATAGTCCAAAGCTCTACTCTCCATCTGTTGGAACAGCCACGTTATTATTTAATCCCGGTGAAATAGTAAAACAAGGTGATGTTGTTGCTAAAGTAGCTAGCCCAACGTTAATCAATCAATTACAACAAGAAAAAGCAAAACTAGTTAGTTTAGATATTGAATATGAGCGTCAAAAAATTGCAACTAAACAAGCAAAAATTAAAAGCGAACAACAAATTAAGCTAGAAAGCGTTATCTTAGACGCAGCTAAAAGAGAGAAACGAAGAGCAGAAAAATCCATAAAAATTCAAGTGGTAAGTCAATTAGATTATGAAAAAGCGTTAGATGACTTAAAGAGTTCTCAGCTTAAACACGATTTTGCAATTAAAGATGCTGAGTTAGAAAATGAAAACTTGGTATTTGAGTTAAAGGCACGGCAGTCAGAGTTAAACCAACATCGTTTATTAGTAGAAAATACCGAGCGATTAGTAAATGAGTTAACGATCAAAGCGCCAGTTTCAGGAATTGTTGGTTCTTGGTCTGTAGAGCAAAAATCGGCGGTAGCTGTTAATCAAGCACTGTTAACGATTGTTGACCTGTCAGCTTTTCAAGTAGAAATTGATATTCCAGAATCCTATGCTGATGAGCTAGGGATTGGAATGCTGGTGAAAGTTAAATACAACCAAAAAGACTACGATGCTGAAATTATTACCATATCGCCTGAAGTGACAAACAATATTGTGAAAGGTCGAATAGCGTTTGTACAATCTCCTCCTTTAGGTATTAAACAAAATCAAAGAGTGACTAGCCGCGTTATTTTGGAACAAAAAGAAAACGTATTGTATTTACCCCGAGGTTCATTTATTCAGCATCACAGTGGACTAAAAGTATTTGTTGTTAAAGAAAATAGAGCGACATTGATCGATGTACAACTAGGTTCAAGAAGTATCGCAAAAGTAGAAGTTATTTCAGGGCTTACTGAAGGTCAAAGTGTGATTATTTCTAATACTGATTTTGTTAATGATGCAAAAATTTTAAATCTAAACTAAATAATTTTTAAAGGCTTAAATTCAAGAGGAAAATAACCATGTTAATAATGAATAATATTAAAAAAATATTTCGGACAGACTTAGTAGAAACTCATGCGTTAAGAGATTTTAGTTTGGAAGTTAATGAAGGCGAGTTTGTCGCAGTTACTGGACCATCGGGATCGGGTAAAACGACCTTTCTCAATATTACCGGAATGTTAGAAACGTTTGATGGTGGGAACTATTCCTTAGACGGTAAAGATGTCAGCCAGCTGAATGATAATCAACGTTCACAATTGCGTAATGAAAAAATTGGATTTATTTTTCAAAGTTTTAATTTAATTCCAGATCTAAATCTTTTTGACAATGTTGATGTGCCATTGCGTTATCGACGTTTTAATGCAAAAGATAGAAAACAGCGCATCGAAAGTGCGTTAGAAAGAGTGGGTCTTTCAGCAAGAATGAAGCACCTTCCTTCACAGCTTTCAGGTGGACAACAACAGCGAGTTGCTATCGCTAGAGCACTAGCGGGCGAGCCAAGATTCTTATTGGCAGATGAGCCAACTGGAAATTTAGATTCACTAATGGCGCGTCAAGTGATGCAATTATTAGAAGAAATTAATCAGCAAGGAACAACTGTAATCATGGTGACGCATGATGCTGAATTGGCAAGACGAGCGCAAAGAAATATTCATATTGTTGATGGACAAGTAAGTGACTATCAACAGTTGCAACCAGTATTAAGTGCTACTGAATCTGAAACTGTTAGCGCATAGGAGGATTTTATGTTTACCTACTATTTAAAATTATCATGGTTGAGTATTAAAAGAACCCCCATGATTACCCTATTAATGGTTGTCGCTATTGGCATGGGAATTGGTGTTAGCATGACAGTGTTAACGGTTAATTACTTAATGGGAAAAGATCCGATCCCTAGCAAGAGCAGTGAACTATTTCATGTTCAGTTATTTAGTTATGGTGAAGGTAACGAAAACTCAAGTGTCGACGATGGATTTCCCAGTCAAATCACCTATCAAGATGCAATGAATTTAAATCAGTCGGATATTCCTACAAGAAAAACGAGAAGCGTCGCGACCGGGTTTTCTGTAATTCCAGTTAAAGCTGACCAAACACCTTTTTTAGAATCAGCGAGAGCGATAGACAGTGATTTTTTTGCAATGTTTAAAATTCCATTTATCTATGGTGAAGTGTGGAACAAGAAGGTTGATATTAGTCCTAGAAATGTTGCGGTGATTGGCAAAGAGTTAAATGAAAAAATATTTAGTGGTGAAAATAGTATTGGGCGAGAAATAAATCTAGAAGGAAACTTGTTCACTATAGTAGGAGTAATAGAGGACTGGCAGCCAACGCCACGATTTTATGATTTAAATAATGGTAGTTTTAATTCGTCAGAACGCCTATTCCTCCCCTTTTCACTCGTACCGGTTTTAGAACTACCTAGCTGGGGTAATAATAACAGCTGGAAAACAGAAATAATCAATACCTATGAAGACAGGCTTCGCTCTGAGAGATTATGGAACCAATATTGGGTAGAATTAAATACGTATAAACAAAAGGAAGAGTATATCGATTGGATTAACGGATATATCACTGAACAACAGAAATTAGAAAGATTTACTCATGAAAAAGCAGGCGTCTCATTAAAAGGTGTTACTCAATGGTTAAGTTATAATACGGTTGTTTCAAGTGATAACAGTATTTTGGTTGGATTAGCTTTTATGTTTTTAGTTGTATGTATGATCAATACATTAGGATTATTACTTTCAAAATTTCTAAATCGTGCGCCAGAAATAGGTGTTCGACGCGCCTTAGGTGCCAGTAGAAGAACGATATTTTTTCAACATCTTGTTGATGTAGGAATGATTGGGTTAGCCGGAGGTTTAGTTGGCTTAGGTTTAAGTCAATTGGGATTAATTGGAGTGAAGTTACTCTATAGTAACTATAACCAACTGGTTCAAATGGATTTAACGCTTATGTTTAGCGCCATCGCCATTGCCATTAGTGCAAGTATTTTAGCGGGAATGTATCCTGCTTGGATAATCTGCAGAACCAACCCGTCCGTTTATTTAAAGATCCAATGATTGAATGCTCAAACTTATTTCTTTGAAACATAATAGGAGATTAAAATGTTACAAATAAGACCGATACTGAGCGCTTTGAAAAGACATAAAAGCGCAACACTTCTTATGGTTTTACAAATTGCGATTACTTTTGCCGTTGTGGTTAATTCGATCAGTATTATTAAACAGCGACTTGATTTAATGAATCGAGAAACAGGCTTGGCTGAAAGTGAATTAATAGCGTTTAACATTAATCCATTTGGTGAAAATTATGATTTCGAACACAATTTTAAAGCTGATATTGAATTACTGCGAAACACACCAGGAGTAATTGATGCGGCTGTTACCAATATGGTGCCTTTAAGCGGTAGTGGAAGCTCTTCAACCGTTTCTGCGACTCAGGAAGACGCTGATAATGACGAAGATAGAGGTGCAGGATTTTTTCGAGGAGATTCTCATATTCTAAATACATTTGGTTTTAAGTTAGCATCAGGCAGAAATTTTAGGGCGAGTGAAGTGATTTATACGCAAGAATTTGTTGAACCAAAAGTCGTAATAATAACTCAGTCCCTAGCAAATAAGTTATATCCTAATAGTGAGGCGCTGGGAAACCAAATTTATTTTTGGGGCACTAATAATGCAACTATTATTGGTATTATTGATACACTAGCAGGGCCTTGGGTTAACTCAAGTATCTTTATGGATAACCTAATCTTGCCATTAATTACGTTATCGCATTTCAGCCGAGTTGTTATAAGAGCCGAAAAACCCCAAATCTCAGAAATAATAGGAAGTGTAGAAAAAAGGTTGTTATATAGAAATTCAAATAGAGTCATTACCAATATTCGGACATTAACAGAAATAAAACAAAGTAGTTATAGCGATGATTATGCGATGACAAAAATTTTATGGAGTGTAGTTGTACTGCTAATTCTTATAACATTATTGGGTATTGTTGGTATCGTAAGCTTTAATGTTAATCAACGGATTAAGCAAATTGGTACAAGAAGAGCTTTAGGTGCACGGAAAATTGATATCCAACGCTATTTTATCACCGAAAATATATTGATTACTTCGATTGGACTTTTTGTTGGTACACTGATTGCTATCTCTTTTAGCCTATATTTAGCACAAACATTTAATATTCCATCAATAGATTGGTATTATTATCCAGTAGGAATCTTAGTGATGTTGATGGTTGGAATAATGGCTGTTTGGGTGCCTGCGCAAAAGGCGTCTAATGTTTCACCAGCTGTTGCGACTCAAAGTATTTAGTGAAAAAAAAGGTGTTAATTAAAGTAAAAATAAAAAGAGTGAAATTAATCTAATGAACCGTATCTTAGTCATAGATGATAATTACGGCATAGCAACCGCTTTAGATGTTTTGTTTTCACTGCATGATATCGAAACCTTGCACGCAGATAGCCCTAAACAAGGGTTACTATTTTTGCAAACAAAAAAGATTGATTTGGTTATTCAGGATATGAACTTTACTGAAGAAGGCGTAAGCTTGTTTAAACAAATTCAGCAATCAAATCCAGACTTGCCGGTAATACTATTGACCGCTTGGGGCAGTTTAGAAACGGCTGTTGAATTAGTTCGCTTAGGTGCGAGTGATTATCTTACCAAACCTTGGGATGATTCTAAGTTAATTGCGAGCGTTAAAAACTTAATTGAGCTCGGCCAACTGCGCGAGCAAACAAATTCAATGTTGAGCCAAAAATCTAAACAGCATCAATCTCTTTCAGAAAAATTCGATTTGTGCGGGATCGTTTTTAGTAGTGAATCAATGTTGCAAACTCTAACAATGGCGACGCAAATTGCGCATGCTGATATTTCAGTATTGATTACTGGTGCAAATGGTTGTGGCAAAGAAAAAATTGCAGAAACTATTCAAGTCAACTCATCGGTTAAAGATAAACCTTTCATAAAGGTTAATGTCGGTGCGTTACCTTCTGATCTATTGGAGGCAGAATTATTCGGTGCGGAAGCTGGAGCATTTACTGGAGCACAAAAAAAACGTATTGGTCGATTTGAGGCGGCTGATGGTGGGACTTTATTTTTAGATGAAATTGGAAATTTACCGTTATCAGGTCAGGTAAAATTATTAAGAGTTCTACAAACAGGAGAATTTGAGCGTTTGGGTAGCTCCCAAACAAGAAAGGTTAACGTCAGAGTGATTAGCGCAACTAACGCAAACCTGCTTGATGAAATTAAATTGGGGAAATTTAGAGAAGATTTATATTATCGGTTAAACGTTATTGAAATTAAAGTGGCGAGCTTGGCTGATCGCATTGATGACATTTTACCTCTTGCTCTATTTTTTATGCCTTTTGACACAACATTATCACCGGATGCTGAAGGTGGGCTTCAAGCACATGAATGGCCTGGAAATGTTAGAGAGCTAGAAAATGTAATGAAAAGAGCTAGCTTATTAGCAAAAGACAAACATATCACACGCGAAAATCTCGGACTGCCAGAACCGTTAAATGTAAAAGCAGAAGCTAGAACTTCAAATGAACCTGATAAACAATCGTTAATAAATGCGTTACAACATAATAAAAACAATATTTCCCAAACTGCAAGAGAGCTAGGCCTGAGTCGGCAATCTTTATATAGACGAATGGATAAATTCGCTATCCCTAGAGATAAAGCTTAAACTCGATATAGACCTTGTAAATAAATCTGAACCTCTTACGTTCGAAACAATAAGTTTTATGTCGAAAATTAAACTCAGCCTAGAAGCTCAAATTTCAGTATTGCTAGTATTTATTATTCTAGTGATTGTATTTATTGTGAGCTCACTAATGATTTTGTTAGACGATGTATTATTGGCTTGCCTTATTTCTATTACAATAGTTCTTCCCACGACTTTACTAATTGTTCATTCTTACATGGCGCCACTAAATAAGGTTCTTATGGCGTTGAACGATGGCTTTCAAAATTTTTTAGATAATGATTTTAGTATATCTATTGCTAAAACAAGAAATGATGAATTAGGTGATCTCGTTGCCGTTTATAATAAAGTTGGCGCCGTACTTAGAGACGAAAGAATACACCTTTATCAACGAGAGCTATTGTTAGACACGGTCATTCAGACAACACCTTTATCACTTGTTTTAATTGATGATACCGGCGCAGTTATTTATAGTAATAGTGCGGCAAGAGTTTTATTGTATGAAGGTATTTCCATCAATGGATTAAATTTTAATGATCTATTGACGAAGCAGGCAGAGTCATTTTCACTTGCGGTAAATTCGGGTTTAAGCGGATTATTTACAGCTTCCAAAAGAGGAACAACTGAAACAAGTACAATAAACGAAACTTATCATTTAACCCAAAACCAATTTTTGCTGAATGGTCGTAAACATCAATTGTATTTATTTAAAAGTATTACTAAAGAAATTAGCCGACAAGAGGTTAGTACATGGAAGAAAGTCATTCGACTAATTAGTCACGAGCTCAATAATTCTTTAGCACCGATTACTTCGTTGGCTCATTCTGGAAGAACGCTTTGTGAAAGGCAGGGTGAAGAAAAATTGGCAACCATATTTGAGACGATGGGAGAGCGCGCTAGATACTTACAAATATTTATTGAGGGTTATGCAGAGTTTGCGAGATTACCTAAACCCCAACTAAGTGTCGTTGAGACTTACCCTTTTTTCGAAAGTATCCAACAAATAAAAACCTTTAAACTGAATTGCACAGAAAAAATTGGAACCATTTATTGTGATCCTTCTCAATTACAACAAGCAATAATAAACCTTGTAAAAAACGCACTAGAATCAGGCTCAATAGAATCAGAAGTTTCTTTATCGGTCAATGTTAATTCAAATGAATATGAAATTATTGTACGAGATCGCGGAAAGGGTATGACAGAGAAGAACTTAAGTAATGCGCTCTTACCTTTCTATTCAACTCGATCCGGTGGAACTGGATTAGGCTTGCCTTTATGCCGAGAAATAGTTGAAGCACATGGCGGTAAAATACTAATTAGTAATCGAAAAAGTAGCGGATTAAAAGTCACACTACTTTTGCCCAATAAAAACCTATCTAAATAAAAGTAATTTTTTTCTCTAGAGTTGGTACTAGCAAATTCCATGGATTAACAACTAATCCTGAGGGATCCCCACGAAA
>CAZRPK010000051.1:0-20281 GCA_964601915.1 uncultured Kangiella sp. | reverse complement strand
TCCAAATATTCCTCAATGCCATAACTACCGCCCTCGCGCCCCATTCCTGATTGTTAAATAAACATGGGGTGTAGATCTGCCCAGCGTACTTTCATTGGCTAATCGATTAACACAGACTCTGGATATGAAAAAAGTATCTAGCTCTCGACATCGACAATAGTATTCATAAATGTCGTTTTCTCTATCGCCTATGTGGATCATTTTTGACGGATTTGTTTTGGCTAACCCAACTGACGCCTCCATATTTTGTAACCATTTAATACTTTCTTTTCCCTCTATAGGTAAGTTTGATTTCTGAGGCGGCGCAACCTCAGCAGAAATATCAACAGTTCTGCTCATACTAGAAGTTGGTACTAATTCAGTAGCACGATTGACTTTAGTTGTCTTATTAAAAGCTCGTAGATATTTAAGCGAACTTAAACGTTGCAGGAGCCCTATAGTTCCTGTCACAGGATTAGTAACTGAAGCCGCAAACAAATCTTGTTCTGTTTTTTCAAAGCTTTCGCCAGTCACGGAAGAGACGGCAAATGTAGGAGCATTAGGTATCAAAATAGCGGTATTAACTACTTTTCTTAATAAATTTTCACCGCTGTAAACTATTGCCAATACAGCATCAGCATAGTCATTACCTGTATCAACAGTTCCAACACTTCTAATAATATCAGTTTTACGATAGACAGTTCCTTGGAACCAAGGCTCCGCAGCATTCCCATCCGGATCAATCCAAACAGTAGGATTCCCATAGGCATAAAAACTATCGATTCTCAATAGAAACCCACTCTTTAGGATCCGGCCCTATATAATTAGCACTGGGTCTAATAATTTTTCCATCAACTCTCTGCTCCATAATATGTGCAGCCCAACCGGTAATTCTTGAAATAACAAAAATGGGTGTAAACATCGCGGTCGGAATTCCCATCATGTTATATGATACGGCAGAGAACCAATCTAGGTTAGGGAACATTTTCTTCTCTTCCCACATCACTGATTCTAATCGCTCAGCGACGTTAAACATATTCATATCACCCTGTGTTTGAGACAGCTCTTTAGCTACTTTTTTGATCACAACATTTCTTGGATCAGAAACTGTGTAAACAGGATGACCAAAACCGATTACGATTTCTTTCTTTGCCATTCGTTCTTTAATATCTGTTTCTGCTTCATCAGGGCTTGCGTATCGTTTTTGTATTTCAAGAGCGGCCTCGTTTGCGCCGCCATGTTTTGATCCGCGTAATGATCCGATTGCACCGCATACTGCTGAGTACATATCTGAACCTGTTCCAGCGATTACCCTGCCTGTAAATGTTGATGCATTAAACTCATGCTCTGCGTATAAAATTAATGATGTATGCATGGCTTTTTTCCATTGCTTACTGGGAGCTTCGCCATGAAGCATATGCAGAAAATGCCCACCAATAGAATCATCATCCGTTTCTACATCAATGGTTCTACCGTTGTGGCTAAAGTGATACCAATATAAAAGCATTGATCCAAAAGACGCCAGTAAGCGATCAGAAATATCGCGTGCATCCGCAGGTGCCTGCCCATTTTTTTCTGGTAACACCGTTCCAAGAATAGAACAACCCGTTCTTAAAACATCCATTGGATGAGCTGCTGCAGGAATTGATTCAAGAACTTCTTTAACCACTAACGGTAATCCACGAAGTGATCTTAATTTGCGTTTGTAATTAACCAATTCAGCTTGATTAGGTAAACGTCCATGAATTAATAAATGAGCAATTTCTTCGAACTCTGCTTTTTCCGCAAAGTCTAAAATATCATAACCGCAATAAGCTAAATCATTACCACTTAAACCAACTGAACAAAGCCCTGTGTTCCCAGCAACAACACCTGAAAGTGCCACTGATTTCTTAGGTTTACGGATTGGTGTGTCGCTACTATTTATGTCATTAGTTTTAATATCACTCATTATTATTTTTCCTCGCTTTTCATAGATTGTTCGGCTGTATATAGTTCATCCAGTTTTTGTTCAAACTGATGGTAATTAAGATAGGAATACAATTCTTCTCTTGTCTGCATTTTATCAATCATATTTCGTTGATGACCATCTTTTATTAATGCTTGATAATAAGACTCTGCACCTTTATTCATTGCTCGATAAGCACCACAACAATAAAGAACTATATCAACGCCGACATCTGCTAATTCTGGTGTGGAGAAAAGTGGTGTTTGTCCAAATTCTGTAATGTTGGCTAAAAAAGGCACTTTAATTTGTTCGGATAGCGTTTTGTATTGTTCGAGCTTAGTGATTGCTTCGGGAAATATCATATCAGCCCCCGCTTCAATGCAAGCATGCATTCTATCGAGAGCGGACTGCATTCCTTCCACGGCTAAAGCATCCGTTCTTGCCATAATTACAAAGTTTTCATCGGTTCTCGCATCAACCGCCATTTTAATCCGATCAACCATTTCTTCTAAAGAAACAACCTCTTTATTCGGACGATGCCCACATCGCTTAGCCGCCACTTGATCTTCTATGTGACAACCCGCAGCTCCAAACTTCGTTAATGAACGAACCGTGCGTGCGATATTAAAAGCGCCACCAAATCCAGTATCCGCATCGACCAATAAAGGTAAATCACACACATCAGTAATCCGTCTAACATCAGTCAAGACATCATCAATTGTGCTAATGCCTAAGTCAGGCAAACCTAATGAGTTAACTGCCACACCACTTCCCGCAAGATAAATTGCTTTGTGACCAGCCTCTTTGGCCATATGAGCCGTTAGAGCATTAATTGTCCCTACGATTTGAAGCGGTTTGTTATCAGCAACCACTTGTCTAAATTTCGCACCTGCACGAGTAATGCTCATAGTTTTTTATTTCCTAAATTGTTATCGACTAGCTTCTTGAATTTTCACTTTCCAAATAGCTGGTCCAGTTTTATGCACCGATTCTCCTAGTGTATCTACAGCAACGGTTACTGGCATGTCTTCGACTGTAAATTCATAAATGGCTTCCATCCCTAATTCTTCAAAAGCAACCACTCTAGACGCTTTGATAGCTTTGGAAACCAAATACGCAGCGCCACCAACAGCCATTAAATAAACCGATTTATTCTCTTTAATCGATTTAAGCGCAATTTCTCCGCGCTCTGATTTACCGATCATTCCCATTAACCCCATACCACCCGATTTTATTGGTTGAAGCATCATATCTGAGTATTTATCCATTCTTGTTGAGGTTGTAGGGCCAGCAGGGCCAACAACTTCGTCACCTACTGGATCAACTGGTCCAACGTAATAAATAAATCGACCTTCAAAATTAACACCATCTGGTAATGACTTTCCACTATCTATAATATCTTTAATTTTTTTATGCGCAGCGTCTCGACCCGTTAGTATTTTTCCGGATAACAATAAATTATCGCTTGGATTCCAAGATTCAATTTCTGCTTGGGTAATTCCATCTAAATTAACTTGTTTGGTCGACGATTTATCGCTTTTTTCTATCTCTGGCCAGTCAGATAGACTCGGTGGCGTTAAATAACTAGCACCACTTCCATCAAGCGTAAAATGGGCATGACGTGTTGCAGCACAATTAGGAATCATCGCCACCGGCAATGAAGCCGCGTGGGTCGGGCAATCTTTCACTTTAATATCAATAACAGTGGTTAATCCACCTAAACCTTGTGCACCTATACCGAGTTGATTAACCTTTTCAAGAAGCTCTAGTCTTAATTTTTCAGCAGAAGTCTCCGCTCCTCTTTCTTGTAACTCATGGATGTCGACTGGATCCATGAGCGATTCTTTTGCCATCACCATCGCTTTTTCTGCGGTTCCGCCAATACCCAAACCTAACATTCCAGGAGGGCACCAGCCGGCTCCCATGGTGGGGACAGTTTTTAAGACCCAATCCACGACGGAATCATTTGGATTTAACATGGCGAATTTAGTTTTATTTTCCGAACCTCCACCTTTAGCTGCAACTGTCACATCCACTTTATTACCTGAAACAATTTCAACATGCACGACTGATGGCGTGTTGTCTTTAGTATTGATTCTAGGACCAAGAGGATTTTTTACAATGGATGCACGCAATGTATTTTCTTTATTAGCATAAGCGCGGCGTACACCTTCATCTACCAGCTCTTGAATATTTCGTTGAGAGCCCGATAAATCAGCATCCCACTGAACATCCATACCAACCTTAACAAATGCTGTGACAATACCTGTATCTTGGCAAACTGGGCGCTTACCTTCTGCACACATTTTAGAGTTAAGGAGTATTTGACCAATAGCATCTTTAGCGGCTTTACTTTCTTCTTTTAAATAAGCTTTGTATAAAGCATCAATAAAATCTTTTGGGTGATAATAGGATATATACTGTAAAGCGCCTTCGACGCTATCAATGAAATCCTGAGGCTTAATTAAGATCTGGTTGTCGGACATAAAACTCTCTCCTTTGAATATCTATTTTAGCATTGAATTTAGTGGTATGTATGGCTAAAACTATCGTAAATATCTATGCCAGCCATTCCATTTTCTGATGAACACTGCATTGCGATGTATTTTAATCTAATTGTGCAAACAAATTTAACCCTTAGATCATTAATTGCTGACAAAAAAAAACCGACCACAAAATATGATCGGTTTTTAAAATATGGCGTCCCCTAGGGGGTTCGAACCCCTGTTACCGCCGTGAAAGGGCGGTGTCCTAGGCCTCTAGACGAAGGGGACCAAGTTTTTGACGTCAGTTTATCGTGTAATTCACACGTAACTTCAACGACGCGAACTATACCGATGCGCTTTTTTGTTGTCAATGTATGCTTATTATTTAACATGCCTCTGCACCTTACTCAGTAATATGCCGAAGATCTTGAAATATCAGAGAACTAAGCTACATTTGCATGCAACTCCAAAATACCTGAGTTAAATACAGAGGCATGTTATTTAATAAATATTTAACTTTAGTCGGTGTCTTTTCAACGCTGGATTTTAAGATGTTTATTGGTGTTTGCTTAAAACTATAGCTAAGTAATTTTTGATTTGTCCTGTTTTAATGGATTGAAAGATAAAAAACAGCAATACACCTAGTGATCCAACCAGAAAAGTAAGTACTAGTAAAATACTCATTACACGTGCAACTAGAATTAAAGGCTCGTGTCGTAACGGAGACCCCCCCCCAGCCAATAAAAGACAACATTCCAACACCTGAAAACATAATTTCATAATCTAAGTTAAACATAGGTATCTTTACCAATAGATTTAAAAACATCTAGCGCGTGACTAAGACCACTCTCGTTAACACCGATCAATAGACGCTCCGAATTTTGTTCCATGCTAAATGTCGCATTACTTAAAATGACTTCTCCAGTAGATGTAATTTTAACTAAACTAACTCTAGCATCTCGTGGATTTTGCTCTTTTTCTACAACACCAATTTTTTCCATTGGAGATACTATTCTTGTAATACCAGAAGCCGTTAGCCCGATAGCATTTGCTAAATCAATTCGTCTCATAGTTTTGTTATGGCTATTGTTAAGATGAAATAAAACCATATATTCTGTAAAGCCAATACCGTGCACGGCTCCTAAACTAGCGTCTACTTTTTTGGATATTATTGAATTAATACTCCACATATTCACTATAAACGACATTTTCTTCGATATGTTTTTCATTTAAAATCCTTGATATATACTTGACTAATCAAGTATATATCAAGCGTAAAATTTATCAACTAAGTTGGCTACGAAAAATCAATGAATATAAGAAGGGAAGTTTAAAACAAGCTAATCATTACAACTTACAGCTATGAATTTAAAGGTGGGAATTGGTGGAGCTAAGGAGGATCGAACTCCTGACCTCTACACTGCCAGTGTAGCGCTCTCCCAGCTGAGCTATAGCCCCAAATCCGGCGCGAATTTTAAGGTTTCGCTGGTTTGCTGTCAAGATAAGTCCTTAATTATTTTGTCTTTAATTATCAATTTGTACTTTTGATTAATAATTGCCCTTAATTATAATGTTGATATTATCGAATTCTTTATGTTATATTTCTCTAATATAATGATTTGCTAATATACAAACAATAACTAGTAATTAGCTTTTATAAGCCTATAACAAGCTGAAGAAAGGACTGCCTTTCTTTTCAAGATAATTAAACTATATTTATTGAATAAACTCTTTGAGATCGACCTTTTTTAAAATCTCTCAATACCAAGGGGAACCATTTAATGGACGGATTTAGTCAACAACAAGAAAAACAACTACTGAAAATATTGAAAAAAGAAAGCGAGCAGCTCAATATTGTTGAGCGAAGAGATTTTCTTAAAAATGCAATGGCTATGGTAGGTGGAAGCGTTGCTTTTGCAGGAGCTAGCGGCGTTATTGCAGCTAGTTCAAACTTACCTCCATCTGTGCCAATTTGGAGCAGGACGTTAGGGGAAGAAGTACTTACCCATCCTTATGGCAAGCCTTCAAAATATGAAAAGGATGTTATTCGCAGAACTGTTGATTGGTTAACGCCTGATAAAGTCTCTTCTATTAGTATGACGCCTTTACATAAATTGAAAGGTATTATCACACCTAACGGTCTAGCATTTGAACGATATCATGGTGGATTACCATCGATAAATCCTGATGAGCATCGTTTAATCATTCACGGGCTAGTTGAACGTCCTCTTATTTTCACTATGGATCAACTTAAACGCTTACCTAGCGTCACCGAAATTAAGTTCCTTGAATGCCCTGCAAACGGTGGTATGGAATGGAAAGCGCCGCAAATGGAAGGTTTACAGTTTACCCATGGCATGTTGTCTTGTTGTGAATGGACAGGTGTTAGATTATCTACTTTATTAGCCGAAGTTGGTGTTAAACCTGAAGGCAAATGGATATTGGCCGAAGGTGCCGATGGCTCAGGTATGTCTAGAAGTATCCCAATGGAAAAAGCATTAGATGATGCGATTATTGTTTACGCACAAAATGGAGAAGCACTTCGCGAAGAACAAGGTTACCCTATCCGCTTAATGAACCCCGGCTGGGAAGGCAATACCAGTATTAAATGGTTGCGTCGATTAGAAATTGGTGACAAGCCTTGGTATCACAGAGAAGAAACATCTAAATATACTGATTTAATGCCTGATGGACGTTCTCGTAAATTCTCATTTGAACAGGAATGTAACTCAGTCATTACTTCACCTAGCCCAGAAGTTCCTTTTAAAGGCAAAGGTTGGTATGAAATTGAAGGAATAGCTTGGTCTGGTAAAGGTAAAATTAAAGGCGTTGATATTTCTTTAGATGGTGGAGTTAGCTGGCGCCCTGCCCCATTGAAAGGTTTAATCATTTCAAAATGCTTAACTCGATTTAGTTATATGATTAAATGGCAAGGTGAGCCCTTGTTACTCCAAAGTAGAGCATGGGATGAAACTGGTTATGTTCAACCAACATTTAAACAGCTTAGAGCTATTCGTGGTGGTAACTCTATCTATCATCGTAATGCTATTCATACTTGGAAAGTTTACGATGATGGCCACGTAAGAAATGCACAACTTAAGAATGCTTAAATAGAGAACCAATCAACGGTTTAAACAAGTTAGATTTTTTACGGATCACTGTAGAATAAAGGTTAACGAATATGAATAAGAACAAATACATAGCGTTGGTTATCACAAGTTTACTTTTTGCTTGTCAACCACAAGAACAAATTGAAACTGTCAGTAAAACGAGTACAACTAAAGTTCCATCAGGCGCAACGGAGCAAAAGAATTTACCAAAAACCTATCAAATGGGTGGCCATGCGACTCAAGATGTTATTGCTGGTTGGGATATCGATATTAGACCCGATGGAATGGGATTACCTCCCGGATCTGGCTCGGTTGAAGATGGTGAAGAGTTATATGAAGAGAAATGCGCTAACTGCCACGGTAGTTTTGGTGAAGGTGAAGGTCAATGGCCCAAACTCACAGGTGGTGAAGGTACTCTAACCGATGCCAGACCGACAAAAAGCGTTGGTAGCTATTGGCCATATGCCAGTACGCTTTGGGATTATATTCACAGAGCTATGCCCTTCCCCGCTCCTCAGTCTTTAGAAGATGATGAAGTCTATGCAATTACTGCCTATGTTTTATATTTGAATGAAATTGTCGAAGATGATTTTGTTTTAACTAAAGATAATTTTGCAACAATCAAAATGCCTAATCAAGATAGCTTTTACGTTGATGATCGTCCCGATACCCAAAATACTCGGTGTATGGAAAATTGTCGTGATGCTACAACAATCATAGAAGCATTAGGTCCTGAATATACAGTGCATATTTTAGAAGCAAAAGTGGCAGCTGAACAATTAGCCTCAAGCGATAAAGTGAAAATTGATGAGACTGTTCTTGCGAATTATAACGGGACTTGTAAAGTATGCCATTCCGCAGGAATTGCTGGCGCTCCAAAATTTGGCATCAAAGAAGATTGGTCTGCTCGTTTAGAGCAAAGTAAAGATGAAATTTATGGAAATGCACTTAAAGGCTTGAATGGGATGCCTGCAAAGGGTGGAAGAAGTGATTTATCCGATGATGCAGTCAAAGCAGTTGTTGACTATATGCTTAATTCTGTGAATGATAAGTAGCTCTGAGCCAAGCAAATAGCCTTGAAACTAGAACAAAACAATAAAAGGAAAGCAATGATGACTAAATTTCAAATTAAAGCAAAAATGATATTTATCCTAACCACTTTATTTGGCTTAATGACTTTAACAACTTTTTCAAGCATTTCGATTGCTGAAGAATCTACCGCAAAAGACACAAAACAAATAGAAAAAACGGATGTAGAGAAAGGTCAAAATTTAGCATTCACTCGAAAAAAAGGAAATTGCTTAGCCTGTCATTTTGTTCAAGATGGAACCTTAACGGGTAATACAGGTCCTGCTCTCATTGCCATGAAAACCCGCTTTCCAAAACGTGAAGAGCTTTATAATCAAGTATTTGATGCAAGAATCAAAAATGCGAATACTATCATGCCTCCTTTCGGTGCGCATGGCGCTCTAAGCAAAGCAGAAATTGATTTAATTGTTACGTGGCTTTACACACTGTAATAAACAAATAACTATTTATATAATATTCAAAAAGGTAGACAAATATGATCATATCGAGAAGAAATTTTTTCCTCAAATTAGGCAAAAGCGCGGCTTACTTAGCCCTTTTAAGTAGTCTTCCTAGCATTGCGTGGGCAAAGTGGAATATCAAAGCCTTCACTGCACCTAACCTAGATTCAGCAATTAAAATAAATTATGGCGATCTACCTATTGTAGACAGTGACCAAGTAAAATTAAAAGCGCCAGCGATTGCTGAAAATGGTGCGGTTGTTCCTATTACTGTAGAAAGTAAATTGGCAAATACAAAAAGTATTAGTCTTTTTGTTCCTGATAATCCAGGTCCTTTAGTGGCAAAATTTAATCTAGGGCCTAGTAGCATCGCTAAAGTAAAAACAAGAATTCGTATGGGTAAAACTTCGGAAGTAATTGTATTGGTTGAAGCGGATGGAAAACTACATAGAGCGAGACAAGCGGTTAAAGTCACTATTGGTGGTTGTGGCGGCTAAATTTTCCTTCAGCATAATATTAATTGATTAAACAAATTACGAATTTGGAGTTACAAAATGAAAATTAGAGTAAAAGCAAAAGAAAAAAAAGGCTTGGTTGCTGTGAAATTGTTGATCAAGCATCCAATGGAAACTGGCCGTCGTAAAGATAAAGACGGAAATTTAATTCCATCGAAACACTTAACAACCGTTACAGTTGATTATAAAGGTGAAACGGTTTTTGACGCTCATATGGGAACAGGCATTTCTAAAGATCCCTACATTTCTATTTCTTTCAGTGGTGTTAAGGGTGAGTCATTTGACGTCAACGCTGCAGATAATACGGGTGAAACATCTAAAAAGACCGTAAAAATTAAATAGCTTTTATAAGCATAAAAATCTAATCACTCTTAATGGTAAAGTTAAGAGTATTTTTCATAATTAAGGAGAATTATCGTGAACTTAATAAAAACAAATAAAATTCATTGGCTTGCTAGCATCGCAACATTATTTATAAGTGTTGGCGTTAATTCTCAGAATAACAAAGCTGAAGAAAATAACTTTCAAGACAGTTTTCAAGACAAAGTTAAACAAGATATTCAAGAATTCCGAGATTTCTATTCTAAAAAATTTCCTAATGTCGATATCAATGAATTTAAAGACGGTGTTTATGCTATAGATGAAAAATCTAGAGAGCAGTGGTTAGAAATCGAAGAGTTTTCCCCTTATGAAATTTCTGTTGAGGATGGCGAAGAAGCCTTCGGAGAAACCTTTGCTAATGGTAAAAGTTATATCGATTGCTTTCCAAAAGTGGAAGATGGAATACGTCAAAACTATCCCTACTTTAGCACTGAAACAAATCAAGTCATTACGGTTGAGTTATCAATCAATCAATGCCGTGAAGCAAATGGCGAAATGCCTCTCGCTTTTGGAAAAGGAAAATTAGCTGATATTTCTGCTTATATTTCTTTTACATCTCGTGAAAAACTTCTAGATATCAAAGTTCCGAATCAAAAAGCTTATGATGCTTATATGGCAGGAAAAAAATTCTTTTATTCTAAACGCGGTCAATTAAATTTTGCCTGTGCTGATTGTCACCTAAAAATTGCTGGTTCCATGTTACGAGCTGACTTGTTAAGCCCCGCTTTAGGTCACCCTACTGCAATGCCTGTTTATCGTTCAAGTTGGGGAGAATTAGGTACCTTGCATAAACGTTATGCCGAATGTAATAAAAATGTACGAGCAAAACCGTTAGAACTACAAGGTGAAAACTATCGAAATTTAGAATATTTCCAAACTATCATGTCGCAAGGTATGGAAGTTAACGGCCCTAGCTCTAGAAAATAAACTGAGGAAATAGAAATGAATAATTTAAAAACGAACCACTTTCGTATCTTAGTTTTAGCACTATTTTCCTTAGGGTTAATGGCATGCCAGCAAGGTGAAAAGGAAGTAACTACTCCCATTGAAAAAACAACTCCCGTTCAAGCACCAAACTCTAATAATTCTTCCGATATAATTGCCGAAGCTAAATATTGGTTAGCCAAAGCCGCAGAAGCAAAATTTGAGTGGAGTACAACTTCCATTCTTATTGATAAAGCCGAGCAAGCTGAAAAAGCGGGCAATTCAGAATTGGCAATAGATTTTGCCAAGCAAGCAATTAGCGAGAGCAAAAACTCATTAGCTCAGGTTAAATATTCCGATGAACATTGGCAAGATCACAGTGTAAACTAAATTTAAAAATATGTATTGGGGCTTACGCCCTTTTATTTTATCTTTATTTAATAAATTAGGATTTTGTAATGAATCTAAGTCGAAGAGAGTTTACCCAATTATTAGCGATGGCTGGAGCTGCAGGATTACTTCCATCGTGTGCGTCTAGCGGACAGAATTATGAAAAAATGTATGATATTCCTAATTGGGGTGATGTCCGTTTATTACATATGACAGACTGCCATGCTCAATTGAACCCCATTTATTTTAGAGAACCCAACGTTAATTTAGGATTCTATGGAGCACATGGAAAAGCGCCCCATTTGGTCGGCGAACGATTACTAAAACGATTTGAGTTAGGTAATGATCCTATTGCGACTCATGCTTTCACTTATATTGATTTTCAAAATGCCGCTCAACAATTTGGTAAAGTTGGCGGTTTTGCACATTTAAAAACCTTAGTCGATCAACTCCGTGGCGGTTATGGAAAAAATAAAACGCTACTACTAGACGGTGGCGATACATGGCAAGGATCTGGTACGACTTATTGGACACAAGGAAAGGACATGGTTGATGCTTGTAACCTATTAGGCGTTGACATTATGACTGGACACTGGGAATTTACTTACCAAGATACTCAAATTCTGAAAAATATTAAAGACTTTAATGGTGAATTTTTAGCACAAAACGTGCGAGTTACTGAAGATGCTTTATTTGATGACGCGCCAGCGTATGATGAAGATACTGGACACGCATTTAAACCCTACACGATTAAAACCTTAAATGGACATCGTATTGCAGTTATAGGCCAAGCATTCCCCTATACACCAATAGCCAACCCAAAACGATTTATTCCTGACTGGTCTTTTGGTATTCGTGATGGTGAAATGCAAGAGCTTGTGGACGAAATAAAAGAAAATGAAAAACCGGCAGCTATAGTTGTTTTATCACACAACGGTATGGATGTTGATTTGAAAATGGCATCCGTGGTTTCTGGAATAAATGCGATCCTTGGTGGACATACACATGACGGAATTCCCCAAGCAATTGAAGTTAAAAATAATTCAGGAATGACTTTAGTGACTAACGCCGGTTCAAATGGAAAATTTCTTGGCGTAATGGATTTAAAATTTAGTAATGGAAAAATGTCTGGCTACAATTATAAATTATTACCTATTTTTTCTAATATGTTAAAAGCTGATGTGGAAATGCAAAATTACATTGATACTATGCGAAAACCATATCTAGAAGAGTTACAAGAACCTTTAGCTGTTGCCGGCTCAGTACTTTATCGTCGTGGTAATTTTAATGGCACTTTTGACCAAGTTATTTGTGACGCATTAAGAGAAGTAAAAGACACTCAAATCTCACTTTCTCCTGGCTTTAGATGGGGTACAAGTGTTTTAGGCGGTGATACCATCACAATGGAACACGTACTCGATCAAACTTGTATTACTTATCCAGAAACTTATGCCAGAGAAATGAGCGGCGAACAAATTAAATTAATTTTAGAAGATGTAGCAGACAATTTATTTAACAAAGACCCCTACTATCAACAGGGTGGTGATATGGTAAGAGTGGGTGGTTTAGATTATGCATTAGATCCTATGGGTTCAGCTGGTAAACGAGTAACCGAAATGCAGTTAGATGATGGTACTAAAATTGAAGCTAGTAAAAATTACAAAGTATCCGGTTGGGCAACCGTTGGTAGCAAAGCTCCAGGCGCTCCAATATGGGATGTCGTTGCTGAATATATGCGTAGTAAAGATACAGTTGATTTTAAGAAAATTAATTCGCCAAAACTGGCGAATATAAAAGGTAACCCCGGAATCGCCTAAAAGATGTTAATTAAAACTAACCAATACGGTAGTATGAATGAAACATATAAATTACTTTTCAAAACAATCTCATGCTACTTTTTGATGCTAATAAGCCAATATGTTTGCTCACAATCGTCCGAACACCAATTACAAAAACAGCCAATCCAAATAGTTGAAAGTAAAGATCTAAGCAAACTCCTTCCAGCTGACCAAACGCAAAACAAAGTAATAATACTTTATGTTTCTTCCCCTTTTTGCCGATATTGTAGAAAACTAGAAAAGGAGATCTTACACCCTATGATAAAGAGTGGTGATTTTGTTGAGAAGAGCTTATTAAGAAAATTTGTTATTGACTCAAAAATATCAATTCTCAATTTTAAGGGCAAGAAACAGTTACCTAAGTCATTAATGGAAGAGTACAAAGTAAAAATAACGCCCACCTTGCTCTTTTTAGATAAAAATGGGAATCAATTAAGTGAAGCAATTGTTGGCTTTTCAAATGATGAGTTCTATTGGTATTATCTTGATACCGCAATCGAAAGATCAAACCAAAAGCTAAAAGAAATCACGATTGACTCAGGTATTTAATCATTAACTATTTATTCAAAAACGCATTAAACGCATTTTGACATTCTGTAGTTTTAAGCGCAGAAGCGAATACTTTCGCTTCTTTTTCCATTAATGACAAAACGGAATCTACTTCATCTGCCTTTAATAAAGCTTTAGTATCTGTAAGAACCCTTAACGAGCTTTTACACAACCCTTTTGCCATCGATAGAGCATCATCCCAAGTTGACTCAATAGTCACTGAGGTTTTGTTGACTAACCCTGATGCTAACGCTTCTTCGGCTAAAAAGGTACGTCCCGTCAATAACCAATCATGCGCCCTTGCGGTACCACATCGTTGTGCTAATAACCGAGAAGAGCCACCTTCAGGAGTTAATCCTAACTTAATAAATGGCACAGAAAATTTAGTATCTTCACATGCAACCACCCAATCACAATGAAGCAACATAGTCACGCCAATACCCACCGAGGCTCCACCCACAGCCGCAATTATTGGTTTAGTTAACATAGCCATCGTCCTCAAAAATTGAATAACATTGCTATCTTGATTAAATTCACTTTCCAGAAAATCAGCTAAGTCATTTCCTGCACTAAAATGTTTATTATCACTTCTAATAATGATTACTTTAATTGATGGGTCTTGCTCTGCCGCTTGTAAGTGCATAACCAAAGCGCCATACATGGCATCCGTTAGCGCATTCATTTTATCGCCGCGAGATATTAGTATTTCATACACTGCATCAATCGAGTTTGCGAAAATCTCTTTATAGGTGTTCTCTTTATTATACTCGCTGCTGTTATTATCTGCCGTCATTTTGCTATACCTGTTTATCAATATGATTTTAAAAATATTTTTAGTAAGCTTATCAAACTAACTAAATCCGTGTAAACTTATTTAAACTCAGCAAAATAATCACCAGTACCCATTATTATGTCTACAGAAAAACTAGAGAATAGAGTAGAAGAACTTGAAATGAAACTCACCTTTCAGGAGCAAACCATAGAAGAGTTAAACTCGGCATTAATTCAACAACAGATCGATTTTCGGAAAATCACAAGAATGCTAGAAAACGTTGCGTCTCAAATAGAAAATATCAGTCAGGATGGACAAGCCAGTAAAGATGTTGAACCACCGCCACCACACTACTAAAATATGTGATTAAAGTAAGTATGTCTTTAAAGTGACTAAAGTAAAATCAAACCACTATTATGTATCTTAGATTATATGTGTCTAAAATTATTTGGTAATGTTACAGCTAAAACAGTATTGAGCAAATATGTAATCACCCCATCTTTGAGAACTGAGCTAGCCGCCTCGCGCGCATAACCTCTACTACAAAACTCAGCATCATTAAGAGTGAACCGTCTAATCATCAACCTTTCTGTTTCGCAGTCTGCTTTCATAAAGATTCTTTATTATCAAAAAATGACTAACGACTTACTCTTTAAAAAATCAATTATTTATACCCTAATATTCATGTTTATTTTTGAATATAAATAAAGCTTATTGCACCTTAAATTTAAGAGCAATTAAACTCGCTAAGTGGTTACTTAGCTATGTACCAAATTGAGTAAATAGTAGACTGGCATTAGTACCACCAAAACCAAAACTATTGGATAAAAATGTATTAATTTGAGTATTTTCTGTCTTTTTAACAATGGGTAAATCTACAGCTAAAGGATCAAGTTCATTAATATTGATTGAGCCCGCAATAAAACCATTCTTCATCATTAATAAGCTATAAATCGCTTCGTGTACACCAGTTGCACCAAGTGCATGACCGGCTAATGACTTTGTCGAACCCATTTTTGGCAGCTTATCTCCGAACGTATCCTTAATTGCACCAAGTTCGGCTGTATCACCAACTGGAGTACTTGTCCCATGTGTATTAACATAGTCGACATAGCCATCCATTCCATGCATCGCTTGTTGCATACAACGTGTTGCACCTTCACCCGATGGAGCAACCATATCATATCCATCAGAAGTCGCACCGTAACCAATAATTTCGGCATATATTTTTGCACCGCGAGCTTTCGCATGTTCTAGTTCTTCTAAAACTAAAGTACCACCACCTCCAGAAATAACAAAGCCATCTCTCGTTGAATCATATGGTCTTGATGCTTCTGTTGGTGTGTCATTATATTTGGAAGATAATGCACCCATTGCATCAAACAACAAAGTTAAACGCCAGTCTTCCTCTTCTCCACCACCAGCAAAAACGATATCTTGTTTACCCATTTGGATCTGCTCATAAGCATTTCCAATACAATGGGCACTCGTTGCGCAAGCAGAAGAAATTGTATAGTTAATTCCTTTGATCTTAAATGGTGTTGCTAAACAAGCTGAGACTGTACTTGCCATGGTTTTAGGTACAGCATATGGACCAACTCTTTTAACCCCTTTTGCTAAACATATATTAACCGACTCAACTTGTGCTTTTTGAGATCCGCCTCCAGATCCCATTATTAAACCAGTTCTAACATTAGAAACTAATTCATCATCTAGTCCAGCATCTTTAATCGCTTGTGCCATAGAAATATAAGTGTAAGCTGAAGCATTGCCCATAAAACGGCGAATTTTTCGATCGATATGATCTTCAATTTTTATATTCGGACTACCACAAATCTGACTACGTAAGCCAATTTCTTTATACTTTTCATTAAACGTAATACCTGATTTTCCCTCTCGTAAGGAATCAGTCACTTCATCAACATTATTGCCAAGACAAGAGACAATACCCATTCCAGTTACAACAACGCGTTTCATGTTTTTTCCTCTATTCCGTACACTATCTGTAAAATTCAATTCAGTATTTCGATTAAGTTGGTTTGATTGATTTAAAAGTTTTCCGTTGATTCAAAAAGTCCTACTTTAAGTTTTTTAGCTGTATAAATTTCTTTACCATCAACTGAAACACTACCATCTGCAATAATCATTGCTAGACCACGTTTAATAATTCTTCTTACATCAATTCTATAAATTACTTTTTTAGCGGTTGGTAAGACTTGACCAAAAAATTTAATTTCACCGGAACCAAGCGCTCGACCTTTTCCAGGACTACCATCCCAAGATAAATAAAAACCCGCCAGTTGCCACATAGCATCAACACCTAAACAACCTGGCATTACCGGATCAGTCTTAAAATGACAGCCGAAAAACCATAAATCAGGAATGATATCCAACTCTGCAATGATAACGCCTTTTCCAAATTCACCACCTTCGTTGGAAATTTTTGTAATGCGATCCATCATCAACATGTTTGGTAACGGTAGACGCGCGATACTTCTACCATTAGATGCACTCCCAATTAACTCGCCATTACCACAAGTGATTAAATCTTCACGTGAAAAGCTCTCGGTTCTGCTCATTTATATACCCTATAAGTTACGCTTTTTCAAAATTCGGGCTATTATCCCTTGTTTGTCTACCCGATCTGGTATGACCTTGCATTTTTCATGCTAACATATTGTTTATTAAAGATATTTTCAGCTAACAAGTGTTCGCTATATATTCGTGCGAAGGAGTTAGTATTCAATTATAATCAAATACTTTATAACACCTAGCTCAACCACCAAAATGAAAAAACTATGAATAATCCTGAAGAGTTTTTACAAAATAATTGGCAAAAACAACCTTGTTATTTAGCCAATATTTTTAAAGCACGACTCGACTATTTATCTGCGGATCAATTAGCCGGATTAGCGCTAGAGCCAGAAATTGAATCCCGTTTAATTTCTGGCTCATCAAAAAGTAAAAATTGGACACTTGAGCATGGTTCTTTTGAAGAAGATCGATTTGTAGATTTAAACGAACAATGTTGGACACTACTCATTCAAAGTGTCGATACTTGGGTACCCAATACTCGCAATATTATTAATCAATTCAACTTTATACCAAATTGGCGATTTGATGATTTGATGGTGAGCTATGCAGTCGATAAAGGAGGTGTTGGCCCTCATATTGATAACTACGATGTCTTCCTACTTCAAGCCAGTGGTACTCGTCGATGGAGAGTAGGTAAAATGGGGGATAAACCACCAATAGTTGACTCCAACTCGCCCTTACCGCATGTCAGTGATTTTGAGGCCGTGATTGACGTCATCATGCATCCTGGAGATGTTCTCTATATTCCACCTAACACAGCCCACTGGGGCGAGTCTATCGGTGAATCAATCGGATATTCTATTGGTTATAGAAGCCCTCAAGTCGATCTTCTTTTGTCCTCTATCGGAGAAAACATTAGTAACGATTACGCTCTAAACCCTTTCTTTACCGATCCTTATAGAAATAAAATCAATAAATCTGGAGAAATTGAAAATGAATTAGTGAGTTGGGCACAAAAGCAATTAATTAAATTATCTGAAAATCCAAATTTACTCAAGTCAGCATTAGCAAAACAACTCAGTCAATCCAAACTTGGCATTTCAGAACCCACTGAAAAAATTGACTTAGATGGTTTAAATAGTGAATCTATTATTCAATTAAGCCGTGATTTTAAAGCAAATTGGCTTTCTTTAGACGATGAAGTCCAAATATATATTGAAGGGGAATGTTGGAAATTTGAGTGTAAAAATCAACAAGCTATAGAAAAATTAGTGAGTTACAAACGATTTCCGATAAAATTGTTTAATTTTTCACCGGATCTTATTGATTTTCCTGAATCTTTTACTAGTCTTATAAATACAGGTTATATCACTTTACACAATCAATAATGGATACAGACTACCTTACAGATAATCTTAAAGCTGTCATAAACATATCAAAACTAACCGCTATCAATACAAAACTCAGCTATCACCGTGTAACTTGGAAACAATCATCTAATGAGATTCTTTCGATTAGACATAAAGTTTTTATTATCGAAAGGCATTTTGAAGAGAATAATTTATGCGATATAGAAGATAAAGACTGTATCCACTTAATTGCCAGAAATATTGAAGATAGAGTGGTAGCTTGTGCTAGATTGAACAGGAATGGAAAGATTAGTAAAATGGCAGTGTTATACCAGTCGAGGCGAAGGTATTGGCTCAAGAATTTTGCGCGAATTAGGTAGCCATAGGAAAACAGAAAAAAATCAAACTGGTTTCTCTCAATGTAGAAATTGATAATAAACACCTTTACGACCAACATAATTTTTCAGCGGTAGGTCCTGTTTATATGAAACAAGGCATTCCCTATCAAATGTTAACTTGTAAATTAGCCTGATATAAACAAAAAACCAGTTGAATACTTGAGCAATCGAGCATAGCATTTAGTTTTCCATTAATTAACTAGCGACATGAAGAACATTAGCAAAAGTAACGCGACTGAAACAGGTATCAATATTAACGCTCAAGGAAATGTTAACGCCAAAGAAACTGAATCGTCAGAAAGTTTACCTTCCCAAAACTCACCTAAATTAAGTATCCAAAATTTAGCTAGCCTCAAACAAGCAACTCTTGAGTTATTTAGAAAATCAAAACGTCTTATTCAAATTCATTCATTCTCATTAGATAAAAGAATACTCAGTAATCGAGAAATTGAATTAAGCATCACTCAATTAATTCGCTCTAGCAGAAAGGCCAAAGTTCAATGCCTTATTTATGATGAAAAAGAACTTCAGGGATTTGACCATAGAATTGTCTCATTAGCTCAGAGATTTACATCATTCATTGAAATTAAAATAATTCCAAACGATTATAAAAACACTATTTCTGGGTTTTATCTAGTCGACCAACAATTTATGCTCTATCGAAGTAATCGAGAAAAATATGAAGCAATACAATTTAACCAACGCCAAATCGAAGTGAAAGATAAAGTAAAATATTTTGAAGACATTTGGCAACAAAGTCGACCTGCGAGTTTTTTAAGATCTTTACATTTATAAATATATTCTCAAAGAGTTTTTTAAAACTCCAATAAATTCAATTTATTTAAAGACTGCATCCCTCAACAAACTAATTTCATCCCTAAATTTAGCGGCTTTTTCAAACTCAAGGTTTTTCGCTGCCTCGGTCATTTTATTTTCTAACTCTTTTATTGCTTTACTTGCTTGTGCGGGCGTTCGAACTTTATACTCTGCGGATTTTTCTGCAACTCTTCGTTGTTTTGATAATTGGGTGACGCTAAATTTTTCACCTGTTTGCATTATGTCACCAATCGCCTTAGTCACTCCAATTGGCGTAATATTATTATCCAAATTAAATTGATGCTGGATCTCTCTTCTTCTATTTGTTTCATCTAATGCTCGTTTCATTGAACCCGTTATTTTATCTGCATACAAAATAGCTCGACCATTTAGGTTTCTTGCCGCTCGTCCTATTGTTTGAATTAACGAGCGCTCTGATCTTAAAAAACCTTCTTTATCTGCATCTAAAATAGCGACTAAAGAAACTTCCGGCATATCTAAACCTTCTCTTAATAAGTTAATGCCTACTAGCACATCAAACTCACCTCGCCTTAAATCCTGAATGATTTCCATTCTTTCCACGGTATCAATATCAGAATGTAAATATCGAACTCTAGCACCATGTTCTGTCAAATATTCGGTTAAATCTTCGGACATTCGTTTGGTTAAAGTGGTTACCAAAACTCGCTCATTTATTGCTGCTTTTTTTCTAATTTCAGAAAGTAAATCATCAACTTGAGTATCGACAGGTCGGATCTCAAC
>CAZRPK010000050.1:0-20320 GCA_964601915.1 uncultured Kangiella sp. | reverse complement strand
TTCAGACAATTAACAAGAATGCTGTGATCTTTTCGCTATAGGTTGTTTGATCTATTGCTGATATTCGTGTGATCTATCTCGCACAAAAAAGAATTTTGTTTGAGTGTTTGGGGCGGAATGTGAGTTTAAATATTGAACGCTAGGCGTTTCTCTGTGATTTCAATTGCGTTGATGATAGAAAAACCGAAAAGAACGACGTAGAGACGCAAAGTTTTTTTGTCAAAATAGAATTGTTGGAAAAATGAACTGGCTAAAGTGGATTTGGGGAATTATAGCAGCTTGACAAGTGCTATTCATTTAAGTAGTATTTATGTGAGTGGTTCGTAAAGGTGTTTTAAAATGGCTAATCAAGCAATCGATATCAATTATATATTTTCTTCAAACTCCAAATTATTAATGGAAACTAAACTAGTTAAAGATCTAGAGTTTTCTATTGAACAACAAGGTATATTACTTGAAGTTGAAAGAAAACAAGTGGTTTACTGGGTATTACGCTTTTTAAAATTTCACAATCATCAGCATCCAACGGACTTATCTAAAACTGATATAGAATCCTTTTTATCATCGCTAGCAACCGAAAATAACTATAATCAAAAACTCCAACAAAGTGCTGAAAAGTCAATTCAATATCTATATACAACATTTCTAAAATTACCCATTTCGCAACTTAATTATATTAGTGTTCAACAACGTAAAGGTTACATTTCTTATTTTGGAGAAAATAAATGCAGACAGGTGGCGAGTCATTTATCAGGTAAAAGCCTTTTAATATTAGAGTTGATGTTGCTTGGAAAATTAAGGTTTTCGGAAGTAGCTAAATTGAAAGAATCAGATATTGATATCAAAAATAATAGAATTAATATTTTTGATGATAAATCAGCATATTCTGATAGAAAGCTATTATTCACGATAAGCATACCTCTTAAGCTAATATTAGACTTGAGAATTCAAAAAATGAGAATTAAACAGCTTTTTGGTTGTTCAAATAGTAAGTTTAAACGTTCTAAAATGAGTGAGATAAAAAATGATTTTTTATTTCACTCTGGTAAATTTATATATGGCTCAGAGAAAAAAATAGTTAATATAAAACAAGAATTCAAACAAGATTTAAAAAGAGTGATAGAGCAACTTAATAGAAAGGATGCTAATTTACTAGATACTAAGAGCGAAAGGCGTTTTAAACAGTTAAGGATGTCTTTATATGAGAGAGATACAAATAGTTTAGTCTCTAATAGAGTCATGTTTTTAGACAATATGGAACAAAAACGGATAAGAAATAAGGATCTTCAGTTTGAATTAGAGGTCGCTTAGTGTGCAAAATTAAAAAAACTATACTGATTGAGCTATGTTAAAATCTAATTTTCACCTTCAAATGTAATTACACGATGAAAATATCTGCAGAAATCAGTCTCTATCCGTTAGATTCTGAATATTTAAGTATTATAAAAGATATCGTTGAGAGGCTTAACCAAGACCCAAGGGTCTCGTGTTATACTAATACAATGAGTAGCCAAATATTTGGTGAGTTTGATGAAGTTATGGATGTCGTTAAAGAAACGCTGGCATATTCTTTTAAAAAGTATAGCAAGCAGGTTTTGGTAGCTAAATTTTTAAATAGCGATGTTGAGCCAGACAAGAATATAGAACCCTCAGTAATAACTAAATAGTTTTGACTTTCTTTTGGATCTTTTCATAAAGCAATTAAGTATTACTTCTTATTGGGAGTGGTGCGCGGTTATTTTCGCTTTGGCTTATTTAACTCTAGCTATTAAAGAAAATATCTGGTGTTGGCCTTGCGCATTCTTTAGCACGGCTATATATGCCTGGTTATTTTTTGATGTAAACCTATTTATGGAATCCTTTTTAAATGCTTATTATTTAATAATGGCAGTTTACGGTTGGATGCAGTGGTCAGGTTCTGAAAATAATAACCAAGACAATTTACTTTCACCATTCAATATTATTAGTTGGAAATTAAGAACTCATATAATAATTATTTTACTGTTATCAATAGGCGTTTTAATTACAGGTTATTTACTATCCAGTTTTACAACCCAAGACTTTGCTTATTTAGATTCATTCACTACGATATTTGCTTTAGTAGCGACCTATATGATCACTAAAAAGGTACTAGAAAATTGGCTTTACTGGATAGTCATTGATTTAATATCGGTCTATTTGTTTTATTCAAAAGGTTTGGTATTAACCTCAACATTATTCTCACTCTATGTTATATTAGCCGTAATAGGTTGGTATAAGTGGAAAACAGAATTTCATTTGACTAACTTGGATAAGTTAAAGCCCTTATTGTGAAAATAATTGTTCAAAAACAACCTAGCTGGTGGAGGCATTCTTTTCTAGCTTGGAAGGAGTTAGATGCTTTTTTTTGCAGCCTAGGGAGTTTGTTAGGAAAGAGCTTTATGAGGCATCATAGAGTGGAAAACTGGCGCCCTATTTCAATTGGTCGATCAAATATAAGTTATTGTTTTTCTGGAAATAAACAGAATTATTTTATTCAAATAATTATTCAATCTAATAATCAATTCCTGCCATACGAACGTTCTATAGCTTTAGATAAAGTTGTTACACCTAAATCATTTAGAAAACTATCATCTTGTTTAGTTGATACGTATTTTCAGTCAAATGAAGTTCGTATACAGCAGTGGTTTGAATCCGAATCATTGAATATAAGGTTAAATGGAAGCATTAAAATAATTGATTTCTTAGCTAAATTTTTAGCCGACTTACACTCAGTAAAATCAATTCAATTACCTAATTTTGATCTTAATAAACACTTACACAAATATAGAATGATCGCATTAAGTAAAGATAAAAATAAGAATTTAATATCAGAAATAAATACATGTTTGGAACAATCATTATCAATGCTTAAATGGTATCAATGTTGCACTCTATGTCATTATGATCTAAATCTTAATAATATTTT
Source organism: uncultured Kangiella sp. (assembly GCA_964601915.1). GTDB lineage: Bacteria > Pseudomonadota > Gammaproteobacteria > Enterobacterales > Kangiellaceae. Next base: position 17,373 of record CAZRPK010000050.1, on the reverse strand, counting down.
GATTAATAAGAAAAATATGAAGATTAAAATTGTTGATTGGGAGTATGTTTGTATTGGTGATCCTATTTTAGATTTAGCCGCAGTCATTAAAAATTTCGAACTATCTGGGGAGCAAGAAAATCATTTTATTTCTTGTTATAAAAATTCTATCAGTAAGTGCTTATTAGATAAAATAAACATTAGCAACAAAAAATTAGATAACATGAAACGATTAAATCAATGTATCTACCAGTTATGGGAGTATGGACACTAAAGTAATCATTCTAGTATCTAATTGAATTTTGTATAGAGTTTTAATAACAACACAAACTTACTTACAATTTTTCACATGAAAATGTAACCCCTTACCCATAAATATCATCTATAGTTTAGTTATTGCAATTATTGGCGACAAAATGAACCATCCCAATAGTTTCATTTATTATTGCTAGCAGAAAAGGATATTTTATATGAGAAGTTCAAATTACCTAAGACGCGCAAAAAGAACACAAAATAGAAACAGTATTGATACGAATGCACTTTTCACTAGTAGTGATCAAGTGGTCGGAAAAGATACGCTTGCTTCAATAATGGATGTCACAATGACTAGCGTAGAACGATGGATCCACGATGGAATGCCAGCTGAACAGCGGGGAAGTCAAACCCAAGAATGGATATTTAATCTAAATGATGTAAGAAATTGGAAATCTAGTTTCTAAAGAGCTTACAAATAGTGATTTTGTTATGTCATATATCCTAAATCAATGTAGAAATCCCCCAGTATGTTTGATTTTTCTCAAATCTCAACTACTTTATAATATATGAAGTTATTTTCTATTTAGCTAAATAGGTAAGATAGTTAATACTAATTTTATGTTAATAAAGCTACTGGAGCAAAAAATGAAGGTACAGCAAAAGGGTTTCACCCTAATGGAAATGATTGGTGTAATGGCCGTAATTGCAATATTAGCGGCTGTTGCCACACCAAAAATATTTGAAGCAATAGAGGATGGTAAGGTTTCTGCGTATATTGGTGAAGCAAATCAATTAAAACTCGCTGCCACACGGTACTACAAAGATACTGGAACTTGGCCTCGGCACATCCCTAGTCATGCAGATAGTAGATATCATAACTTAATGGTGAATGATTCGAACGGAAGTGGAGCCCCAATCAAGGGGTGGAATGGCCCTTATTTAGATAAAGAGCTTACTAATCAGATTACCAAAGGCGGCTATCAAGACCTTCTTTATACAGGTGATTCAAATTGGAATTGTGACATAGATGGAGATGGCAATAGAGATGGAAGCTTTTTAGCTTATCGTGCGGATGGCATTAGTGATGAGTTAGCAAAAAAGATAAGTAGCATCATTGATAGCGATGGTGACGTTACGACTGGCAATAAGAGTTGGAAAGCCGCTGGTAAAGTAAAAAGATATGGTACTAACAGTGATCATGGAAGTATTCTAATATATTGTTTAAATTAAAACGTTAATTCTTAATTAACAGAAAATTGTGAATGCCCCCGTCACGCGTCAAAAACCCTTAGGCCAGCGTCTTTTAGATGCTGGCCTTATTTCCGATCTACAACTAGATTTAGCGCTTAGAGAACAAAAACGCCAGAGGCGAATGTTAGGTGAAGTTTTAGTTGAACTTGGTTTCGTTAACCCTGATGTATTAACCGGCACTTTAGCAACAGAAAATAAAACTGAGGTTATAGAATTAGATCGCATATCGATTGATGAAGATGTCTTGCCATTAATTGCTTATGAAATGGCCAAAAAGCATAAAATGATCGCTATTGATCTTGCAGGAGATGTTTTAACTGTGGTTTTTGCTGATGCATTTGATGTAGTTGCAATAGATCTTGTTGAAAAAGAAACTCAAAAAACAGTAAAAGTTGTTACCGCACATGAGACCTCAGTTTTAGAAGCAATTGAGCATAATTACTCACATGGCGGAACAATTAATCAAACCATTGATCTTTTACTATCTGAAGGAATTACATCGGAAGAAGGTGCGGAAAACATCTCTCCAATGGTACGTCTCGTTGATCAAATTATTGGTCATGGTGTTAAAAATAATGCTGCAGACATACATCTAGAGCCGGATGATAAGGTGTTAAGAATTCGTTATCGAATCGATGGTGTGTTAAAAACTCAAATTCTAATCCCTTCTGAATTAAGACCGGCGTTAACAGCAAGACTAAAACTATTATCAGGAATGAATATATCAGAAAAAAGAATCCCTCAGGACGGTAGAATACATTTTACGTATGGTAGCAAAGAAATAGATTTAAGAATTTCAACACTGCCAACCAATTACGGTGAAAGTGTTGTTATGAGGATTTTAGATTCCGCTAGCGTAAAACTTTCAATTGACTGGTTAGGATTTTCCAAAAATGATAAGTCAAATTTTGAAAACTTAATGAATCAACCATTTGGCATGGTATTAATCACGGGGCCTACAGGAAGTGGCAAAACGACCACTTTATATACAGCACTTGGTTTAATCGACAAAGAATCAAAAAGTGTATTTACTTTAGAAGATCCTGTTGAATACTCTTTACCGAACATAAGACAAACGCCTATTAATCCAGAAATAGGAATGACATTTGCCAATGGTCTTAAAGCTTTATTAAGACAAGATCCAGATGTCATTCTTATTGGAGAAATTAGAGATTTAGAGACGGCGGAATTAGCCATAAGAGCGGCATTAACAGGACATCTTGTTTTAACAACTTTACATACAAATACAGCGGCTGGTGTAATTCCTAGATTAATTGATATGGGGATCGAAAAATATCTTTTACCTCCTGCTCTAATGGCGAGTATTGGTCAGCGTCTAGTTAGAAAACTTTGTCAACATTGCAAACAAACCTCAAAAGATAGTTTGAAACTTATTGAGGAATATAAACTAGACAGTTTATTAGTTGAGTCCGATATTATTTTTGAACCTACAGGTTGTAAGAAATGTAATCAAACAGGATACAAAGGACGGTTGGCAATTTACGAAGTTTTAAATATAACAGATGAAATGCATGATCCAATAATTCAAGGGCAATCAACTGATGAAATTGAAAAAATTGCTAGAAAAAATGGAATGACAAGTATGTTAGAAGACGGAATTGATAAAGTTAAACAAGGCCTAACTTCTGTAGAGGAAGTTATGAGATTGGTCAAATAATCATGGTTGATTTCGTTTATTCCGCGGTTGATAAAAAAGGTCATTCGATGGATGGCATAATGTCGGCAGAGTCAGAATTAGAGTTAGATCATAGGTTACAGGAGTTAGGTTATTGGTTAATTGATGCTAGTAAAACATCTAGACAAAAGAACACTTTTGGTAATAAAGGGGTTTCAAGGAAAGAACTAGTCGATTTTTTTAATGGATTAAATTCAATGCTATCAGCGGGAATATCAATTTCTGAGTCAATATCGGCAATTGCAGAAGAAACGGAAGTAAGGCATTTTTCCGTAATATTAAGAGACTTAAAGCTCAACGTAGAGGCAGGCAATACACTAGATGATGCAATGGGAAAACATCCGAAGGTTTTCAACAATCAGATTGTAAACTTAATAAAAGCTGGCGAGTATAGTGGAAATCTAGGTCAATCATGTGAAGATATTAGTGAGCATTTAGAGTGGTTAGATGGAATCATGTCTGATATTAAACAAGCAAGTATTTATCCAATTTTAATATTTTCAGCGGTTATGGGTCTTGTTTTTTTAATGTTTACCTTTGTAGTACCAAGATTTAGTAAAATTTTTGACAGTATGAATTTAGAGCTGCCACCTTTGACACAAGCCGTTGTATCTATTGGAGAATTTACAAGCTCAAATTGGTATTTACTCCTCACAGCCCCTATTGCAATAATCGTTATTCTTAAAATAGGTCCAAAATATAGTGCAGCATTTGGATATGCTTTAGATAAGCTAAAATTAAATTTACCCGTGTTTGGTAAGCTTAATCGAATGATAGTGCAATCAACATTTTGTCATAACCTAGCGCTTCTATTAAAAGCAGGTGTTCCAATTCTTCAAGCGCTTTCTATATGTAAAGGTCTAGTTGGTAATCGGGTTATGGAGAGAGCTGTATTGGACGCAGAGCTCGCTGTAACAGATGGACAAAAAATGACGAACGGATTAAGAGCACATAATGTTATCTCATCCATTGTAATGAGAATGATGGTGGTAGGTGAAGAAACTGGAAGACTAGATCAGTCGTTAGAGTATGCCTCCATTCGTTTTGATAAAGAAGTCCCAAGACAAATAAAGCGAGTATTCGGAGTTTTAGAACCTATGATAATGTTGGTATTAATCAGTATTGTTGGTCTTATTGGTGGAGCCGTTTTTTTACCAATGTTTAGTATGATGTCAGGTTTAAGTAATTAGATATGTTTAATATTAAAAAACAAAAAGCATTTTCCTTGATGGAATTAATTGCAGTAATGGCAATTATGGCAATTATGGCTGGAACATTAGCGCCAAGTATTTTTAATCAAATTAAGCGGGCAAAGGCTGATGCTGAAATTCAGAATCTTAAAACGATCATGCAAAGTTTAAGTTTATATATCCAAGACAAGAAAGTAATACCAACCAGTTCTACAATCTCCTGGACACAGGCAATCGCAACGGTGAGTAATATATCTATACAAAAAATTGAATTCAATGATAACGATTTTAGAAGACGTTTAATATTTGATCCACAATTCTTAACCAATGTAGATAGCAGTTTTAGTGGAGTAACACAAAACCAAGGCCTTGCTGTAGAACCAGTTTCTCCTAGGGTAATGATTATCAGTAATCTAACTGCAAATGTAGCAAGTGTTGCTAATAATAGCAGTGTTTTTAATGATATATGGCAACAGAACACTTCAGCTTTAATTAAAGAATCAGCCGATATAAAAATTGAAAGGATTAATTTAAAAAGCATCTTTCATCGAATTGTTTTGAGTAATGCAAATAGTACTCAAGCCTCTTATCAACTAGAAAGTGGTAGTGTTATATCAGTTCCTGCTGCAAGTGGTGGTGATGGAATAATTATACGCTGGGTAATTGATCAATCCAAAATATCGCTATACAGTGCCCCTGTTTCTGGAACTAGTGTTTTACAACAAACAAGTATTTTACAAAGCGACTGGACATCTCGTTATCAAACCAATGGTACAATTTGGTTTTGGGGACAGCCATGAACAAGTCTAAGTTTACAATATCCTGGATTTATGGCGAATTTAGAATTACTCGAATGCAACGTAGTTTTTCCTTAGAACGATGGACAGCTCCCTATCCAGTATATGACCTATCGACTTTAAATAAAGCTTTGGTTGATGCCAGTGAACATATGGATCTTTCTAAAGGTGGCGAACTCACGATTGCATATGAAGATGACTTGCATACTCATGAATTTTTTGACGTTCCGAACATGTCAAAAAGTGATTTAAGTAAATTTCTCCAGCGTAAAGTAGAAAATAATAAACCATTTAAAGAAAAAGCATCATGGTGTTTTCATGAGGCAATTCATAGCCCCGATGAAGAAGGTATAATACTTCATATAATGCCAAAACATATTATCGATGCCATTGTTCGAGTTTGTCAGGAATTTTATCTTACTCCAAAACAATTGGTTCCTTTAAGCGAAATAGTAACAGGCATTGTTCAAAACTATGAAGAAGTTGATGAAGACTTACTGATTGTAGTCGCCTTATTTAAAGAACGTGTTGAAATACTAGTCACTTTAGGTAATGGGGAAGTTCTTTTTATTAGAGAATTACCCTATTCAGGTTTTACTTCGGAACATCAACGTCTAACCTTAGATATCAATCGTACATTACGGTATGTAAAGCAGAAGTATAGAAAACAAGCTGAAAAAATTTGGCTAATTGGTGAAGGTTCTGAAAAGTTGGTCAATGAAATAGAGCAATTCGTTGAAGGTAATATTAGTTTTGATCCAAATGGGTTAGATCCATTTTATTGGGCAAGTGAAGTTTCCAATATTGCAGGTGAAACTTCAGCAAATTTTATTCCGGTACTTGCTCGTAAAAAATTAAATAGAACATTTTTTTACAGAGCCGCTATTTGGGCATGGTTTTCATTAATAAGTGTAGCGTTAATATCTGCTGGGTATATTGAACTTCAAGTCAAACAAAAACATAATGATACTGCACAATTAATTCAATCAATAGAAGAGAATAGAAAAGAAATAGATCGTATAACATCATTAATTTATACAAGTGAGCGGGGTAAAAAAAGGTTAAATTTATTAAAGGCTAACAACCGAAATCTTCCTGCCCTCTTTGTTAACCATTTGGGAAGTATGTTGCCGGAAGGTTTAGTTGTAAAGCATCTAACAATCGTACAAAATAATAAAAGAAGAGAATTATCTATAAAAGGTGAAAGCTCTATTCCTTTATCGATGTTATCTGAATCATTAGAGGACTTTGAGACAAGGCTATCAAGTTCACCTTGGAATATTCGAATAATTACGAGTTGGAAACATAATTGGTTGAAACAGTTAGAAGCTGGTGGTATATCAAATAAACAAAAAGTAGCATTTGAAATCATTGGTGAAATGCAATGAATCAATCAGAAAGTACGCACATAAATGATGAGCTGAGTTTTGAAGAATTAGATTTAAATGATTTTGTAGATAGTGATAAAACTCATGAAATTGATATTGAAAATACAAATAACCCAGAAAGACGTAGAGCGGTTAGAGCGCCAAAGCAAGAGGTAAAAGGGAGGTTACGATATCAATTAAAACTAGATAGTATTGGAAAATATATTTTTGAAACCAATATTGGAAGAGTGATATTCTCGATAATTTTAGCCCTATCCGTTTGGCTTTTAATCTGGGAGTTTAGTTTTAGGTTAGATTTTCTGGAAAATAATATAACACGTAACAGTGAGAACGGAGAATTAATGTCAGAGCTAGAATTACTTCAAAGTCAATGGAGTGAAGATGACTTGCAGAAAATTGAGAGAAACATTAAAAAGGCCGAATCAAAAATATTTAATAGTGTACCTAGTTTAGCTGGATGGCTAAACTCAAAAAATAGTGCGGCCAGCCAATTAGGTTTTATTCTAAAATATAACATGGGTAGTGCGCACAAAGTGGATGTTGATGGAACTTACGCAATGCCTGTTAGTTTTGATTTGCATGCAAAAAATAAGAGTAAAAACATTTATATTAAAGCGTTAACTTTTATTCGAAGTATTATTGATGAAAATCGTCGGTTGGAAATCGTTTCTACTGAGTTTGTTGCGGAAAAGCAAGGGGTAAGGCATTTTTCTCTCACAATTAACTTATGGGTTAAAGATCCCAATGGAATTATTTCCATAAAAAAATCAAATGAAGCGAGTGATGATGTCGAACTTATTCAATAGCTACTTAAAGCAAACATCCAATTCGGAAATTGCAAAAAATGTACTGATTGTTTTAATGGTGGTTTTTGCTTTCTATATTATTTTTGAAAATGTTATATCTCCTCTTCTAGGTTCTCAATCTGATGACGGGCAAATAAATACAGAAATACCATATGACATGATGAGTGATGGTGCAGATAATGAGCTAGAATCTAATCAGGTGCCGATGAAATTAGTTGACACCTCGCAATTATTTTGGAATGAAAAACCTAAGCGAGATCCTTTTTCTTTGCATATACTTAAAGGTAAGGCAGGATTAATTAAGCCTATTTCGACTGATACTTTAACCAAGTATTTGAAAGATACGAAGCATTTAACGATTGGTGTAAAACCAAAGTTAACCGGAATCATAAAAGGTGTTGATTCTAATTATGCCATTATTGATGGAAAAATTATGAAAATAGGCGATAGCATTCGTGGATTTAGCTTAGAGTCAATCTTAAATAAATCAGTCAAACTTAAAAAACATACAAAAACAATTACCATCAGAATAAGTGATGGAGAAGATAATGCATAGACTAATATATAAAATTTTAAAGAATAATTATTTTCGATTAACTGCAATGTTAGCAATTAATATCATTTTAACAAGCTGTTCAATTTTTGAACCTGTACCAGAAAAGGAAATATTTCCTAGGTTTCATAAGCAAATTGATAGTAAGCCTGATTTAAGTAGTTTAAATAAATTGTCATTACAAGGCAGGCTATCTTATCCAAAAATAGGTTTTGAGTTACCAGTAAAAACACAAGAGAAACTTTATAGTTTTGAAGCTAAAGCAATCCCCGTTAAGAAAGCGTTAAAATTATTTGCAACAGCATATAATTTAAATTTGTTAGCAGATAATGATGTTGCTGGCGAAGTCACTGTATCTTTTAATGATTTGGCATTTGAACAGTCAATGACTGCGTTACTAGGATCTCTAGGTTACTATTGGGAAGCTGATAATAACTTAATTAGAGTAAAATCCTGGCAAACGAAACTCTTTAATATTGACTATATTAGATTAAACCGCATAGGATATTCATCAAGTGAAGCTCAAGTCAGTTCGGGAAGTTCCTCTTCTGGAAGTGGAGATTCCGGAGGTGGCGGTGGAGATTCCCAAGCAGGAAAAATCAGTATTAAGCAAGAAAATCGTGTCGAGTTTTGGGATGAGCTTGAAAAACAACTTAAAATACTAGTTTCGGAAGAAGGACGCTTAGTGATGAATAAGATATCTGGAACCGTTCAAGTTTCAGATAGACATCCCCGAGTAAAAGCGATAGAAAATTATTTAGCTGATGTTAATGATGCGGTTCATCGTCAGGTTGATATACAAGTTAAAATTTTGGAAGTTACATTAAATGATGATTTTAGTTTGGGTGTCGATTGGACAAAAATAGTCGATGCAGGTTTGAGGGGAACTCAAACAGCGTTTAGGATCAGTAATATTATTTCTAGTCCTGTTGGTGTTGGAGCAGCATTGTCTCCAACTTTATCTCTTAGCACTTTTGATGTAAATAACGCAGGACGAAATAATGTTACCTCGTTAATCAATGCGTTAGAAGAACAAGGCGAAGTTCAAATAGTTTCACAACCTCATATTCGAACGCTAAATAATCAATCAGCTCTCATTAAAGTTGGAACAGATAGAACATTTTTTAGACGTGAACAAAACACTGATAATACAACATCTGGTTCAAATACCACTACGACTGACGTGCCTCAAGTTGTAACAGAAGGTATTGTTCTTTCAATTACACCTCAAATTTCTAAAGATGGATGGGTAATGATGGATGTTTCACCTGTTGTTACTAGGGTTTCAAGTGTTAGTGAAGTACGAGGTTCTGCAGGAAATATTCAATCTTCAGCTCCTAATTTAGACATCAGACAAACTTCATCATTAGTCCGTGCTTTTAATGGCGAAACTGTAGTGATAGGCGGATTAATTCAAACTCAGGAGTCTAGAACAAATAGAGGCGTTCCTGGTTTAAAAGATATCCCCGTGGCAGGAAAATTATTTCAAGGTCAATATGACAATGTAACACGTAAAGAGTTAATTATATTTATTACACCAAAATTAATTGATGCTAAATAGGAATAACAGAAGATGAAATATCATTTTAAACAATTGCTTCAAGTTAAAAATATTTTAACGGTTTGTGTATTGAGTTGTTCCATCAATTCAACTTTTGTTTTTGCTAAAACTGAGTCACAAGAATTTATTGTTAGTATAGAAAAACGTTTGGCGAATGCTCAAGCGCTTGAAGAAAAAGGTCAATTACGATTGGCATTAAGTAAAACACAAAAATTATTCTCAGAAAATAGCCTTCACAAAGAAGTTGCGATTGCCTATGCATCACAACTTATTAAATACAAAAATGCAAATAAGGCTAAACAAGTTATTCAACCTTTTACTAAAAGTGTACCTAACGACTGGAGAGTTTGGTTTTGGTTAGGTAGTGCGCAGCTTTTACAGAGTGATTTAGAGAATGCATCTGATTCACTGTCTACAGCGCTTAGCCTAAATGGTGAGGAAATTTCTATTTGGGTTCAAAAGGCCATTGTAGAACAGGAAAAAGGTAACTCAAAAGCCTCCCTAAATTTATTACAAGTTGCTAATAGTTTAGAGCCTAATAATTCTGCTGTCTTGATTAACTATGCCTATGCAAATGAATCCGAAGGTGAAATTAATAAAGCCGTTAAACTCTATCGTTATTTTCTTCAATTATCAGCCTCAGATCAAACTAAAGGAGTACTTCGAAGTGAAATAATGCTTAGATTAGTACAAATTTCTTCAGCACAATCTATCGTTAATGAAGAGATTATTGACTAAGTTATTATCCATTTAAAATAGAAGCTAAGGTTTTACTGCTTTGGTGTTAATCCCAACACCAACTACTTCACCGTCTGGCTGTTCTCCTTGAACAATAATAACTTCAACACGTCGATTTGTAGCACGCCCCTCAGATGTTAGATTATCAGCAATAGGTTTAGTGTCTGCATAGCCATTAATTACAAATCGTTCTTTTTTAAGTTTACCACTTTTTAATAGCTCTCTTGTAACTGAGGCGGCTCTACCGCCAGATAATTCCCAATTTGAACGGAAATATTCATCATTAATGGGGAGACTGTCGGTATGACCTGCTACTCTAATTTCGCCATCGGTTTCAGTTAATATATTTTCAATCTTTTTAATTACAGGTAAAAATTTTCTTTCAATTGTGTCAGATGCAGAACCAAAAGAGCCTTTTTCTCTAATTCGTATAACTACGTAGGCACCCTTTGCTAATAGCTCTACTTGACCTTCTAATATTTCTTTTGACATTTTCCCCGCAATTTCTTGCGCTAAAGCTTCGGCTTCTTCGGCAGCTTTTACGGCCGCATCTTTTGCCGCTTGGACTTGTGCTAGAATTTCTTCATTTGTTTCTTTAAGCTCGTCACTGGATTCTTCTTTTGCATCTGCTTTGTCTGTTCCAGGACCTTCACCTTCTTTCTCATCTTTTCCCTTTCCTTCATTTTCCTCTTCTTCGGCCTCATCAAAATCTAGTGTTTCACGGGTAACGTCAATGGTTTGTTGCATAACGGCTTCTATCACCGTAGGTTGTGGTTTTCCAGGTGAAAACTCTTTAGCTATAATACTGGTGCCTTTAGGAATATCACGAACGTGGACTTTATTTTGAACACCAAAGGCTACTTTCATTGAGCCTGCGATTTGCTTAAACTTCAAGACATCCATTTCAGCAAATGATAGTAATAAAACAAAAAAGCACATAAGTAATGCCATTAAATCAGCAAAAGTGCCCATGTAAGCAGGGAGTCCTTCGGGGGGGCAGTCGCATTCCGCCTCTTCACTCATTGGTTAATTTTTCTCATATAACCTACTCTTCCGCCGTTGGGCGTTTGCCTTCTTGTAAATAACCATGTAAAACTTGTTCAATAACTCTTGGATTTTGACCTGCTTGAATGCCTAAAAGCCCATCAATCATTAATGATTTAGAAACTTTCTCTTCATCATCACGAAATCCGAGTTTGCCAGCAATTGGAATTCCCACCATATTGGCCATAATAGCGCCGTATAATGTTGTTAAAAGAGCAACCGCCATAGCTGGACCAATTGATTTAGGATCATCCATATTAGAAAGCATCGCTACCAATCCAACTAATGTTCCTATCATACCCATAGCAGGAGCGATATCTGCCATTGCTTTGAATATCGTAGCTGCATGCTTGTGTCGAGTCGAAGCCATATTGACATCTTTTTCAAGTATTCCACGGACGACATCGCCATCATGACCATCTACTAATAAACCGATCCCTTTTTTTAAGAAATCTTGCTCAATAGTGGCTCCTTCTAGTGCTAATAAACCACTTTTTCTAGCCATATCAGCTAACTCAACTATTTGAGCAATTAATTCTTCATTATTGATGGCTTTGAACGTTAAAACTTTCATACCCGCTTTTGCGGCCGCTAAAAAGTCTCCTAAAGAATAAGTCATCATCACAACAAAGTGAGTGCCCACTACAACAATCAATATTGATGGTGCATCAATAAAGGTGATAATCGATCCACCTAATACCATTGCCATAACGACCATTGCGATCGCGCCTAAAAGTCCTACTAAAGTACCTATATCCAAAGCTTTTCTACTCAACTTTTAATCCTTACTAAAAGATTAGCTAATATTTACAACTATTCCAGTGAAACGAAAAATAAAGTTGCTATATCAATCTAAAAATCACTCTTTAGTGAGCAATTCATTCCCTTGTCTACAAAAATACGAGACAATAGCGAAATATCTCACTTTAATTGAATATTAGACGATAAAATGGCGACTAAAAAATCAGAGACTGCATCTTTTGAAACCCAATTAGAAGCTTTAGAAATGATAGTTCAAGGGTTGGAAACTGGTGACTTAACCCTAGAAGATTCGCTATCTCAGTTTGAGAAAGGCGTTGTTCTTACAAAGGAGTGTCAAACTATTCTTAACAGTGCCGAGCAGAAAGTATCCATTTTAACGGCTGGGAAATTAGAAGATGCTAACCTTGACTAATGAAAAAACTCAAGCTATTTGCTGTCTTTTAACTTACGCATAAAACTAAACTAATTATTGTTAAATAATGTCCTATAAAGAATTTCTAAAATGTACCCAAGAAAGAGTTCAAAATTGTTTGGAATTAATGCTTCCTGCAAGCAATATAAATCCACAAAGCCTTCATACCGCAATGCGGTATTCGGCATTAAATCCAGGTAAAAGAATTCGCCCTGCGCTTGTTTATGGGACAGGTGAAATGCTTAATGTCGATATTAAACTGTTAGACACGCCAGCTGTGGCGGTTGAATTGATCCATGCTTATTCCCTGATTCACGATGATCTTCCCTGTATGGATGATGATGATTTACGACGCGGCATTCCAACTTGTCATGTGAAATTTGACGAAGCAACAGCGGTTTTAGCGGGAGATGCTTTGCAAACGTTGGCATTTGAAATTCTAGTGAATGCTTGGAAAGAAAACATATCAGACAATAAAAAATTGGGAATGTTAGCTTTACTATCTAAAGCAAGTGGCTCGTTAGGTATGGGTGGAGGGCAAGCAATCGACTTGTTGATGACTAATAGCCCTTCAAATAATTCAAGTGATCTTGAAACCTTAGAATCAATGCATCGAATGAAAACGGGCGCATTAATTAAAGCAAGCGTCGAGCTTGGCTTTTTAGCAAGTGATTGTGAAGATCAGGTTGTACTTTCTAATTTACGAACTTATAGTGAAAACCTCGGTTTAGCTTTTCAAATTAGAGATGATATTTTAGACATTGAAAGTGATACAGAAACCTTGGGAAAACCTCAGGGATCTGACATCGATAAAAATAAGCTAACCTTTCCTGCAATTTTAGGCATGAAGGGTGCAAAAAAGAGAGCGCAAGAACTTATTGATGCGTCACATGGAGCTTTGGATCGGTTACCGTTTCAAAGTAATAAATTAGCTGACTTTGCAAACTATGTGATTAATCGAGAAAAATAAAGAGCAAAACTATAAATGTTATGTGATCCAAAACAATATCCATTACTTGCCAGTATTAATCATCCAGAAGATTTACGAATGCTCGATCGTGATGACTTGCAAACAGCTAACGATGAGTTACGAGAGTTTTTAATCAATAGTATTGCTCATTGTGGAGGCCATTTTGCTGCAGGACTCGGAACGGTTGAATTAACTATTGCACTACATTATTTATTTGATACTCCCAATGATAAAATAATTTGGGATGTCGGCCACCAAGCTTATCCTCATAAAGTATTAACCGGTAGAAAAGAAAATTTAAGATCAATTAGACAAACAAATGGTTTACATCCTTTTCCTAGTCGTTTTGAAAGTGAGTATGATGCCTTTGGTGTAGGTCATTCAAGTACTTCAATTAGTGCCGCATTAGGCATGGCTGCCGCCGCAAAAGCGAAGGGTGATGATAGACGATTTGTCGCCGTAATTGGTGATGGTGCTATGACTGCTGGTATGGCATTTGAAGCGCTTAATCATGCCGCCTCTCTAGATGTCAATTTGACCGTTATACTCAATGATAACGATATGTCTATTTCTGAAAATGTAGGTGGTTTTAGAAATTATTTAGCAAAAATATTATCTGGGAAATTTTATTCAGGTTTTAAAGAAAGCGGTAAAAAAGTAGTAAAAAATATGCCAAAGATTTCCCGTTGGGCGCATCGAGTGGAAGAGCATTTAAAAGGCATGGTGATGCCCGGTACATTATTTGAAGAGTTAGGTTTTAATTATATTGGTCCGATAGATGGGCACGATTTAGATTCACTTTTAACAATGATTGGCAATATTAAAAAGTTAAGCGGTCCGCAAATACTTCATATCGTTACAACAAAAGGGAAAGGCTATAGCCCTGCAGAAGACGATCCGATTGCCTATCATGCTGTTCCTACCTTTAACCGAAAAGACTCTAAATTACCACCAAGTAAAAAGAAAATAACCTACTCTAATATTTTCGGAAAATGGTTATGTGACATGGCAAAACAGAATGAAAAATTAATGGCAATAACGCCCGCTATGAGAGAAGGCTCAGACTTGATCGCATTTTCGAGGCAGTATAAAGAACGCTATTTTGATGTAGGAATCGCCGAACAACATGCGGTGACCATCGCTGCGGGAATGGCGTGTGAAGGCGCAAAACCTGTCTGTGCAATTTATAGCTCATTTTTACAACGTGGTTATGATCAACTAATTCACGATGTCGTTTTACAAAAATTGGATGTGCTTTTTGCGATTGATCGAAGTGGCTTAGTTGGTGGTGATGGTGCAACTCATCACGGTAGTTTTGATCTTAGTTTTTTACGTTGTATTCCAGATTTAATTATCATGGCACCTAGTGACGAAAAAGAGTGTCGACTAATGTTAACAACTGGATTCAATTATGAAGGTAGTGCAGCAGTTAGATACCCTCGCGGAAGCGGAATTGGAATTGATGCCGGAAATGGCCTAGAAAGTATTGAAATTGGTAAAGGAATTGTTAGAAAACAAGGCGAAAAAATTGCACTACTTGCGTTCGGTAGTTTAGTTGAAAATGCGTTTATTGTTGCAGAAGCGCTAAATGCAACGGTTATAGATATGCGTTTTGTAAAACCTCTAGATGAAGCGCTAATTTTAGAAATTTCTAAAACTCATTCACAAATAGTTACGTTAGAAGAAAATGCGATAGCGGGTGGTGCAGGAAGTGCCGTCAGTGAGTTTTTATCTTCTCAGAATGTTTTAATTCCAGTAAAACATATTGGCATTCCAGATAAATTTATTGAACATGGTGATCCAGCTGATTTATTTAAGTTGTGTCGGTTAGATGTTGATGGCATCAATCATCAAATTAAAGAAATCAAACTGTAGATTGTAAATCATAATTTATATGGTTAATAGAGTTAAAGCATGGATCAATTAATTAGTAATCGTGATTTAGAGTTTCAACTTTATGAATTGTTGAAGAGTGAAGCGCTAAATGCTAGAGAAAAATTTGCGGATCATAACAAAGAAACCTTCGATGCAGTATTAGAAACAGCCGAAAAAATCGCATTAAAATATTTTCTACCTCACAATCAGAAAGCGGATCAAAATGAGCCACAATTTGTCAATGGCAAAGTTGAAATGATCCCAGAAGTGAAAGAAGCATTTGATGCTTATCGAGAAGCGGGATTTATAGCGGCTAGTTTAGATTATGATTTGGACGGAATGCAATTGCCCGCTGTGATTACATTGGCTTCATCATCTTATTTTATGTCGGCTAACCCTTCGACTACCGGTTATGGTTTTTTAACTACGGGCGCGGCAAATTTAATTAGAGCCTTTGGTAATGAAGAACAAAAAGAAAAATTCTTAACAAAAATGTTGACCGGAGAATTCTCTGGCACTATGGGGTTAACCGAGCCTAGCGCTGGTTCATCTCTTTCTGATATCACAACTCAAGCTGTCCCACAGAAAGATGGAACCTATAAAATAAAAGGGCAAAAGATTTTTATTTCCGGTGGCGACCACGAATTGACTGACAATATTGTGCATTTAGTCTTAGCTAAAATAAAAGGAGCTCCGATTGGTGTAAAAGGTATTTCACTATTTATAGTGCCTAAATTTAGGTTAGATGAAAACGGGAATTCGGCGGAAAAAAACGATGTTAATTTAGCCGGACTGTTTCATAAAATGGGCTATCGGGGAACGACTTCAACCGCATTAAGTTTTGGTGAAAATGATGACTGTACTGGTTATCTAATCGGACAAGAACATTATGGTTTAAAGTATATGTTTCAGATGATGAACGAGGCAAGATTATGGGTTGGTTTTGGCGCAGTGATGATTGGGTATAGAGGTTATTTAGCCTCCTTATATTACGCTAAAGATAGACCTCAAGGACGCAAGCCTACCGAAAAAAATCCGGCAAGTCCGCAAGTTAACATTATTGAACACGCTGATGTAAGGCGCATGCTGTTAGCACAAAAATCTTACGTTGAAGGTGGAGTAAGTCTCTGTTTTTATTCGGGTTGTTTAGTCGATGACGCTGAAACGGCGAGTGGTGATGAAAAAATTAACGCAGAAATATTATTAGATTTGTTAATGCCTATTGTAAAAGCCTGCAACTCTGATTATGGATTAAAGGCCAATGACTTAGCGATTCAAATCTTAGGTGGATCAGGTTATACCCATGAATATCCAGTTGAACAATGTTACCGTGATAATCGACTTAACCCAATCCATGAAGGCACTAATGGAATACAAGCATTAGATTTATTAGGAAGGAAAATCTGGCTTAATAATAGCGTAGGATTACAATTGTTAGCGAAAAATATTATTGCAGATATTACACAAAGCGAAGGCTTAGAAAAATCAAAGAAATTTGCCTCAACTCTCGAAAAAGCATTAGAGCTTTGCAATAAAGTGACTCAACATTTAGGTGCGTCAATGGCTAGTAATGGTGCAGAAAAAACACTCGCCAACGCAGGATGCTATTTATCAATGATGGGAAAATTAGTATTTAGTTGGATGTGGTTAAGACAATCTATTGTTGCAGAAAAAGCACTAGCAAATGATATAAATAAGTCAGAACAATCGTTTTACCAAGGAAAAATTCAAGCCGCTCAATATTTTATTCGTTGGGAATTACCAAGTATTCATCAAGATGCTGATTTGTTAATGACGCTAGATGATACTTGCTTGAATATGCTAGAAGATTGGTTTTAACAAGCAATTTATATCGGAATGATAAATGAAAATCGGTCAATTTAGCGAAAAATCAGGATTAACTAATTATACTATTCGTTACTATGAAAAAATTGGTGTTCTACATAAACCGAATATAGATGATAGTGGGCATCGTGATTATAAACAATCAGATTTAGAATTGATTAATTGGGTGACTTGTCTTAAAAATTCGGGAATGTTACTTCAAAAAATCAAAGAATACTCTCAATCTTTTAGAACCAAAAATGAACCCAAAG
>CAZRPK010000049.1:0-20405 GCA_964601915.1 uncultured Kangiella sp. | reverse complement strand
AATGGTATTATATCATTTATCGTCTAAACTTGTGCTTTCGTGCAAAGCTCTCAATCTATCTAAAAAAAATGAGCCAAAAAATCTATAACCAACCCGAAATTTATTTAATTGTGAAAGAGCTTTTAATCGAAACACTTTCACTTGAACTATCTACGGATGAATTGGATGATGACGCTTTATTATTAGGTGACATTCCAGAATTTGACTCAATGGCAATTGTTTCAGTCATTACAGGTCTAGAAGATACATTTGAGTTTACTTCTGCAGATGATGAGCTAACGGCAGATGTTTTTGAATCAATTACATCGGTAGTTGAGTTTATCACCGAGCAGATCTCATAATAAACCTCTTTTAATCTAGATGAATTATTCTATAGAACAAAAAATTACAGTGATTTTATTCTAAATACTAGCCATTTAAGGCTTAATTCCCTATTCTTTCTTTTTAAGCCGATTCACTCAAAAAACCATTTACTCAAGGATCTATTTGTGAACACAGTGACTACATCCACGCCAAAAGACCAAATTAAAATCGTTCTTCTAGAAGGTATTCACCCAAGTGCCGAAGAGCTGTTTAGAAAAGATGGTTACAATAATATTTTTACGGCTTCAAAGTCGCTTCCTCAAGATGAACTAGAAAAGGTCTTGAAAGATGCCCGTTTCTTGGGTATCCGCTCAAGAACTCAGGTGACCGCAGAATTATTAGGAAAAGCACCAAAACTGGCAGCAATTGGTTGTTTTTGCATTGGCACCAATCAAATCGATCTTATTGCGACAACTAAAAAAGGAATACCGGTTTTTAACGCTCCTTTTGCTAATACACGCAGTGTAGCTGAATTAGTTTTAGCTGAAATTATTTTATTATTACGTGGTGCTCCTGCAAAAAGTGCAGGTGCACATCGTGGGGAATGGCTTAAAACGGCAACAAACTCATTTGAAACTCGCGGTAAAACGCTTGGCATCGTTGGATACGGTCATATCGGAACGCAAATTGGAATTCTTGCAGAAGGTTTGGGAATGAGTGTTCAGTTTTATGATATCGAGAAACAATTATCACTTGGCAATGCAAGTCCTGCTGATAGTTACCATGAATTATTAAAAACTTCGGATGCAGTGACTTTTCATGTGCCTGAAACAGCACAAACTAAAAACATGATGGATAAAGAGGCCTTTGATATTTTAAAAGATGGTGCTATTTTAATTAATGCATCCAGAGGAACCGTTGTAGATATTGATGAGTTGATTAAAGCTTTGGAATCTGGACGCGTGTTAGGGACAGCGATTGATGTATTTCCAACAGAACCTAAGTCCAATCAAGATGAGTTTATTTCAAAACTACGCGGGTTTGATAACGCAATCTTAACTCCTCATATTGGCGGATCGACCAAAGAAGCCCAAGTTAACATCGGTATAGAAGTCAGTGAAAAACTTGTTAAGTACAGTAACAACGGCTCAACACTTTCATCAGTTAATTTCCCAGAAGTTGGATTGCCTGCATTAGCAGGAAAGCATCGTATTTGCCATATCCACCATAACGAGCCTGGTATTTTGGCAAAAATTAACGATATTTTCTCTAATACGGGTGTAAATATTTCAGCTCAATACCTACAGACCAATGAACATATCGGTTATGTGGTCACGGATATTGATCGAACATCCAGTAAACAAGCGTTTGAAGAGTTAAAACAAGTTAAAGGAACGGTTAAAAGCCGTATTTTGTATTAAGTTTTAGAGTTTTTATACCTTTAAGCTATCGTAAATAAAGTAATAAAAGTTGAATTCGAATAATAAGCTATTTGTATAACTTTAAGTGATTTTATGCACCATAAAGATGCATCGCACTAAAATATGCTTTAAACTCCAGTGATGAACACCTCATCACTAAACATAAATCAACTTAGTACAGCAATTATTCATTTAGATGATGACTTTCTGATCATTAATTTAAATCATTCTGCAGAACAAATTTTAGGATTATCTAGCCGGCAATTAGTGGGTAAAGCTGTCTTTGAATTGATTTCTGGTGAAATAGATCGCTCACTAATATCCCAGTTTATTGATAACAAACTATCTACATCTGTACAAGATGTTGTTATGGAATTGCCGAAAAGCACATTGACAGTTAATTTAATTATCACTCCCCTTAATTCCGATAAGTCTACCTTTAATAAGGGCTGTTTATTAGAAATTCAATCAAGTGAAATGCCCCAAAATATTAAAAAGGACTTGCGGCTTCAACAACAAAGTCGAGTTAGCGAACATTTAATTAGAAACCTTGCTCACGAAATAAAAAACCCTCTTGGAGGTATTAAAGGTGCCGGACAATTACTTGAAAGAAAACTACCTTCAGATTTTCCTAAGAAATATACACAAATCATTATTCGAGAATCAAATCGGTTAAGTGAATTAGTTGATCGGCTTTTGATGCCTGCAAAAGTAGAAGAAAGTCGACTAACTAATATTCATTTATTGCTTGAACAGGCGTTAGAAGTTCTTCTTTTACAAAAACAAAAAACAAGAATTACTATTAAAAAAGATTATGACCCTAGTATTCCTGATCTATTTCTTGCGCCTAATCAAATTGAACAAGCGCTATTAAATCTAATAAAAAATGCGATAGAAGCAGTCGTTCAAGAGGCGGTTCAAGATAATAAAACGTCGCAGATTATTCTAAGAACTAGGATCAAAAATCAATATACGATCGGCGACCAACAACATAGACAAGTTTTAAAAGTTGATATTGAAGATAATGGTTGTGGTATTAATGAAGAGTTAGTGAATGATATTTTTTTTCCTACAATTAGTGGAAAACAATCCAGTGGCTTAGGGCTTAGTATTGCTCAAAGTCTTGTGCAAAGACATCAAGGAATTATTGAGTTAGAGCAAAAAAATAAGATGACCTGTTTTAGCTTATTTTTACCAATACTTATAAATCAACAATAGAGCGTTTTGCACTTGTTTTGCGATCTAAATGAGCCGAATTCAGGAGAGAAAAATCAATGTCAAACTTGAATAATAAAAAAGTTCTTTTAGTCGATGATGATGACAGTATACGATGGGTAATCAATGAAACATTATGCGATTTGGATTTGAAAGTTACACAGTCATCAAGTGCGAATGAAGCAATCACATTACTCAATAAAAATGAATACGATTTAGTGATCTCAGATGTCAGAATGCCTGGTTCTTCTGGACTCGATCTCTTAAATCATTGTCAAAAACATTATACCGAAATGCCCGTTATTATTATGACCGCTCATTCTGATTTAGATAGCGCGGTAAAAGCTTACACCAAAGGTGCATTTGAATATTTACCTAAACCGTTTGATATTGATGAGGTAAGTGAAATTGTTATTAAAGCGTTAAATAAGCGAATTTCTAAGCAAAGTAAAATAGAACCATCTTCTAAAAATAGTTTTTCTATCATCGGTGAATCACCCGCAATGCAGAATTTATATAGAGCGATTGGACGTTTATCAAATTCTCACGTCAGCGTTTTAATTAAAGGTGAATCAGGTACAGGAAAAGAACTAGTCGCTCATGCGTTGCATCAACATAGCCCAAGAAAAGACAAACCGTTTATCGCACTAAATATGGCTGCTATTCCAAAGGATTTGATTGAGTCCGAATTGTTTGGGCATGAAAAAGGCGCGTTTACTGGAGCCAATGCGCGATATCTAGGCCGTTTTGAACAAGCAAATAATGGTACTTTATTCTTAGATGAAATAGGCGACATGCCACTAGAGACTCAGACGCGGTTACTAAGGGTTTTGTCAGAGGGAGCTTTTTATAGAGTAGGCGCAGCGCAACCAACCCGTGTGGATGTAAGAATTATTGCAGCTACGCATCAAGACTTATTACAAAAAGTTGAACAAGGTGAATTCAGAGAGGATCTTTTTCATCGTTTAAATGTAATTCCTTTAAATTTACCATCACTCAGAGAAAGAAAAGAGGATATTGCATTATTAGCTAATTATTTTCTATTTAATATAGCAAGTGAGCTTAACGAACCACAAAAGGAGTTATCAGAAGACTGCCTTATTAGCATGCAGGAATTTGCTTGGCCAGGAAATGTTAGGCAGTTAGAAAATACCTGTCGATGGCTTTCGGTAATGGCAAATAGTCAATATGTATTAAAAGAAGACTTACCCGAAGAGTTTCATGAAAACGAATTACCTAAATCAGATTTTAAATGGCAAAAACAGTTATTAAATGAATTAAAAAACCGATATGCGGATGGTGATAAAGATTGTTTAATTTATGCGCAAAAAGATATAGAGAAATTACTGATCAAAACAGCTCTAGAACTCACATCGGGAAAAAAAGCAGAAGCGGCAGGATTGTTAGGTTGGGGAAGAAATACATTAACTAGAAAACAAAATTCTTAATAATTAAGGTGATTTTTTAGATTTTATAAGTCCTATTGTAAGACTTGTGCAGAACAAAATAATTGCCGTTGCAATAACCGTTTGTAGTTCAATGTTCTCATTTGAAAATAGGTTTTCCCAAACCAGACCAAAGATCGGGATTATAAAAGTTACACTGGTTGCTTTTGTTGCGCCTACTCTTTCTATCAATCTAAAATAAATGAGCTGTGCTACTGCTGTGTAAGCAATTACAAGTACTATTAGGTTTATCCAACTAGATAAACTGGGTAAGCTTGTTGGAAAATTATAGAATAAGAAAGGTAAAAGTAAGATAGCTCCGCTCAACGGGCTACCGAAAAATGAACAACTAATTTTAATGAATGTACTCGATTTTTGTAATCCACCAATAAAAATCATCACTACCAACTTTAACGATAATTTCATCATCTATCTGCTTTCCTAAAAGTGCTCGAGCCATTGGAGAATCAACAGATATCGTATCTTTGCGATCAAAAATTTCATCGTACCCAGCAACTTGAAAGCGCTTTACCTCATCTAATTCATTAGCGATTTCAACCCAAGCACCAAAATAGACTTTGCCTTCTTGGCTTGGCGAATAATCAATAATTTGTAAGTTCTCTATTTGCTTCCTTAAGTATCTAACCCGCCAGTCTATTTCTCTCAATCTTTTTTTATTATATTGGTAGTCTGCGTTCTCCGAGCGATCTCCTAGGCTAGCAGCCCAAGTGACTTTTTTTGTGGTTTCAGGGCGTTCAATTCGCCACAAATGATCTAACTCCTTTTTAAGCTTATTAAATCCGTTTCTTGTAATTAATTGGCTTCTCACTTCTAGTTCAATAATAAACGTAATGCAATCAATAGAAGAAATACACCCATCGCCCAATCAATATAGTGCCCTTGTTTTTGGTACCAAACTCTCACTACATTGCGAGAAAAAATCCAAGCAATAAAACTAAACCAAAGCATCGTGTAAACAACTAACCATAAGCCATAAAATGTTTGGATCCAATAAGGTGTTTCGATACTAATAATATTGGTGAATAGCGCTAGAAAAAACATCGTCGCTTTAGGATTGAGTACATTGACGATAAAACCTTGTTTAAGTGCCTTGCTAACCGTTATGCTTTTTACACTTTGTCCGATAGTTGTTTGCTCTTCTGTATTGATAGAATCAGATGCTTTCGTAGGACGAGATTTAAAGCTTAAATAGGCTAGCCAAAGTAAATAGAGTGCACCACCAGTTTTTATAGCTTGGAAGATTATTGGTGAATTTGCGACAATGACTGCGACGCCTAATAAGGTGTAAGTCATATGAACGGCAATGCCAAAACCAATGCCTATTGCGGTAACAATACCAATCGATTTGCCATTATGTAAAGTGTTTTTTAGTACTAATGCAAAATCTGGCCCTGGGCTTGCGACAGCAAAAGCTTGTGCAATCACTAAAATTATAAATTCATTTAGCATTTATATTTTACTGTTTAGCTTCAATTTTTGCCCAACTATCACGCAATGTAACGGTGCGATTAAAAACTAAATTTTCTTCACTATGATCATAACGATCGGCACAGAAATATCCTTCTCTTTCAAACTGAAAAACATCTTCTGCTGCTGCTTTGGTGAGAGACATTTCAACTCGAGCATCACTAATGACTTGTAAGCAATCAGGATTAATTGAAGCCATAAAGTTGTCTTCTAAAGCGGGATTTGTAACATTAAACAATCGATCATAAAGACGTATGGTTGCAATTTTAGAGTGAGACTCACTAACCCAATGTATTACACCTTTAGCTTTGTAACCTTCTGGGTTTTTACCGAGTGTATTTTCATCATATGTACATTTAAGTTCGATGATATTTTCATTTTCATCTTTAATAATTTCGTTGCAGGTAATCACATAAGCATTTCTTAAGCGAACCGCTTTACCTAACACAAGTCGCTTATATTTTTTATTCGCGCTTTCTCTAAAATCATCCTGATCAATTAAAATTGTTTTACTGAAAAAAATCTCACGTTTTCCCATCGCTTCATTTTGAGGATGATTAGGCGCTTGAATGGACTCAACTTTATCTTCTGAATAATTAGTTAAAATAATTTTTAATGGTTTTAATACTGCCATTGCTCTAGGCGCATTATCGCCTAAATATTCTCTAACCGAATTTTCGAGAAGACTCATTTCGACCGTATGCACTTTTTTAGTCACGCCAGTTCTATTGACAAAATCCTTAATTGCTACAGGCGAATAACCTCGACGTCGCATTCCGGAAATAGTGGGCATTCTAGGATCATCCCAGTCATCGACAGCTCCGTCTTCAACCAACTGTATAAGTTTTCGTTTACTCAATATTGTATGTTCCAGATTTAAACGTGAAAATTCGATTTGTTGAGGATGACAATTAATCGAAATGTTATTTAAAAACCAATCATAAAGTGGGCGGTGATCTTCAAATTCTAATGTGCAAAGAGAATGAGTAATACCCTCAATCGCGTCCGAAATTCCATGGGTAAAATCATAGGTTGGATAAATGCACCAATCATTACCGGTGCGAATATGATGTGCGGTTTTGATTCGATAAATAACCGGATCACGCATATTGATATTAGGAGAACCCATATCTATTTTTACACGTAATGCCATACTGCCATCTTTGTGTTCACCAGCCTTCATTGCTCTAAACATGCTTAGATTATCTTCAACAGAGCGTTCACGATGAGGACTATTTTTCCCCACTTCTGTTAATGTTCCACGATAAGAGCGTATTTCTTCCATGCTTAGTTCACAAACATAAGCCAACCCTTTATTGATGAGCTCTTCTGCGAAGGCATAGAGCTTATCAAAATAATCTGCAGAATGACGAATATCACCATTCCATTTAAAACCTAGCCATTCAATATCTTTCGCAATTGCCTCAGCATAAGCTGACTCTTCTTTGGTTGGATTTGTGTCGTCAAAACGCAAATTACAAAGACCGTTATAATCTTCAGCGATACCAAAATTGATACAAATCGATTTTGCATGACCAATGTGTAAAAAACCATTAGGTTCAGGTGGAAAGCGTGTTTGTACACTTTGATGTTTTCCAGATTCCAAATCTTTATTAATAATATTTCTAATAAAATTAGTTGGTTTAGTGACTTCTGTGATGTTTTCGTTTTTACTCATAATTTTTCTGTTAATTAAATAAGTTCACCCATAGGGAGAAGGAACCATTGATAATACAATTTTACATCAGTTGTTTGTATGCGCGTAGTGCTTATTGATTAAAATTTAGTGGTGATTAGGCTAATTGGGGTAAAATATCGATACTTCAAGGTAAATTGATGCCATAGCTAAATTTAAGCGAAACTTTAGAATGCCTAATCTTTTTCATCACATAGTTAGTAACTCATCACATCGAGACCCAGATGCTTGCGCATTAGTATTTAAGAATGAGGAAAAAACCTATTTAGAGCTACAAACAGATATTGAACATCTGGCGAATGAATTATTAAATTTGGGTTTAAAGCCTAATCGACGAGTCGCTATTTATCTACCTAAACAATTTGAATCGGTCATTAGTTTTTTCGCTATCACTTTAGCCGGCGGAGTTTTTGTGCCTGTTAATCCATTGCTGAAACCTCATCAGGTTGAGCACATCCTATATGATTGTGATGTCGATATTTTAATAACTTCTAAAAGCCGTTATAAGCAATTAATTAGTAAACTAGAGAAGTTACCGGCTCGAATACAAATTATATTAACGGATCAAAAGTCGGAAGAAGCTCCCATAGAAAACTGTTTGAGATGGCAGAACCTAATAGAAGCCCCGAAACTAAAAATAATTTTTCCTAAAAAAATTAGCCAAGATATGTCTGCAATTCTTTATACCTCGGGCAGTACCGGTCAGCCAAAGGGTGTTGTACTGTCCCATCAAAACTTAGTTGAAGGTGCAAAAAGTGTTGCTAGTTACTTGAATAATAATGGAAGTGATAGATTACTAGCCGTTTTACCTTTTAGTTTTGATTACGGGCTTAGTCAGCTCACAACTGCATTTCTAAAAGGGGCTTGTGTTGTATTGCTGGAATATTTATTGCCGAGAGATGTTATTAATGCTGTAACCAAGTTTAAAATCACCGGACTTGCTGCGGTTCCGCCACTTTGGATCCAATTGGCAGATTTACAATGGTCTGATCAAGCCAAACAATCTTTGCGCTACTTTACCAATAGTGGTGGCGCTATGCCAATAGATACGTTATCGAAATTACGTTACGAACTGCCAAATAGCCAACCATTTTTAATGTACGGACTAACAGAAGCTTTTAGAAGTACCTATCTCGCTCCAAGTGAGATCGATAAAAGACCGACGTCTATGGGTAAAGCCATTCCTAATGCTGAAATCTTAGTGATCAATGATCAAGGCGAAATATGCCATGCCAATGAAGAAGGTGAACTAGTGCATCGAGGTGTTCATGTTGCAATGGGTTATTGGAATGCTCCAGAAAAAACAGCAGAAAGATTTAAGGCTATTCGATTACTTGAAAATACTGGACTCAACTCTCAAATGGCAGTTTGGTCAGGAGATAGAGTAAAAAAAGATGAAGATGGATTTTTATATTTTATTGGGCGTAATGATGAAATGATTAAGTGTTCGGGGTATAGAATTAGCCCGTCTGAAATTGAAGAGAGCCTTCATCAACTGGAAGAGGTGAGCGAGGTGATTGCTTTTGGTGTAACTGATGAAAAATTAGGGCAAAAAATAAAGTTAGTAATAACACCTTCAAGCGCAAGAGAAATGAATGCTGAATTTTCAGAAGAGTTTAAAAAAATAATTTTCGGTTACTGTAAAAACAATCTACCTAATTTTATGCAACCTCATGAAATTAAACTCCTTAACAATCTACCCAAAAATGCTAATGGGAAGACTGATAGGAGTTTGTTAAGTAATAGCTAAAACTCGTTTGATTAAGTTCTTTTTCTTTTAAAAGAAAGCAACCCAAACAAAGCAAAGATTATCCAGTTGATAGAGCCACCACCACCAGAACTTTCTTCAGCCTTAGCTTGAACGCTCACAGATTGGCTATTCGTAACAGCATTACCTGCTCCATCCGTTGTTGTTAATACTACGGAAAAAGTGCCTGTTGCAGGGTAGGTGTGTGACGGTGATGTTGATGTTGATGAATTTCCATCACCAAAATCCCAAGAGTAAGTTAGACCGTTTCTACCACCTGTTGAAGTGTTGGTAAATATGACAACTAAGTTGTTCTTTGATGAAGTGAAACTTGCACTCGGTGCGGTATCAATTACGCTTATCTCTGTTGATGAGCTGGTTCTAGCTTCACCATCAGTGATCGTTAATATCACGTTAAAACTTCCATCATCTGCAAATGTGTGGGAAGGAGACTGTCCTGTTGATGTAGTTCCATCACCAAAATTCCAAGAGTAGGTTAAACCACCTACACCACCAGATGAAGAATTAGTGAAAATGATGGTTTCATTATTGCCACTGCTGGTAAAAGAGGCAATAGGTGAAGTGTTAATAACTACTTCCTGAGTAGAGATATTTGATTCTCCATTACTATCTGTTGCCATCAGTGTAACTTGGTAAGCTCCATCTGAAGCGTAGACATGAATAGGAGAACTTGAAGTTGAAACAGCAGAGCCGTCACCAAAATTCCATTCATAAGTGTAAGTTAAGGTTCCACCTTCCGTTGTGTTAGTAAAAGTAATACTACGTTTATTCAATACCGAAGAAAAATCTGCTGTAACAGGGATATTACCTTTTGATAGTTCTATAGTTGCTGTACTACTGTTAGCTGCTTGTTGAGTAACGTTCATTACTAAACCAAGTGCCGGTAAAATTAAGCCAGCAGCAGGTTTGTCCGGGCTAGAATAATCATTAGTATCTTTAAACTGAGTTGTGTTAGTTAAATGATTATCTTGGTTGTAAGGGGTTTGAGCAAACATACTAAAGGCCGCATCTCTTATTTGTGTTTGAGAAGTCCTATTGCTAATTAAGTTTTGATCTGCATCGACAACACCTATAAACCCATGGCCTGTATGTTCATCTACTTTATTATCACCGTAATTTTTATCAGCAAACCATAAAACTACTCCAGGATCATAACTTTTAGAAGACAATCCTGCATCATTGTCATGTTGACCTCTTAACTGCACCCAATAATTTCGAGCCTCGCCTTCTACGGTATCAGTAATTCGTTTAAATCCAGCAAGCGTAGTAGTTCCATTACTTTCAGCGCCATCAGAATAAACAGGAGACGTAGCATCTAATAATTCGATCTGATCAAAAGCAAAACCATATCCGCCTGTATTAGTATCAGTATAATAGTACGCACTAACGGTAATCGTTTGTCCTCTATATGAAGCCATATCAAAAGTAAGTGTTTGCCAACCTAAAGTACCTTCTGGGTTTGGTTGATCTAGTGATTTCCCTGAAATGTAATTAGTAACGCCTGTATATTGAGCATTTTGCATACCTTGAGGGTTGGTAGCTATCGTCAAATTACCAAGAAGTGCCGTTCCATTAGCTCTAATTTGTACGTAGTCCCAATCTTGTTCAGTATCCCATCGAGCCTTCATTTGAAGTGTTACATTATCGCTATCAGGAACTGCCAATTCAAATGACATTTCATTTCTTAGGTTATGTCCTTGACCAGAGTGATATTGATACAATTCTGAGTATGGAGTGCCGAATGCGATCTGTGGATTAGGTAATATGATTTTAATTTGATTTGTACCCAATACATGCTCAGTCGCTTCAACAAGATCAAATGATTGAGGTGCACCATTTAAACTATTTAAGTCGACTGTTGTTTGAGACATAAAATTTACACCATACCTATTTTCTAAAAATTCTCTGGCGTATGGGCTAAATGTTGTTGGTTGATCACCTGACAAATCCCCACCATAACTACCACTTGCCATCAACGACCAATAACCTACCGGTGCGCCATCCGTTGAATTACCAGTGTCATATTCATCTGGTAAACCTAAGTCGTGCCCAAATTCATGTGTTACAACACCCGCCGCAGCATCAATAGGCTGAATTGTGTATCCAAAAATTTTTAAGCCCGTTCCTGGGATTTCATAACCCATCGTTGTTGAATTGCTAGTTGCATTAACAAAAAATCGATGTGACCAAATAGCGTTGTCACCTAATACTCCACCACCCGCTTCTTCACCTATTGAAGAATGGAAAATATTAACGTGATCAATAAAACCATCGGCTTCGTCTAAATTTCCATCACCATCTAAATCGAATGGATCTTCTAAATCAAAATCTGCAAGATTTATTGAATTAGCTTCAACCGCTTTTTCTACGGCTTGTTTAATTAATTCTGTTGCACCTTTATCTGAGTCATTATTATCTGGATCATTTTCACCATATACGCCTGAATCACTGTCGGCAGTTACCCAACCAAATGTTTCTCCGGTTAGAAAGAATTCATTATTGGTTTCTTGCTGATAAAACTGGTATGCCGACTGAAGGTTTTGGTTGTTTGGCCCATTAAATCCGCTAGTTGAATACATTAAATCTTTATAGTGCTCTACCGTGTAACTTGAGTAAAACATATTCGTATCTGACGCTTTTAAACGATTATCATCAAAGGGTAAGTCAGGAAAATCAACCAATACACTCAAAACCTTTACTGTTTTTGTTGCAATTACTGAGTACTTATTTCGATTATCCCCTTTAGAAATTAAAGTGGCTTGTGTTCGCTCTTTCGGTACCGAATATTTAAGCGGTAGTTGATTGTAATTAGCGCGACTTGCATAAAGAGAGACGGCTTTATCAATAGCATTTTGATCTGCATTTTTCGCAAGTTCTCCTCGTTCTTGTAACCAATATGCAATTCGCTCTTTATTAATGACGCCTGGATCTTTAGGTGGAAAGAATTGTATAGATTGATCAGCTAGAACCATAGAGCAAGAAAGCAATGTGGTCGATACTAAACTGCTTAGCACCAGTTTTTTAACAGTTAAGTTGCTTTTAAAATATTTCATATTTAAGGATCTCTTATTTTCTGCTTTTCAAACAAGTTTTATACGGCTCATTTTTATTTCGAATATATTGCCTGATAATTTTTTCTTTCTCGGCTTTATTCATCTTATCTTTAATTTTTCCATTCTTCACTAGCATGGGTTCAAGTTTCCAAATATCTTTAACTGGAGCCATTTGCTTACACCTAGTAGGAAGTGTTGGACTAGAATTTATAGGTTCTTTAACTTTTGAATCAATCGAACAGCTGTAAAGTAACGTCGTTGCAAGTATTAAAATGAAAAATGTGGAGGATCTCATCAGTTGTCGATTTATCATAGTCATAATCTCAGTTATTGTTCATATTTTGCGCTAGCATTATACTTGTTGCACCGTATAAAACCAGGTGAATATTCCACATAAAGTCACCAAACATATAGGATGTGATGGAGTGTGTATGATCAATTAAAGAGCCTTTATTGCTAAACTAAAAATTGATCTGAGTTCATTAAAAGCCACTTATATTTAATATTCTACTTTAACGACGATAAATACTATTATTAAGCAATTGAGATACTTCTGAAGATGACATGATTCTAATTGCTTTTACAGATTGCGATTTATCTGACATTTGAACACCTTTAGCCGTTGGCGTAGGACAACTACCATTTTCTCGATAATCTAAAGCGGCTTTAAATTGTGCTTCTTCTGGATCGCCTAACAATTTACTAAAATCATCAGCTACTGAACAACCTGTAACAATTTCACCAACTGTTGCAGCTGTATTTTCGGGTGAAAAACCATCGGAATAATCACCAAAGGACTTTGCATTACTGCCTTTAAATTGAATAGTAAAATAAGTCGTACCGCAATTGTCAGTTGGATAAAAACCATAGGGCTTTCCACATGTAGTCGAGCCAATTAATATAACTTCAACATCGATTCCACGTAAACCATTGATAATTGCTTCACTGGCCGAGCAAGTGCTGGATGTTGATAGAATAAAGACTCTTTCTAAGTCTAAAGTGGGTAATACTTGCCCTTGATTAACGGAAAACCCCAATGAAGATGTATGAAAAGGTGTGGGTGATAAATTCCGACCTGTGACAGGGTTTGTTGAGGTGTGTTTATCATTAAAGGTCAAGTTATCAAAGGATTGCCCTTGTGTTGGTCCAGAGCCTGCTATCATATAGGCTAATTCACTGGCAATATCTAATAACCCCCCACCGTTGTAGCGTAAATCTAAAACCAAATCAGTAATATTCTCTGCTTTTAATTCGTTAATTGCATTTACTAATTGTGATTCCGCCGTCGCTATATGCGTTGTAAAAAGCAGGTAACCAACTTTGCCGGTAGCAGTGTCAATGGTCGAAGTATTTTGAACCGGAGACTTAGTGATTTCCGCGCTTGACATGGTTATGCTTCTATCTTCCGTTGCTCCGACTTCTCTTATGACAAAGGTATGAGGCTCGTTACTTTCCGATGGGAAGAGTCCTGCGTTAATGATATCAACACTCGTTTGGTCATTGGCATTAACAAGATCGACTCCGTCTATTTGTAGTATTTCTGCACCGCGCGGTAAATTTGCCGTAGTTGCAGGGGTATTAGGTTCCGTAAACGCCACTAATACTTGTCTTGGTGGTGAAGAACTTAAGATTGCGAATTTTGCGCCGTACCCCGCAGAAATTCCAGATTGTGTGAGTTGTTGCCACTCGTCATACGGGTAAGTAAAATGGAACTTGTCCTTAAGCTGACCGGACGAGGTCGTCTGTAATGTGACTAGTTCGTCAAAATAAGTGGAGGTAGAGCTGAAGTTAGCAGGATTTTGATCGGTAATTTCACTATACCAGAGATAAGTATTATTACTCCAAGAACGTAACCAATAGTTTTCCTGTAATAAACTGCCAGCAAGATCGGGGTATGCGCCACCAGTAAATTGATCGGTTCCAGTTCTTGGCGTTTCACATAAATTCTTAAATGAAGTTTCGTTTTGAAAAACATTAGTTGAAAAAGCTGGTTCATCTGGTTCATCTGGTTCAGAGCTTCCACTCCCTCCACATGCAATCAAGCTAGATAAACTGATAAAAAAGATTGTTTGAAGAGCTAAAACCTTATTTATTAACATAGAAAACACCTATAAATTTTAGTATTCTGATCTGATCTTATCTTGTTAGTGATCTAAATTCAGTAAAGTAATTCACAGATATTGAAATTCTGTGATATGTTTAGTGAAATATTTAAGTCCTTTCAGAGCCCCAGTCAAACAACCAACTCCCCAAACTTAAAAAAATAACCGTCATCACCATTAAAATATATAGATGACTCTGGACTTCCACTAAGGTTACGCCATCAGTGGTTATCGCTCTAGCCGCTTGTAAAATATGGGTTAAGGGAAAAACAGATGCTACTTGTTTCAATATTGGATGTGCTCCTTCTAATGAAAACCACACACCAGATAAAAACATCATTGGCCAAGAAACCATATTAAGAAGCCCTCCTACAAGCTCTTCACTATGGGAAATGGATGCAATCAATAAACTGAGCGATATTAAACTAGCTGCACCAACGAGTGCAACAATGAATAAGTCAAATGAAGAACCTAATACATAAAAATCGAGTATCAAATTACTCCCTACAAATAGAATGACAGTGACAATTAATACAATACTTAATCGAGATAAAACCTGTGCGGATAAAAACTCAAAAGCAGTTAAAGGTGTCGCTTGAAATCTTTTAAGCACTCCGTTCTTTCGATATCTGACAATTACATAACCAACTCCGAATAAACAACTAAACATCATATTCATACCCAAAATTCCAGGCATCACCCAATCAACATATCGTACCGCTTTACCACTGGTTTTTTGCACTTTGAAGTTCTTATGGTTTGCTAGTAAAAGATTTTCAGTGATATAGCCTTTTGAAGAGGTTTCATTGATCCAGTATTGCTTATTCTCAAAATCGACCAATAGATCAATTTTATGCTGATCGACTTTTAAAATGGCACTTTCAAGCTGCGTATATTTTACTTTATCAATATGCTTCAAATTTAAAAATTTAGATTGGATGTCTTTAATCTCGATTTGTTTACTGGTTAAAACTCCTATTTTAAATAAAGCCTTACCGTCTCCACCAAACATAAAGGAAAAACCAACGAGTAAAAATATAGGCAATATAAAATTCCACGCCAGAGTTCCTCTGTCACGTACAAACTCTTTATTCCTTGCCACGAGTATTGCAATAATTCGATTTAACATATTGCCTGTTCCTTTAAACTAATCATGCTCTTAGTTGATTACCAGTTAATTTAATAAAAAGATCTTCTAAATTGGGCGATCGGATCTGTATATTATTGATTGGAATAGAACTTTCCAATAGCTTTTTTATGGTTTCTTCTGTATTTTCGGTAATAATCTCAATTCGATTATTATTGTCCAAATATTCAATATTTGCTTTCTTCAGCTGATTGGATATTTCACTTGGTAAACTAATTACTACTCCGTCAAAATTTTGGTCAAGTAGTTCTTGTGGCGTTCCTTGGTCAATTATTTTCCCATGATCCATGATAATAATTTCGTCACATAATGACTCTGCTTCATCCATATAATGGGTGGTCAATAAAACTGTTTTATTCTGCTTTTTTATTCGGTTAACCAGTTGCCAAAAATTACGCCTTGCTTGAGGATCTAAACCGGTTGTAGGCTCATCAAGAAAGACTAATTTCGGGTTGTTTAGGATCGCAAGTGCAAGCAATAATCTTTGTCTTTGACCACCAGACAACTTTCTAGTATCTCTATCTAATATAGTTTCTAATGAACACGTTTTAATTAACTCTTCAACCGGTGTAGTTTCGTTATAAAATTGAGTAAACATTTTAAGCGTTTCAAGAACACTCAAAAAATCTTGTATAGCCGTATGTTGAAACTGAATCCCAACTTCTTGGCGATAATCATGATCTATTTTTCGGCCTTTGTAAGTAATTGTGCCAGATGTCGGTGATAAAATTCCTTCAAGCATTTCAATCGTCGTTGTTTTACCGGCACCATTAGGCCCTAATAAACCAAAACACTTGCCTTTGGGAACAACAAAACTAATACTATCAACTGCAATATTATCAGAGAATTTTTTGGTAAGATTGCTAATCTCGAGTATATTGTTTGTCACAGGTATGTTCACTCTAATGTGTTTATCCACTTGTTGATTCATAAAAAGTATTCAAAATAAGAAAATATTATGTCGCTAGCTAAAAATAATACCGCTAAATTTATACGTTGGATAGTCGATCATCCAAAATTCATATTAATTATCACCAGTTTTCTGGTTATTGGCTTGATGGTTGGGTTAAAAAACCTCTCAATTAGCAACGATTTTAGAGTTTACCTTAGTAAAGAGAATCCTCAACTACAAGCTTTTGAGGTTTTTGAAAGCAATTATGTCAAATCTGACTCTGCTACTTTTGTCATGACGGCTAAAAACGGTGATCTTTTTAATAAAAATGCCTTAACACTCATATATGAATTAACTGAGAGAGCTTGGTTAGTTACAAATGCTTATCGAGTTTCATCATTGAGTAATTATCAATATAGTCAATCAAAGGATGATGAAATTACTACAAACTATTTTATTGAAGAGTCATCAGACTTAACTAAAAAAAAAATCCAAGAATTAAGAAGGATAGCGCTTAAAGAAAAAAGACTGATTCAATCACTGTTAACCAAAGACGGAAAACTCAGCGTCATTATAATTAACCTTCAACTTGATACAAAAGATGCCAATGCTTCGATTACTGTGACCGAAGAAATGGAATTAATTAGAGATGAGTTCCGAGAAAAGTATCCAAACATACAAATAGATAATGGTGGCTCTACAGCATTTAACACGACCTTAGCAAGAGCGGTGCAAAATGATTTAACCCGATTGATGCCTCTCAGTTATTTAATAATCTTTGTTGGACTGTATTTCTTTTTAAGAAGTTTTATGGGGGCTAGCGCGATCTTTTTATTAATCACTAGCTGCTTATTATGCACCTTTGGATTATTTGGTTGGGTTGCACCGATTTTAACACCTATTGCTGGTTTTGCGCCAAGTATTCTATTATCGATTATGGTTGCGGATAGCGTACATGTGTTGGTGACCTATTTTAATCAACTCAGGCAAGGCAAAAATAAAAAAGAATCAGTCTTTGAAAGTTTGTCGCTTAACTTAATGCCGATTATTGTAACCAGTATCACGACCATCATTGGTTTTTTAAGTTTAAACTTCAGCTCTTCACCACCTTATCGTGATTTAGGTAATATGGTCGCTTTTGGCGTGTTGATGGCATTGTTATTTAGTCTATTTTTACTCCCTAGCTTGTTAATGGTAATGCCTTCAAAAAACACATTTAAAGTCAAGCAAAACAGATGGATTGAAAGTTTTTCTGAGTTTGTCATTAAAAGAAAAAGAGAGCTACTGATTTTGGTCAGCAGTGTTGTCGTTGTACTAGCAATTTTTGTTCCTAATAATAAATTAAGCGATAATTGGTCAAATTATTTTGATGATAGTTTTCCAGTCGTAAAATTAGTTTCTCGTATCGATGGTTATTTAACGGGTGTTAATACACTTGAATATTCATTTGAGTCAACTACCGAAAAGGGAATATTTGATCCAGATTATTTAAAACAGCTTGATACATTTGAATCTTGGTATTTGTCACAAGAAAAAATTGTATCGATTAATTCACTCAGTCAATTAATGAAAGATTTGAATCGGGTGATGCATGATGACAATAAAGAGTGGGAAAAAATTCCAGAAACAAGCGAACTCGCAGCACAGTATTTATTATTCCATGAATTCGGTTTACCAGAAGGAATGGGGTTAAATAATCTAGTCACTATCCACAAAGACGCTTCTCGATTTTCTGTTTCAATGACTTATGCCGGATCAGAAGAGCTCTTGGCAATGGATAAAAAAGCGCAATCATGGTTAAAAGAAAATGCACCAGCAATTAAAGCGAGTCCAGCTACCGGATTAGGAATTGTTTTTGCTCATATAGCGAACAGAAACATTTATAGTATTTTAAAAGGGACATTTTTTGCGTTAGTA
Source organism: uncultured Kangiella sp. (assembly GCA_964601915.1). Taxonomy (GTDB): domain Bacteria; phylum Pseudomonadota; class Gammaproteobacteria; order Enterobacterales; family Kangiellaceae. Next base: position 1,958 of record CAZRPK010000049.1, on the reverse strand, counting down.
GGAATTTCGATTGTATTAATTTTAGTTTTAAAATCGTTTAAGTATGGTTTGATTAGCCTTATTCCGAATATCATCCCTGCAATTATGGCATACGGATTGTGGGGGTTAACATTTGGATTTGTCGATATAGCACTCTCAATTGTCGCATGTTCGACACTTGGTATCGTAGTGGATGATACCGTCCACTTTTTACATAAATATATTCTTGCAAGAAAGTCAGGGAAAAATGCAGAAGACTCGATTAGAGAATCATTTTCTAGGGTGGGGATCGCGCTCATTACTACATCGGTCGTTCTCGCCAGTGGATTTATTCTTTTATCAGTTTCACATATGAATACATCAGCGGCGATTGGTAGTTTGATGGCGGTTACCTTGATCTTTGCGTTGGTAGTTGATCTGCTTTTGTTACCGCCTTTGTTGCTTTATTTGGATAGGGATTAAAATAAAATTGTTAGATTAATTTTGATATTTCCTGCGCTAACTCAAAATCTCTTTTCGATAGCTATTAAGAACGACAAAGTTTAAAAATTTAGCAATATACTCATTCTAAAATTCTGGATTATCTAAGCCCGAACACGCCATTGAGTGTCCGGGTTAGTATAGCCAGATCATTTGAAAAAACTCATCAATTTTATCTCTAAATTCTTTAGCCGTAGAAAAATATTGATTATTTCTAACGTGTTCATTCATCACTTTCCAAAGCCTTTTGGGTTTTAGGTATTCCACATGGGTTTGCTGTCATGCATGGAAAAACCAGAAGAGGCGCTTTAGTTTTTGATGTGGCGGATTTAATTAAAGATACGCTTGAATTACCTTGGGCTTTTATTTGCGCGAATTAAAAAGCGACCGAGCAAGAATTTAGACAGCAGTGTTTACGGGCGTTTACCGATCATAAAGCACTGGATTTTATGTTTGAAAAAGTCAAAGCTATCGCGTTAAATGGCGGTCATTTTTGTTAGTGAAAAATAAGATAAACTTCGCATGAGAAATAATAACTAAACTAATGAACCTCATGCATCCATCGTTTCATTAACGGAACAAAGATTAAAAATACTAACGCACTAATAACTCCGAGCCATGCAATACCTGAGAAGGTGTCGTAGTAAGCTTGATTAGCACTGCTGGCTTCTTGCACACTTGCAAACTTAGCGATAATACCTGCAATATATTGAGCTCCAGCACTACCTAAAAACCAAATCCCCATCATCAATCCCGTTAGTTTAGGGATGGATAGTTTAGTGATCATTGACAAGCCTATTGGGGAAATGCAAAGCTCGCCTGTGGTTAATAGCAAATATGAAAGTACCAGCCATATTAAGCTAACCATCTCTCCAGCTTCTGTAGACTCAATACCAAATGCCAACATGGCAAATCCCATACCGACCTGAAATATACCTAAAACAAACTTCATTGGGGTGCTTGGTTCTATTCCATTTTTTGATAGGCGGATCCATAACTTGGCAAATAACGGTGCGAGTATAACGATAAATATTGCATTAAGAGCTTGTAGTGTAGATGCCGGCATTTCAAATCCAAAGATGATTCTGTCGATCTGCCTTTGCGCGAAAAGGTTCATGGAGCTACCTGATTGCTCAAAGCTTAAAAAGAAAATGACGGATGCTAAAGTTAAACTCAAAGCTGCAAACATTTGTTCTCTTTCAACTTTTCCTGCTTTTTGTAAACAGAACCAAATTACAGCAAATAAAGTGATGCTACTAGTGCCTCCTAATAATGCTCCCACAGCTGAATGATTTTGTACTAATTGCCATACTAAGAAGACACTTAGAAATATTCCTATGTATATCATGGCTTCTTTTGTGATAAAACCTGCAAATGACTGTTTGAGTTTTTCAGGTTTTGGAGACTCTGCAACACCATTTAATTTAGATTGACCAAATATAAAACCTATTAATCCTAATAGCATTCCAATACCTGCTAAGCCAAACCCATAGTTCCAC
>CAZRPK010000048.1:3105-20463 GCA_964601915.1 uncultured Kangiella sp. | reverse complement strand
AATAATGACTGCCTCTATCGGAGTAAAACGTGCAGAATATCCCTTTACTTTCACGTGTCAACAACGCATGAAAATGCCTGACATTCCACCCTGAGTATCGATTGGAATATAAATCGGTCAATCTTCTTCAAATCTCATCTGTTTTAGTTTCTCGTGAAAGGCTGTCCGGTTCAATTTCTACCCCAAATAGGGTAATAATAGATCCGGACAGGTCACGTGTTAATTATTAGGACAGATAATTTACTCCTAACATTGGACAAGTCTTGGCCTTTACTTTGCTGATGGATTAGCGTAAAATGCTACCCATACAAGCAGTAGTTGTTTGCCACCTGCTCATTCTATGAGTATATAGACAATTTATGCTTATTCAATTTTATTAAACGCTTATTTATACGATAGGAGTTACATTGATGAGTAAAGAACTAACGGATCGACAAAAAGAAGTTTTTATAGCTTTAAAAGGCTATGTTAACGATTATGGAATTGCTCCATCGCACGTGGAACTTGCTGAACTGATTGGTGTTCGCTCATCTAAAGCGGCAGCTGATCATCTTAAAGCATTAGAGCGTAAGAATGTGATTGAAATATACCCTGATAAGCCTCGTGGTATACGAATAGTAGAAGATAAAAATGAATATGAGATACCTCTAGTAGGCTCAGTTGCTGCTGGTGTGCCGATTGAAGCGATTGAAAATGTTGAGTCTTATATCACTATTCCAGAAGTTTTACAGCGTAAAAAACCTACCTTTTTATTACGTGTTCGAGGTGACAGCATGATTGATGCAGGTATTCTCGATGGTGATTTGATTGCGGTTAGAAAAACTCAAACTGCAAATGTTGGTGAGATAGTGGTTGCAAGAATAGAAGATGAAGTAACAGTAAAGCGATTAGAAATGCAAGGTGCAAATGCTGTGTTACAGCCAGCTAACGATTTTTATGAACCGATTGTTTTACCTGCAGAAGATTTAGCGATAGAAGGACTTTTTGTTGGATTGATTAGAGCTTAAAGCCTATAGATAATTAGGCTGGGTTTATATTCAACGATAAGCTAGAATAGCGTTTTTTATATCCTCTAGGCTGTTTCTTCCAATGAAATAAGTCTTTTGAGGCAATAATTGCGCTGTTTTGGATCAACCTATGAAGTTCGTTATAAAGCTTTTCCCAGAAATTATTGTAAAGAGCCGCCCGGTTCGTAAACAATTTATTTCCCAATTACGTAAAAATCTTAAAAAAGTTCTATCTGCAATACTTGAACAACCACAAGTTTATGGAACTTGGGATCGCTTAGAAGTTGATCTTAAACAAGACGATTATCATCTTGAGGCTCAGTTGGTTAAAATTCTTCAAAGAACACCGGGGATAGAATTTATTCTTAAAGTGATTACTCATCGGTTATCTGCAAATGTATCGAATTATATGGATGAGATTGCTCAAATAGTCGTGAAGCAATACAAAGACAAAGTTGAAAATAAAACATTTTGTCTTAGAGCTAAACGAACTGGGGTACATCCTTTTAAATCGATAGAAATGGAGCGTCAGATTGGCGGTGCTTTGTATCAAAATAGCCAATCTGCGGGAGTTAAATTAAAAGATCCTGAAGTTTTGGTGCAACTAGAATTGAAGGACGATCAGTTGTTTGCAGTACAAGAACGTTATGATGGATTGGGTGGATTCCCAATTGGTCAACAAGAGTCTTGTGTGAGCTTAATTTCTGGTGGGTTTGATTCAACCGTTTCTAGTTATTTAATGATTAAACGAGGTATTCGTACTCATTATTGTTTTTTCAACTTAGGTGGAATTGCACATGAAGTTGGCGTTAAACAGGTAGCACATTATTTATGGGAAAAGTACTCTTCATCCCATCGAGTATTATTTATTACTATTCCGTTTGAGCCTGTGGTTTCAGAAATATTAAAAAATGTTGATCAATCTCAAATGGGGGTGATCCTAAAGCGAATGATGTTACGGGTTGCCGATAAAGTCGCTGAAGAGTTTAATGCACCTGCGATTGTAACCGGAGAAGCGGTCGGGCAAGTTTCGAGTCAAACGTTAACTAACCTTTCAGTCATCGATAAAGTATCAAATCTATTAGTGATGCGCCCGCTTATTGTTATGGATAAACCTGACATTGTTGAGTTATCTCGAAAAATTGGTACCGAAGAGTTTGCTGCAGTAATGCCTGAGTACTGTGGAATTATTTCTAATAAACCAACAACTCGAGCAAAGATTGAAAAAATTGAAAGAGAAGAAGGTCGATTTAATTTCGATATTTTAAATAAAGCCTTTGATGATCGAAAAGTTGAAAATATCGATCAAATTTATCAATCTAGTTTAAATATTGAATCGCTCGAAATCGTCAGTTTACCAAAAAAAGATGATATCGTGATTGATATTCGTCATCCCCATGAGTTAGCAACCAAACCACTCATGTTAACAAAAAATAGTGTAATGGCTATTCCTTTTTTCAAGCTTCAGTCATCAGAACTACTTTCTAAAGATAAAATGTATTTGCTTTATTGTAACAAAGGCATTATGAGTCAATTACAAGCAGAAGAATTAATAAGTAAGGGCTACAAAGTTAAAATATATCAGCCCTAACCATTGCACTTAACTTAACCTTTTTGTGTCAAATACTATTTAACAATTCAAAGGTTTGCCTCTAGAATTTTCATGTATATTATCACCATTAGTATCTTTTGAATAACGTATGCGACCGGCTTTTGTAATTATTAGAGCTCTTGATTTACTAGAGTCTTGGTTGTAGCAAAATTGAAAACTACCATTTTGGTGATTAGTAATCCCCGTTTCTAACCATTGTAAAGATTTTTTAAAACCAAAAGCTTTCCAACTGAGTGTCAATTTTTCGTTATTATTTTTATAGAAAGATAATACTTGTTCTTTTGCATTGAGTTTTCTATCGCCATTGAGATCAATGAAACTCATATATCCAAGAGACCAATCAGATAGGCAAGTTTGGGTATAATCTGTCGGGCATATTGTTACTTTTTGGTTAGAGTTTATTGCCGTTGTACGGGCAAAATTTAGTATTTTAACTAAACCATCAACTTGTGTAGTCAATTTACTGTTATCAAGGATTTCCTGAAAAGAAGGTAGAGCCATTCCTGATAGTATTGTCATTAATGCTAATGCTATTAATAATTCGATTAGCGTAAAGGCTGATTGTTTTGTTTTAGTAATTGGATTAAAAGTCGTTACTGTATGTATTTTGTTTGATTCTTCTATCATGTTGTTCTCCCTAACTTATAATGATTTATATTCAGTTCATCCTGAAACTCAATTCGGGAGAATTCTACAATATTGATTATAGAGAGGAAATAAGACAATTCTGTATATGAAAAGGGAAAATACGTTGTCTACAGTGATAAAAAGACTTGGCGGAATGTGAGATATTGTCCTTTCGATATTTATTTTGAGCCTAGTTTGTCCAGTTTATATCTCATCGCTCTAAAGCTGATACCTAATGCTTTTGCTGCTTGTGTTTTATTTCCTTTGGCTTCTTGTAGAGCGAATAAAATTTCTTTAGACTCTTGCATATTTAAATATTTTTCTAAAGGCATATCACCTCTGCCTAAACTTTCTGATTGTAGTATAACTTTTTGTGAATGAGGCAAGCTTGGTAAATTTAAGTCATCGAGAGAAATATTCTGATCGTCGCTTAGTGTAACCGCCCGTTCAAGAATATTCTCTAATTCTCTTATATTGCCAGGGAAAGGATAATTTATTAACCCGTTTAAAGCTTCTGCAGTTAAGTGAATGTGATCTGACGATACATTAGGAGCTGTTATTTTCTTAAATAAATATTCTACTAGTTGTGGGATATCTTCTTTACGATCTATTAATGAAGGTACTTTTAGTTCAATAACATTAATACGATAATAAAGATCTTGTCTAAAATGTCCTTGTTCAACTTGCAAAGATAAATCTTGGTGGCTAGCGCTTAATATTCTAGTATCTACAGGGATTTCCAGTTCAGAGCCAACCGGTCTTATTGCTTTTTCCTGTATAGCTCTTAATAATTTTACTTGCATAGGGATCGGTAATTCCGCAATCTCATCTAAAAAAAGAGTTCCACCATTGGCTATTTGAAATAGCCCTTTTTTATCCTTAATAGCACCTGTAAAGCTGCCTTTTAAATGTCCAAAAAATTCACTTTCCATTAATTCTGATGGAATTGCTCCACAATTTACTGGAACAAAAGGTTGTTTTACTCTCGGTCCTTTATGATGAATTAATCTAGCAACTAATTCTTTGCCAGTTCCAGATTCACCGTTAATTAAAACAGGGGCTTGACTACGGGCTAACTTTAAAATCATTTTTTTGAGTGAAAGCATAGCAGGTGAACTTCCAATTAGCTGTTTCTTTTGGCTAGTAGTTTTTATTAGTTCTTGAGAGATATTAGAATTCGGTAATTTTGATTGAGGTAAACTTAACTCAGGTAAGTTAGCATTGGATAAGCTAGGAGCTGAGAAGGGGAGCGATATCGAATTTTCAATATAATTTGATAAAATCTCAATCTCAGAATCTTTATTTTTAATTTGATTCAATTTAATAGCGTTAGAAATCAAGTTACGCAATGCGACAAGGTTGACAGGTTTAGATAAAAAATCAAATGCGCCAGCCTTCATAGCTTCAACCGCTGTATCCATATTTCCATGGGCAGTAATTAATGCGACGGGTAAATTTGGGAATAGGTTTTGAATGTGTTTAATTAAATCAATCCCATTACCATCCGGTAGTCGCATATCCGTTAGGCAAAAATCAAAACTGTTTGTAGCCAACAAATTTTTAGCTTCTGAAATTGTAGCAGCCTTACAGGTTAAAATATCCATTCGAGATAAAGTGATCCCTAACAGTTGTAAAATATCAGGTTCATCATCGACTATTAATGCTGTGGCTTGATTTTTATTCATAAGAGTTTTTTACTTTATAACGTTTTTTGTGAAACACTGAAACTTATTCTGAAACAGGAGCCGCCAGAGGTCAAGGGTAGATAGTCCAATCTTGCTTTATTTGCATCACACAACTCACGAGATAGATAAAGACCTAGGCCAGTACCACTTCTTGAGGTTGTATAAAAAGGCTCAAAAATTTTTTCAGCTTTTTCGGGGCTAATTCCTTCACCAATATCAATGATATCCAAAAAAGGTGTGCGATCATTTGGTTCAACCCCAACCGTTATATAAACAAATGAACGACCCGTATTAAGGTGGCTATGTCTTAAACCGTTGTCTAATAAATTATTGATGATTTGGTTAAGCTGTGATTCATTAAAGTAGACTATTAAATCTTTAGACTCGATTCGAAGGTCAATTTCTAAATTGCTACTTTTTGCCATTAAATAATCATCCTTCAATTTATAGAGATATTTAGTAAGGTTAATCTCTTTTATTTGCCCTATTTTTTTTATTGATAACTGCATAATATTTTCGATTATTTCATTCACTCTTGACGCATTTTTTTCAATGATATCAATTAGCTCAATGCTACCGGAATCCATATTTTCTCCTTCTCTAGCTAACTGCGCTGCATGACTAAGTGCGCCTAAAGGGTTGCGAATTTCGTGAGCTATAGATGCCGTTAACCGACCAAGTGATGCAAGTTTTAAATTTTGTGCACGTTGATTGAGTGTGGATGTATCATCTAAAAATATTATAGAGTTTTCTTTTGTATCACCTATTTTAGAAAAGCTCGGAATTAAGCTAGGTCCAGTTGCTGTATTTCTAAATACTTTTGCACGGTAGTGTTTTTTTCTACGCCATAAATTTAGCTGTCTAGCTAGTGGAGTAGATACTTTTTCCAACCGGCGACTTTGGTAGGATTCGGGCATACCCAAATGCGCCCAAGCACTTCGGTTTAATAGGCGTATATTTTGAAAGCTATCGATGACCATCACACCAGTTGACATATGTTCAATAATTTTTTCATTTAAAAGTTCCATATTTTCAAGACCTCTAACCGATGCCTCCGCCTTGATCTCACTTTCTCTAATTTTTCGAGATAAATAATATCCCATTAATCCTGTACCTAAAAAAGTGACCGATAAAAAACCGATTTGAGTAAAGTTTCTTTGTGAATCAGTTATGAAATATGATGAGTAGCTTTCTTCAATGAGGATAGCTAAGCAAGCGAGAACCGAATAGCCTAAACTAGTAGGTGTACTAATCATGATGCTAGCACTAATAGTGCTAATGGCAATCAACATTCCCAAGCCGCTAGCAATACCACCACTAGCATGCATTAAAACAGTGAGGAATATAATGTCGAGTAGAACTTGAGAGTGTAGTTGTAGTGTAAATAATTGTCGATAAAAAGACACAAAGAAAAAAACTAAGGCAAATAACATATACAGCAATGTTGTTTGTAAAAATAATTGAGGTAAAAAACCACCTAAAAATGGATTATCAAGATCAATCTGAGTCAAAAAGATCAAAGCGATTGTGAAAGTGATGCGGTAAAGAGTAAAAAGCCGTAAAGCGCGCCAAGAAAAAATATCTCTTGTTCCAAATGAAGAATAAACAGGAAACTCCTGACTTATTTTTTCTTCATTATTAGAATGTGTAAAAGTGGATGATGAATTTAGTGACATAGGTTACTGTTGACTCTTAAAGTCGATCACAAGAACATTGAATTAGTAAATGGTCGGAATCGCATGACGTTTGTGCTGAGTTTTTTGGTAGAGAGCTATGATATGTTTATCAGCATTTGCATCTGTTGATTTACCTTCTAAAAAGTCATCTATTTGTTGATAGCTTACTCCCAGAACAGATTCATCACTTTTTGATGGTGATAAACACTCTAAATCGGCTGTTGGAGTTTTGTTAATCAAAAGTGAGGGTGCGCCCAAATGTGTTGCGATTTGTTTAATTTGTCGTTTACTCAGACCAAATAGAGGTGCAAGATCACAAGCACCATCACCCCATTTTGTAAAAAATCCAGTGATATTCTCTGCAGAATGATCCGTCCCTAAAACTAAGCCTTTTTTCAGCCCCGCAATTTGATATTGAGCGATCATTCTGGCTCTTGCTTTTAGATTGCCTTTAACAAAGTCAGAAAAGTCAGATATTTCTTCATTAATACCAGTGTCACTTACATCACAAAGTGCATTGAGTGATTCATTTTCCATAGCGTTAACACTCGGTTTGATATTGATACAAAGTCTTACAGACGGTTCAATAAAATCAAGCGCTATTTGTGCATCTTGTTCATCAGCTTGTGAGCCATATGGTAATCTAATAGCAATAAATTGGTAATTTAATGAGAGATTAGACGATGTATTCTCATTATTGAGTTCGTCAATCATTATTTGAGCAAGTCTGCCAAGTGTAGTTGAATCAATTCCACCACTAATCCCTAGAACTAAAGATTGTAAACCAGAGTTAACTAAAATTTTTCTCATAAAATCTAATCTTTGCCTGATTTCTAATTCAACCTTAATTTTTGGTTGAACCTTCATTTCATCTATGATTTTTAATTTTATCTGTTCTTGATCCATTTTTTGTTCTTACCTTTATTTTATATACTAAATAATTGAACTTAGGTTAGGCACCAGGTTAGTTAGAAAAAGACTAGATGTTATTGATTTTAATAGAATTATAGTCTAATTAATAAAGTTATTCTTTGGAAATTCTTTTCTCGACTACTGAATAGGTAGATCTTCATCAATCAATGATAAAGGATATTTGCTAGTTATAGGGGCTTTTGTTATTGGCGATCAATAGGATATGATAGTAACACCATATACAATTTTGAGAACTAATTACTCTGCTATGAAAAAAATAGAAGCCATTATAAAACCTTTTAAACTAGACGATGTGAGAGAATCCCTTAGTGAAGCTGGTATTACCGGTATGACAGTGACCGAAGTGAAGGGGTTTGGACGTCAAAAAGGACATACAGAGTTATACCGTGGTGCTGAATACATGGTAGATTTTTTACCAAAAATCAAATTAGAAATTATTATCTCGGACGATATTCTGGATATTTGTGTCGATACGATTATGGATGTGGCTAAGACTGGTAAAATTGGCGATGGAAAAATCTTTATATCTGATGTGGATAAAGTGATTCGAATACGTACTGGAGATGAAAATGAGGCGGCTATTTAATAGAATAAGAGCCTTTTATTGAGTTTGTTATTTAACGCTTTAACTTTGTCGATGAAAATGATTTCCTAATTTTTCTCCCTAACCTTTATAGTTAGGGTAATTTAAAAGTAATACTCGTCGACTATTTTCGGCCAATTCTGGTAAATCCAATAAGTTATAGGCAATTTGCATCATATCTAATGCATGGGGAACTGATGGCGTTTTAGGATAGTGATCAACAACATACTTAGCACGATTTGCTGCGGCTAAGTAAGCTTCTCGTTTCATATAATAGTTTGCAACGTGTAGCTCGTATTTAGCTAATCGATTTCTAAGATGAAGCATTCTTTGCCTTGAATCTTTTGCATATTTACTATTGGGGAATAATCGAACTAATTCAGCAAAGTCATCAAAAGCTTGCCTTGTTGCTCCGGCATCTCGCTCTTCTATTGGAGCTGAAAATAATTCTTTACCAAACCCCGTTTCAGTAGAATAATTAATTAAACCTTTCATGTAATAGGCATAATCGAGATCTTTATGGCGAGGGTTTTGTCTAATAAAGCGATCGGCAGATGCTATACCAGATCCAAAATCACTTAATTTATAATAAGAATAGATAAGGTTTAATTGTGCTTGATGAGAATAGGCACCGAATGGATACAAGCCATCGAGGCGCTCTAAATATTCCACAGCACTGCGGTAATTACCTGAATGCATTGAATATTGTGCTTTTTCATAGAGTTTAAAAGCATTATTTATTTTAATCGCCTCAGATGATTGACTATTGTCATCAGAACAAGATGCAACAAATAAAGTTATAAATACCAACAGGCTAAATTTTTTAATCATTCTCATAGAAACTCAAAGCAGTTAAAATAGATCCCAATTATTAACGAATTTAACCCAAAAAAGTGGTTAAATTCGGTTTTAAGCATATTATTAAAATAAGTTGCGTCTAATTTGGGAATAGTATTTAGTCTAAAACGGCGGATATTTTACCTCAGGCAATTAAATACCGCTAGGCTAACCAACAGATAAGGCTCGTAAAGTGACAAAAAGTTCCGAAAATAATGAAGATATCGAATTAATTCAAAATACTGATATGTGTGAAAGTGAGATCTTAGAAAAGGAGTTAGTAGAAAGTGAAATATTTAATTTAGATGAAAGTAGTTATGGTGTGCGTTTAGATTTAGCATTAGTCGATTTTTATCCCGATATTTCTCGTTCGCGGATTCAATCGTGGATTAAAGCAGGTCAGGTAAAAATAAATAGCGAAGTTATTGTTAAACCAAAACATAAACTATCTGGGAATGAAACCTTGTCTGTAGTTCCTAAAAATGAGTCAAAAGGAGAATGGTCTGCTGAAGAGATTGAGTTCAGCGTTCACTATGAAGATGAGCATCTAATTATCGTCAACAAACGTGCGGGGCTGGTGGTTCATCCTGCTCCTGGTCATCGGCAAGATACGTTGGTCAACGGGCTTTTATACCGTTATCCAGAATTAAGGAAATTACCAAGAGCAGGAATTGTTCACCGTTTAGATAAGGACACGACAGGCTTATTAGTCGTCGCCAAAACGCCTGAAGCACATTACAATCTAGTAGGGCAGTTACAAGATCGAGCATTTAAGAGAGAATATATTGCTTTAGTCCATCATACTTTAGTTGCTGGAGATACCATTGATTTACCTATTGGACGTCATCCTCAGCAACGAAAAAAAATGGCGGTTATTGAAGATGATAGAGTGGATGAGTTTGGTGATTTAATCGTAAACAGCTCACGAAGTAAAGAAGCAATCACTCATTTTCGTATTTCAGAAAAATTTGAACATTTCACATTATTAAGGGTTCAATTAGAGACAGGTAGAACACACCAAATAAGGGTTCATTTATCCCATATTCATCATCCGTTAGTTGGCGATCCTTTATATCTACCAAGAAATTTAAGGCCAAGAAATATGTCAAAAGAGCTTGAACAGTTATTTGATAAATTCAGAAGACAGGCTTTACATGCCGAAACTCTTGGGTTAATCCACCCATCAACTGGTGAGTTTGTTAGTTGGCATACTGACATTCCAGAAGACCTTCAAAACTTAATTGATCAATTAAAAGTTGAACAATAGCTCAATGTCCGGAATTTTAGAAAATAGTTTACTTGTTTGTAATGATGAATATTTAATCCCCAACTGGCCAGCACCTGATTGGATAAAATCTGCGGTTTCTACAAGAAAAGGAAAAAATGAAAATCATTTTGATTCTTTTAATATTGCTGATCATGTTAATGATGATATTCAGAGTGTTATTGCGAATAGAGTTCAATTAGAAAAAGATCTGCATTTAAAAAATAGCCCACAATGGATTGAACAAGTACATGGCATTGAGTCAACAGAGTTAATTGAACCTAAAAATATTCACAATTATTCTGATAGTAATTATCTCTCAAATTATTCGCAATCAATGGCTCCTATTAAAGCCGATGCAAGCTATACTAAACAAATAGATCTACCTTGCATTGTAATGACTGCTGATTGTTTACCTATTCTATTAACTAATAAAGCCGGCACATGGGTTTCTGCTATTCATGCCGGATGGAGAGGACTATGCAATGGAATAGTTGAATCCACTATTGCAAAGTACGACGGAGATACTTGTGACTTGATAGCTTGGTTAGGTCCTGCAATTAGTCAAAAATATTTTGAAGTTGGGAGTGAAGTAAGAACTGCATTTTTGACTGTTGACAACGGATATGCCGCAGCTTTTGTTTGTCATAAACCAGAATATTACATGGCTGATTTATCTTTTATTGCACGTCAAAAGTTATCATGTTTGAATATTAAAGCCTATGGCGGTGGTCTTTGTAGCTTTGATGATTCTGAACGTTTTTATTCGTACCGGAGAGATGGCGAAACAGGACGCATGGCAAGTTTAGTTTGGATCGAAAATAAAAAAATGAGTAAAACATAAAATGGATAAAATCATCGTTATCATTCTAGTGATCATGATTATATTGGTCATCAACTTTATTATATTGACAATTTATATTGGTCGACAATATAACAATACCGATTGGGGGCATCCACTGACCAATATATTAGATGGACTGGTACGATTTTATTGCCAAAGATATCATCGGCAATGGGATTATAAAATTGATATTCCAAAGGATAAAAAAATATTATTAGCCTCTAATCATATTTCGGCGCTCGATCCATTATTATTAGTCGCGGCAACTGACCGTCCGATCCGCTTTATGATTGCAAAAGAAGAATATGAAAAACCAATTCTAAACCGATTGTTTAAAGCTGCTGGTTGTATTCCTGTCGATAGAGGAGGGAGAGTAGAAGGCGCATTTAGAAGTGCAATAAGAGCAATAGAAAAAGGCGAAATAGTTGCTATATTTCCACAAGGCGGTATTCATTCAAAAAAGACTCCGAGGGAAATTATAAAGCCAGGAATTATGCGTCTGAGTAAATTAACAGGTTGTGATATTCTTCCTGTACTTATCTCAGGAGTAGCCGCTCCCGGTTCAATGGTTAGTTGTTTGATTTTAAGGGGGGACGTTGAATTTGATGTACATCCGTTACTTTCACCGAAAGAAGTCCAAATGCCCAACTTTAGAGATGAAATGTCTCAGTGGTTGTTAGGAAAATCTAAAACCATTGAATGCCGTGTTAAAGACAGTCCTGAAGATTAAATAAAAAGAGATTGATTCAGATCATTAACTGAATCAGTGGCTTTGATATTCTAGCTGTCTATATGACATCAACGAATTCAAACTATGTGTTCAAAAAATACGAACGAAACAGTCTTAAGTGCTAATGAGTTAGTTACTATTGAGTTAGACACTGAGGTACTAGATAAATATAATATTTCAGGGCCTCGATATACATCTTATCCAACGGCATTAGAGTTTAACGAACAATATACAAGTCAAGATTATGCCGATTCGTTAAAACAGTTGCCTGATGGAAAATCTTTATCCCTTTATATCCATATCCCTTTTTGTCAAAATATTTGCTACTACTGTGCTTGTAATAAAATTATTACTAAACACCGAACAAAGTCAGATCAATATGTTGAGTACTTACTCAAAGAAATTAAATTAGTCGCAGAAAAAATGCCGGAGCGAAAGCAAAATCCGCTCAGACAAATTCATTGGGGTGGAGGAACGCCGACTTATTTGACGATTGAGCAAATTACTCAAATTATGAAACAAGTGCGAATTTGTTTTTATGTTCCAGATGAAGACTCAACAGAAATATCAATAGAGGTTGACCCACGGGCTATACCCATTGAAGATGTTAAAAAGCTAGCCAAGTTAGGATTTAATCGCATGAGTATTGGCGTTCAAGATTTTAATGAAAAAGTTCAAAAAGCAGTTAACCGAATACAGTCCTTTGAATTAACTTACGATATGTTGGTAGAAGCCCGTTTACAAGGTTTTAAATCAATCAACCTAGATCTCATTTATGGTTTACCATTTCAAACACACCAAACGTTCGAAGATACTATCAATAAAGTACTGGATATATCTCCTGATAGAATATCCGTGTTTAACTACGCACATTTACCACACCGGTTTAAGCCACAAAGACGGATTAGTGGTGAAGACTTACCTTCAGCTTCAGAAAAACTCTCCATTTTTCAAACCATAATCAAAAAGCTACAAGCACATGGATACTTGTATATCGGAATGGATCATTTTGCTAAGCCGACTGATGAACTAGCAATTGCTCAGCAAGAGGGAAAATTGCATCGTAATTTCCAAGGCTACACAACGCACGAAGAGTATGATTTAATCGGTATAGGAGTATCTTCAATTGGCAGTATCAATGGTCACTATCATCAGAATGTCAAAGATGTTGAGTCTTATTATGAAGCGATAGATAATGATAGTATTCCCACTTGGCGTGGAGCCGGTGTTGGAGATGATGATAGAGTGCGAAAAGCGGTAATTTTTGCTTTGATATGTCATTTTGAACTAGAGATTGATGATATAGAAAAGTCGTTTAAAATTAATTTTAAGCAGTATTTCCAAACCGAATTTTTGGCACTTAAACCTTTCGTTGAAGATGAACTGATCAAAATTAATGATAAAAAAATTAAAGTAACTAATAAAGGTCGATTATTAATCCGTAATATTTGTATGGTCTTTGATGCTTATATGAATGAACTACATTTAATTAATAGTTTTTCGAAAGTAATTTAAATTAACAATATTCGACAATTGATATAAATTACCTGTAAGTTATAAATCAGCTTCAAAACAGTTAACTTTAAAGCTATAATTACGTGTATCAAATACTGACATGCGTGTCCAATGTGCCTCAATTAAATACAATAAGTTCTAAGCCAATATTTGATAGCCAAATTAAATGTCAAACTTGCAGTATTAAAAGGCTATGTTTGCCTGTTATGTTGGCAGAATCAGAAATAGTTCACCTAGAAAATATTGTGCAGAGAAAGAAAGTACTTAAAAAAGGCGAGTATCTTTTCAAGGCTGGTGAGTCATTTGATGCCATTCACGCCATTCGATCTGGAAGTTTAAAGTCTTATACAATCTCTTCTGATGGAACTGAGCAACTAACGGGTTTTCATTTGCCCGGTGAAATGGTTGGTTTAAATGCTGTCAGCACAGAAAGCTACCCTAGCTTTGCAAAAGCCCTAGAAACCTCTCTAGTTTGTTCCATTCCTTTTGATAAGCTAGAAGTATTATCGAGAGATTTACCCGGATTGCAAAGTCAGCTTTTTAGAGTGCTGAGTGGTGAAATTAGGGATGAGCAAGAATTGATGATGTTATTAAATAAAAAGAATGCGGACGAACGCTTTGCTGCTTTTGTTATGAATTTATCAGCTCGATATAAGCGACGAGGTCTTTCCGATAATGAGTTTATTTTATCGATGACCCGTGGTGATATTGGTAATTATTTAGGGCTCGCCGTAGAAACTGTTAGTCGGTTAATTACTAGATTACAAAAGAAAGATTTAATTAATATGAAAGATCGCTACCTCAATATTCTCGACAAAGACGGCTTGAGTCAACTAGCAGGAACTTCATGTCATCATTAACTCTTATGTCTTCTTTACAAGTACTTAGCTCTAGCTCTAACTAGTCACTATATTTGGTAGCCACGTCCAATAATATTTTTTCTAAATAAATACAGTATTGATCGATGTAATTGAGTCCATCATTTTCTGCACTCAACCACGGGTTCATTAATGTATGTCTAAGAATAAATATTTTATTACCCCTTTCCGTACTGCTGTTTTTATCAAACAAATGTAATTTTTTGAATAATTCAGTTTGTTCAGGTTTTGTTAGATTTTTAATCGAAAGCTGAGTCTTGGAACCTAAAAACTCTTTGGTTTGAATAGGCGATTTAGGGTCATGAGTTAACTCTTGATAGACTTGCTCTGCAAATTGATTCATTACCGCTAAATTTTGGTTACCATTTGGATTGATGGCTATGGTGACTAAATTACTATCAGGTTCAAAAGGTACAGTTAAATATACTTTATCTTTTAGTTTTTTCTTTAACATTTTTAGTTGATCAAAAAAATACTCAGCAGATCGGACTGTTTGCCTTATCACTCTTCCAAAATTTTTACTATTCAGCGGTAGTACTGCATGGGCGACATATACTGCAGCTGCATTAGAACCAGGTTTAGAACCTTCAAGAATATACTGACCGATTTGCATAAAATCAGGCTCTTCTATTTGTGAAAATACATAGTCGGCATCGGTACTTAACAGCCTAACAATCTCTCTATTTTTTGCGATAAATCCGCCGGTTCCAAATGGTAAATAACCTTGCTTATGTGGATCGATAGTCACACTATCAACTTCAGCAAGCGCTGCAAAGCAATTGTAAATTTTCTCAGATGGAAAATATTTTAAGTGTTGTTTTATTTCTGATAATGGCAAGAATTGATCGTTTTCATCTCTGAATAGACTGGTAAGGTAACCACCCCAAGCTGCGTCAACGTGAATATAATAATTGATACCTTCTTTGATACATTTTTTTCGTAATTCAACAATTGAGTCTATTGGATCGATCGTGCCATATTCTGTTGTACCCAAAACACCAACGACGGCTAATACAGGTACATTCTGCGATTTTAAATTACATAGTATTCTTTTTAGTTCATTTTCATCCATTCGCATAGCACTATTTAATGGCACTTTTATTAGCGAGGATGCACCAAAACCGAGTACGCGCATTGCTTTTTCCCAAGAATAATGTGCTGTTGCGGGTACAAGAACAACTGGCGGTTTTAATTGCCAGTTTTCTGCGTAAAATAGTGCTTGACCTAAATATTCTATTCGATTCTTCTCGACTTCAATTTTATATTCATTTAACTTATCTTTACCGTATTTTGCTCTGATTAAACGGGGGATCGCGATGAGTATTTCAATTACTTGATCAATGCTAAAATTTGCCAACTCCCATAAACTGTAATCACTAAAATTTTTGTAGTCATCACTTTGTTCACTCAAATCAATTTCCAAATTGAGTTTCTTTAGTGTGTTCTTAACTGCAATAGGATAAAGTTTTGCTGCTCTAAAATTCCAAAGGCTTTCATAGTTAGCATTAGTACCACCGCTTGTTAAATGTCCCCAAGCACAGGGTGATTTATTCGTGTCAGTATTGAATCCGAACATACGAGCAAATTGCTGACCGACCTCTAATTCCATTTTTAAAGTTACAGGGCCTGACTCGCCTGTAATATTATTGGGATTGTAAAAACAGGTTACTAGCTGTGCTAACAACGCAGGCATCATCAAATCGGATGCCATATGACCGATGTAGCGAGGGTTATAAAATGGAACAGAACGTTTTAATTTAGCAGTTAAAGAGTGGAGTTCACCACGTATTTTTGCCATTGAATTTTGATAAGATTCTCCGTTAATCATTTGTGGAGTAATCGGTGGTTTATCTTCCGGGTGGTAATTCCGACGCCAGTAGATATGGTCTCGTACAAGTTCTAACAATAGTTTTTCTAAAATATCGTTATTTTCGCCATAGGCACCAAGAAAGTATGGACTCAAAAACTCGAGATTATTTTCAAGAGTTTGATTCTCCTCTTTAGTTTTAGTTTCATTACTTAAAGGCTTCATAGTAATATCCGTTAGTAGCATTATTCCAAAAAGGATGATGCAATATGAGCAAAATCGAATGTTTACCGATATTACGAAAGATTTCACTCAATCAAGTTGATCTAAATCACGACTAATAAAACTGAGCCAAGTATTTTGAAAGAGCTAAACGCTAAAATTGAAAAATCAAACCTGTCAGGGCTTATTCTTTGTGGCGGTGCAGCTAGACGTGTGGGCGGGGAAGATAAAGGGCTTTTAAAAGCTGAGGGATGTAATAAACCGTTAATTGAGCATCAATTAGCTTTTCTGAAGCCTCAAGTTTCAGCTTTAGCCATATCAGCTAATCGTAACTTGGATATTTATCGGTCTTACGGTTTTCCCGTTTATCAAGATATGACTAACTCAGATGAGAAGGTGGTCATAGATGAGAAAGTAATAAGCTTTGATGGCCCATTACAAGGGATATTAAATGGATTAAAAAATTGTCAAACCGACTGGTTATATATTCAACCGATTGACACACCACATTTACCTTTCAATACAATCGATCAACTACTTGAGAGCTTGAATCCAAAAAATATTAACACAAGTGAGACAAAAACTTTTTACCTTGTTTCAAATGAGAGACAGCATTATTTACATCTATTACTCCACATATCTTGTTATGACTCATTGACTGATTTTGTCGGAAGAGGGGAAAGAAGGGTTAAAACTTACATTGAGGAAGTTGGGGGGCAATCAGTTAATCTTGGTTGGGGAGAGAGTGTTTTTAAAAACTTGAATGATGTTAGGGATTATGAAGTTTCACCCAACGCAATCAAAAATTGACTACAATGAGAGCGTTGAAGGTGTTATTGTGGAGGTGTTACATGGCTGTACTAACAGTAAGAAATTTACCAGACCAAACAAAAGAGGCATTAAGAGTTAAAGTCGCTAAATCGGGTGTGTCTTTAGAAAAGTATGTGAGGCGTGTTTTACAAAAAGCTTCTAACGAGGAGATATTAAAGTGCCACAAATTATGGAAACGGCTACTGAATATTTTGGCGAAAAAAATGGAGAAGAGCTTGAATTACCCGCTCGCAGTTCTAATAGACAATCCGTTGAATTTGAAGAATGATTGTTCTAGATACTAATGTTATTTGGTCACGGTAGGAAT
>CAZRPK010000048.1:0-3005 GCA_964601915.1 uncultured Kangiella sp. | reverse complement strand
TGAATTTGAAGAATGATTGTTCTAGATACTAATGTTATTTGGTCACGGTAGGAATGGTCATTACTGACCATTCCTACCGTGACCCCTGGAATCAGCAAAAGAAGAAGATCCAGAAATAAGAGCGTTTTGTACCTTACTTCATTTTACTGGTTGCAGACCAACAGAAGCTTTAGGACTTACAGGTGAGCGAGTTTTACTTAAAGACCAAGAGATTGTATTAAGAACAATCAAAAAGCGAAAGCATGACTCTAGCGGGAATGTTAAAAAGCCTAAATACCGTCATATTCCTGTACCAGACTCGGTAATTGATGAACTAGATTTAATATTTCATTTAAGAAAAAGAATGAAAAATAAGAGCGACAATAAAAAACCTTTATGGAGCATGAGCCGTACTACAGCATGGCGGTATATCAAAAAAGTAATGGATAGGGCTAATGTGGTTGGTTTACAGGCTACTGGAAAAGGGCTTCGCCATGGATTTGGAATTGCCATGCTTGCCGGTGATAAGCCTATGCCATTAAATATTTTGCGAGATTTAATGGGGCATACAGAAACGAAAACAACTGAAATTTATTTGCAAGCCGTTGGGAAAGAAAAACGCAAACTTGTTATGCAAGCCTGGGAAAGTTAAAATAGTGTAGCCACATTGTTGACACGTGTTTTCACTGTGGTATAGTGAAAACATTGTTATTACAGAGGTGCTTTTAAATGCTTTTTTCATTAAGAAAAATTGGAAACTCAAGAGGGATTGTAATTCCTGCCCCATTATTGCAACAACTTAATACTGGTGGTGTAGATGCGTTTTTTGAAGGTGATGTGGTGAAAGGTAAGCTTGTGCTTGAACCTGTTTCTAAAAAGAAAAAATACACCCTAAGCTCGTTACTTGAAAAATGTGATGATTCAGCTCCAATGCCTAAAGCCATTAGTGAGTGGGATGGCGTTCATCCCGTTGGTGACGAACTGTAATGGCTATATTTAACAAGGGTGATATTGTACGAGTTTGCTTAAATCCAGTTCAAGGAAAAGAATTAAAAGGGGATTTTAGACCTTGTTTAGTTCTTTCGCCCAAAGCGTTTAACCGTCTTGGAGTAACGCTAATAGCCCCCATTTCGCAAGGTGCTGACTTTGCTAGATTCCAAGGTTTTACTGTGAATTTAATGGGGTGCGGCTCTAAAACTCAAGGCGTTGTACTATTAAGCGGTATAAGAATGGTCGATTTGAAAGCTAGAAAAGCTAAAAAAATTGAACAAGCGCCAAACGAAATCTTAGAAGAATCGTTAGCAATATTAAATGCCATTTTAGAAACAGAATAACGAGGTAAAAATGTCAGATAATAATCTAACAGCACAACAAAGAGTAGATAGAAAAAACAACTTAATATTATGGAAAAAAGGGAGACGGTGTTGAAATTGTACCAAAACTTCTAACTGAAGGTTTCTTAAAAAAGTTGAACTGTTTTAGTGATAATAGTTGTAGTTAATTCAGTCTAAATTTCTAAGGCTGAATTCTATATACTCAAACTGAAAAATAGCGGGATGGCTTGCTACCATTACGTTTGAAGAGTTTGATTATAGTTTCCACTATCAAGATGAGCGCACATCCCCTCGAAATTAACCTTAGAAACAAGAACACTTAATTTAGCAATGATAATGGTTGAAAGATGATTTACTCTGAAACAATAGGTACTCGAGGAGTCGGTGAGAAACGATATCGAATATACTTACCTATGGAATTTGTTCAAGGTCGAGAACTGTCAATTAGCCAAGAGAATTTTAGCATCGACTGAACTTGTGATCTTGCCTGAACATAAACGGTTGTCTCGTTATGAAGTCGGTAAACTGTCCGTTATCGTAGGATTAGGAGTAGACACTTTTATCACATCAATCCAAGAAGCAATGTCACTGGGGTATCCAGAGGATGTTTATGAAGATCAAAAAATGAAACTGGCAATGAACATGTATTCTTCGTATTTCTTTGAGCTGACTCCTGAAACAAAATTTATAAAATTAGTGACGGTGCTTGAAGCGCTAACACCAGACCAACAAGTGAATGATACAACACAGAGAGGGCTTGATGTTTTAAAAGGGCAACTAAAATCTGAACTTAAAAAGCATGAAAAAGAATCTGAAGAACAGAAGGATATTAATGCTCTATTAAGCCGGGTATCAAGTCTCAAAAGGAAACCTATAGTAAAATCGTTGGAATACTTTATTAAAGATTCTATTAAACAAGACCCAGAGATAGGTGCTAGTAAAAGCATTATACAAAAAGTGAAGGGCATATATAATAGAAGAAGTAAATTGCTTCATGAGGGAGAAATAAACTCAGAGTTGCTGATAAAAGATCTTAATTTTCTTAGTGGTTTTGTGCCGATTTTATTGAAATCGATTTATAAAAACAAAGCCAATAGAAAAATAGTTGGTAAGCCCGCCGACGACTAGTTCGTCTTGGTCTTACTGGTAATAAGATAATTCTAAACAAAACTTCAAAGTATAAAATGAAAATGTCAGATAACGATCTAACCGCTCAACAAAGAGTAGATAGAAAAAACAACTTAAAAAGAAAAGGCACACCTACCTTTTCGGCTGTTCGTTTATCTGATTCAAACCAAAGCGCGGTTAATAAAAAACTGTGGAATGGTTTGAAACTCAAAGCTTTCATCCAGACGATTTATTAGCTGATGCTTGTAAAGCTTTAAATTGGGTATCACAACCCGATACTGGCGGTTTAATTGTTAGTTATTATTAACTATTAATTTTAAAAACTGAACCCAAATAACAAGAACAAATAGAATGAATATAACAAAATTTTTATACCTCTTCGTAGCCATCGTTTTCTCTAGCAATGCTTTAGCTACAAAGAAAGACTGTAATAGAGTGGAATTCCCGATATCGTTTGACTCTCATGGTCTGCCTATCATTGATATTGTGATCTGGCTACACTAACCTGAACACTCAATTTCATATAAAATAGAAACAGAAATTGAGGGTTAGGTAATGACTAAA
>CAZRPK010000047.1:19046-20654 GCA_964601915.1 uncultured Kangiella sp. | reverse complement strand
TAGAATAATGTTTTATAAGAAAAACGTCTTATAAAACATCAAAAGCACTTGATTTATAACTTCAAATTACAAATTTGTTTTAGATTTGATAGCATCAATTATGAACCAATTATGCCGGATGATTAATTAAATTGGTCAAAATGTTGGAGTCGAGTATACAGTTTTCACTGAAAACAAGTGTAGTAAATATTAACTCAGATCAAAATTGAGCGACAATTATGAGTCTTTTGGGGTGATAATTTAGATATTTATTCATCAGCTGTAGTATCATTCCTACAATATTTAAATTGTTAAAACACCTATTATTATGGCTTCTAACGAGCATTATTCAGCCAAAAATGCGGATCAACCACTAAATGCGGATCAAAAGCATGCGGCTTTGACGCAGATTAGTCAAATTGCTCACTCTGAGAAAAAAAGCCAAGGTTTTATGAAGGCAAAAAAGGATGCTGATCAAGCGCTCTCTGAAAATAAAATCATATTGAATAAGCGCTTTGTGTTGGAGTCTACGCTAGGTGCTGGCGGCATGGGAACTGTGTACAAGGCGCAGGATCTCAGAAAGGTTGAGGCACGTGATAATAACCCTTATGTTGCGGCTAAAATCTTAAACGCCGATTTTAAGAATCATCCTGACGCATTCATTACTTTACAGCGAGAAGCGAGTCGTTCACACCTTCTTTCTCATCCCAACATCGTTACTGTCCATGATTTTGATCGAGACGGTGATACTATTTTTATGACAATGGAATTGATGAAAGGGCAAGATCTTGATCAATTACTTAAAACTAAGGAAGGGATCGGTCTTGGGCACGAAAAAGCCTTAGCTATTTTAATTGATTTTTGTGAGGCTCTAAAATATGCGCACAAAAAAGGTATTATTCATTCAGATTTTAAACCAGGTAATATATTTATCACTGAAGATGGTGCTAAAGTTCTTGATTTTGGTATTGCTAGATTGGCGCTCGAATCTAAGTTAAATGATCATTTTGATGCGGGTGTCTTGGGGGCTATAACGCCAGCTTACGCTAGTTTGGAAATGATACAAAGAAAGGCACCGGATAAGAGCGATGACGTTTATGCCGCTGCAGTTATAACTTATGAAATGTTAACCGGTAATCATCCATTCAACACCCTTTCAGCGGCTACTGCGTTAGCAAAAAAACTATCACCGCTCCCCATTGATGGTTTAACCAAACGTCAATGGCAGACGCTGGAGTCTGCACTTCAATTAAGGCGAGAGGAAAGAACAAAAAGTATTGAGGAGTTTTTGTTAGGAATGACATTTGTCCCCAAAAAGCCTATTTTAAGGATCGTTAGCTTTATCTTTTTGCCAATTTTAATTTGGGTTACTTACAGTAAATATTTTGCGCCAAATGAATTAACCACGGCAATTGATGAATCATTTTTAAAGGCTATTTCATGTTATCAGCTAAATGACTATCAATGCGCAATAGATAGCGCTCGTTCAATCTTAAATATGTCCCCCAATCATGTTGAAGCAAAAAAATTATTAGATCTGTCTACTGATGCTGAGGTACAAGCTAAAATCAATCAATACATGAATGAAATAGAAAGTTGTTTAAATATAGAATATTTGACAAATAAAGA
>CAZRPK010000047.1:0-18946 GCA_964601915.1 uncultured Kangiella sp. | reverse complement strand
AGAATATTTGACAAATAAAGACATAGTTTGTGCGAACAAATCGTTAGAAGACTTATCGCTAGTAGCAAAAAATAGTCAAGTTCTTAAAAACGCCGAGTTATTAATTTTTAGCAAAGAAAAAATGATGCAACTTAATCAGTCATTAATAAAAGCACAAGATTGTTTTAATCTTGCAGATTATCAATGCACTGTTAATAGCGCTCAGCAAATCTTAGATGCTTCTCCAGATAATATAACCGCTTTAAAATTATTAGAACAATCAACTAAGGCGCTTGATGAACAGGGTGAAAAAAAAATAGAGCAAAATATTCGTTACAACACGTCTATAGATAAAGCAAAAAAATGCTACCAGAAACAACAGTTTGAATGTGCAATTAAGCAAGCGGATATCGCCCTATTAGTTAGAACTGAAGATGTTAAAGCAAAAGATATTAAAGAAGATGCACAAGAGGCAAAAAAACAATATCAGCTAAACTTAAAACGAGCGAATAAAATTTTGAAGGATGGGCAAGCTTGTTTTAAGGCCGTGAATTATAGTTGTGCCATTGCTAAATCCGAATCTGCATTAGAGTTTATGCCAAGTTTAAAAGCCGCAAAACAACTAAAGCGTGATGCAAAATATGCTATGGAAAATATTAAGAAAGCAATAAAAATTAATTAATGATAATTTAATAAGTAAAAGCTAGGAGCTCTATATATGAATATTATGAAAAAAAACAATCAAAATAGTTTAAGCCAAATTTTGTTAATCGGTTTAGTTTCCGTATCCCTAATGTTTGGAAGCGGATGTGGTGGGTTAAGTAGTAAACGCTTAAAACAAATCGGTGCTGTTGTGGTTATAGGTGTCGCTGCAAAATTGATTTATGACATGGTTGTAGACTATCAATCAAAGCAAGTGAACGATGAAAGTGAAGTTGTCAAAAAATATAAGTTAGCACATGGCGACTTGCCTGATGCACCAGAATTGGTTGCATACGAATCAAGTATTCAACCAGGTGATGTAGTTACAGCTGGAAACGATATATCTATTTTATCAAAATTAGAAGTCGTTAGAAGTGCCAATACAAGAACTTTAAAGATTGAAGAAAAAATCACTATCTTTGATAATGAAGATAGTAGTAAAGAATTAAAGTCGTTTACTAAAATAGTTAACTCTGAAACGAATGCCAGTGGTGCATTTGAGAATGAATTTACGTTTCAATTACCTAAAGGAATGCCTCAAGGTATCTACCCCGTTAAAACTGAAATAATTGTTGATGGCAAAGCTTATGCGCCAGTTAATAATCAAATGCAATTAGTCAAGTTGGAAACTTTTCAGGCATTAGAATTTACAGCGGGTTTATAATTAATGCTTAAAGCGGAAAAATTGAATAAAGCGGTTGCTACTGGTGAGTCAACACTTCATATTTTAAAAGATATCAGTTTTTTTTTGAAGAAAGGTAAAAGTCTTGCGATTGTTGGCGAGTCAGGTTCGGGTAAGACAACATTACTAGGGTTGTTGGCTGGGCTGGATATACCGAGTAGTGGAAAGGTCTCGATTGATGGTAGCTCAATTTTTGAAATATCTGAAGATGAGCGTGCTTTAGTAAGAAAAAATACGGTAGGTTTTGTTTTTCAGAATTTTCAATTGATTGATGGTTTAACGGCATTGGAAAATGTGATGATGCCTTTAGAGTTACGAGGTAATAAAAAAGCAAAAGAAAAAGCAATTTATCAGTTAGAACAAGTCGGATTGTCTGAGCGAATACAACATTTCCCTAATCAATTATCTGGTGGTGAACAGCAGCGAGTTGCAATTGCGCGTGCTTTTGTTTGCTCCCCGCAAATACTTTTTGCAGATGAACCAACTGGAAACTTAGACACTAAAACTGGACAAAAAGTGGTTGAGTTAATGTTTGATTTAAATCAAAAAAACAATACGACAATGGTTCTAGTGACACATGATATTAAATTGGCTTCACGCTGTGATTATCAAATATCTTTAAGTGCGGGTGAGTTAATAGAATCAGATTTACCTAGTGAATAATTTAAATCAACTATTCATCATTTCTTTCCGTATCTTTAGACGTGACTGGTTAAGAGGCGATCTATCGGTACTCGTCTTTGCACTATCTATTGCAATGGCTTCTGTTAGCGTAATTTATTTGATTATTGATCGAGTTTCATCTGCCACGGATCAACAAGCATCAAAAATTATTGGTGCCGACTTAGTTATTATTTCACCAAATGAAATTGAAAAAAATTGGTTGAACAAATCTGAAGAACTTAACTTACAAAATGCAAGAGTTATAAATTTTGCTAGCGTTCTTTCTGCAAATGGAAAAATCCAACTCTCTAGCGTGAAAGCAGTTTCAAGTAATTACCCGCTAAAAGGGCGTGTTGAAGTGTCGGATGAGCCATATGGGGATATAGAGTCAACTAATGAAATTCCTAATAGTGGCAGCATCTGGATTGCCCCTAGAATATACAGTCAATTGTCATTAAAAAAGAATGAGCTTGTTGAATTAGGATATGTTGATCTAAAAGTCGACTCGGTTATTATGTTAGAACCTGGTCAAGGTTCAACCCTTTTTAATGTAGCACCTAGTGCAATAATTAATATTAAAGATTTGTCAGCGACTAAAATAATTCAACCAGGAAGTCGAGTAACTTATCGGTATCTGTTTGTCGGCGACAAAAATAGAATTGAAAATTTTAAGTCGTTTATTGAACCACTTTTAAATTCTAGTCAGAGACTAGTGACTATTTTTGATGAAACGCCTCTAGCCGGATCAGCTATTACTCGGAGTAAAAAATACATTAGTTTATCTAGCCTTCTTACATTCGTTTTACTTGGGATAGCTATTGCTATTACTGCAAACCGTTATGCAACAAAGCAATTTGATATGAGTGCTTTAATGCGTTGTTTTGGTATGAATAATAGCCAAGTGCTAAGTGTTTTTATTTTTATTCTGGGATTGGTTGCAGTTAGTGGAATTGTTATTGGTGCAATATTTGGTTTAGGTTTTCAGTGGTTGATGGTTATGTGGTTAAGTGATTTATTTACTGAAACCCTGCCAGCTCCTAATTTATCCGTTTTATTATTTCCGGCTTTAGCCTCATTTATATTATTAATGGGTTTTGCAATGCCCTCTCTTAGTCAACTAAAAGATGTACCCCCAATGAGGGTGTTACGTCGACAGCTTGCACCAATGAAAAACAATGTTCGTTCTATTTATTTTATCGCTTTCTTTTCTATATTGGTTGTAATGTATGTACAAGTAGGAGATTTAAAATTAGTGCTTGGAGTAACTGCTGGCTTACTTTTAATGGTGCTTCTTTTTGCCATTTTTGCAAAGCTAGTTCTTTCTCAAGTTAGACGCTTATCGAATTTTAATAATGTGGCGGTAAATTATAGCTTACGTCAATTAGATGCAAATAAAAGTGTCACATTACTCCATTTGTTATCTTTTAGTAGTGCTTTATTTGTTATTTCAATTGTTATTCTTGTAAGAACTGAACTGCTCGATAAATGGCAGCAAAGTATCGCTACTGATACTCCTAATCATTTTATGGTTAATATATCGCCTGATAAAATTGAAAGTTTAAATAGTTTTTTTAAACAAAATAATATTAAGGCATCGGAGCAATATCCGATGATAAGAGCAAGAATAACAAAAATAAATGGTCAAGATATAAAAACAGCGCTATCAGAGTCAGCACAGCAACATAACTCGTTAAAAAGAGAATTAAATGTAACTTGGACAAATAAAATCCCTAAAGGGAATAAAATTATTGACGGTGAGTGGCAATCTGAATCAGGTTTAAAATCAGGCTCAAAAGAAAATGAAAAACAGATTGCATCTATCTCATTTTATTCTCAAACCGCTGAAAAATTGGGGCTTAAGCTTAAAGATCAAATAACCTTCACTATTGGAGGCAGAGAATGGATTACAGAAATTTCGAGTTTACGTAGTATAGATTGGCAAACACTTACGCCCAATTTTTACGTGATTGCAAGTCCTGGTGATTTAGATGATTTTAGCCCAACTTACATGAATGCCTTTTATTTACCAAAAGATAAGAAAAAACTGCTGGCAGACATTGTTAAAAAACACCCTACTTCAACAGTGATTGAACTCGATAGGATTTTTAATGAAGTTAGAAAAATTATTTCGAAAGTTAGCTCAGCTGTTGAAATTTTAATGGTGTTTGTAGTGGTGGCGGGTATAGCGCTTTTATGGGCGACAATGGAGCATAGTTTTGCACAAAAATTAAGGCAGTCAGCTATTTTAAGAACGCTAGGTGCAAGTCGTGACTTCTTAGCGGTTAGTTTTCGTTTTGAATTTTTGTGGATAGCAATATTATCGTCAACCGTTGCATTAATTTGTATTGAATTAGTGACTTATTTTTTATACCAATCAATATTTGAGATTGAATTTCAATTTCATTTTTCTCTTTGGTGGCAATTGCCATGCTCGTTATTTGTATTGATGTTAGTTGCTTCATGGCGAGGTGTTAATCGTGTGACTAAGCCTGCACCATTGTTGCTGTTAAAATAGAAGTATTAGAGTCTGTATTTTATCGACGGTATTTAGAGTAGTTAGTAGATGCAGGAGTATATAGTTAGCTTTCTCACCAGCCTAATTAATGAGTTCCTGAAACTGATTGGTTCGTTTAATTAAGGGGTTTCAATACTATTAACTTGCAGTACTATTTTATTAAAAAAAATAGATACATTTAAACTTTGCTGTTAATAAATAAAATATCACTATTAAACATTAACTTTTTTCTAGCTCGTTGTTAAGAGGCATTTTCGCCGTAAGTTTTTTGAAATAGTTTTTGTTAAATGCAGCGGAACTTTATATTTATTGGCTAGTTGTTCAAAATTTTTAAATTCACTAATTATTTTGTCAATAATTCTACTGCCTTGAACAGCGGTTAGATTACATTGCGTTGCGAATGCTAGTAAATCGCTACGTACAAAATCAGTTTGTTTTCGGTTTAACCTAATTTGGTGTGTAGACGTCCACTTTCCTGTAGGATCAAAGGAATAAGTTAGATCAAAAGCTGGTGCTAAATGCCATACCAGATCTTTACTCATTAGGAATCCAAAGTTTTTGGTATGGTCATCTTGATTTCTACCTACAATATTAAACACGCATCGCTTAAAAATCTCTTTTAGGGCATCTGAGCCAAGGCTTAGCTCCTTACAAACTAAAGCAAGCTGTTCATAGGAGTATGCACCGGTAATATCACGATGTGCATGAGATATTCCACACCAAGAAACAAAGTGAAGCTTTTCTAACTTTCCTTTTTGTTTTACTCTATCAAAACGTTCAATCATAAAGTGAAAATTATTATCATCTTTAATATAATCGGTTCGTGGCATATCAATCCCACATGATTTAGCGATTAAAGAATAAATATATTCAACTTTTGGCATACCTTTAGGATCATTAGAGTCCCGATCATGATTGTTATCTGCATCAAACTTCAATAGCCAGTAATCATGGTCAATACCATGGTCTATTGTTCCATCTTTTAGTTGCCCATCAGGCGTTGTAGCAATTAAAGCTTTTGAACGTGCTCCACCGGCACTAGAGCTTACCCTAATGAATTTTAATGCTTGTTGATGATCCGTAGTACTTTCTAATTTTTTGGATAGCTCTTTTTTATTTTTATTCACTAGGCCTGCTAGGTTATTTAGCATTTTTAAATCGAGAATTTGAAGATCATTTTTTTCTGTTTTGATTTCACTAGGTTGATACTCTAATGCGCCCATTCCTCGGTCACCAATATACATTAGTCTATCTAATGATGTGACTTGGTTAAGCGGTACGCCTTTTTCAGCCATATAAATATCAATCAACTGAGTACCAAATTTATCGGGTAATGAATCGGCAAAAATTCCCGGTAGCCCTTTAAAAGTTCTGAAGCTAATTTCGGGAAAAGTGTGTTGTTGTGCTTTACTACTCATTAACAGCGGTGAGATTTCTATATTGGCTTTAACGATTTCTGTTGTAAATTCAAAAATAGTTACGGGCTGGTTGATAGTGGGTTGATCTTTATAACCAAGATCGCCTACTTTTGTTCCCCATAGAAAAACTTCAATCTGTAAAGCCATTATTGATCATTTCCCCATACGAAGGCTTTTTTTGGAAGTGTTTTTTGACGAATACGTTTTCGTTTGTTATCCGTTGTTTTATCGGAAAAAAGCAGAGGCTTTTCAACGGAAAGTAATGTTTCTATTTTATCTAACTCATCAATCCCTCTAAAAAGTCGAATAAAATTTAATAGAGTAATTCCGCCTTTTGCACTACGAAATTTATTGAGTGCATCAGAACTAACGCCACCTTTAGCCATGACTTCTTTATCCATGAATCCTTTTTGGATCCGTTTTTTGTCAAACCTAGAACCTAGTTTAGCTATGATTTGTTTATCTGAAAGTAAATGAAAGTCTGTCATAAGTATTCAGTTTAAATATAATATATGGATATACTAACATTACCGTAAAATATCATCAATAATAACTGTATATACTGATATTATTTTAGGAGGGCTAGCCTGTTAGCCTGAAATTAATACTCAGTCAAAATAACTAATATGTAGTGATTTTGAAAACCAAACAGATACTTTTCATGACTCATAACACTCAAGATTGGTTTTAAATTATGAATTAAAACAATTGGTTAGGATGAAAATACCACTTCTGGCACGTTTCCTGAATTATCTTTTAATGAAAACTTGATTTATTTCATTTTAATTAACTATTTGATTAATATAAGAGAGGAACACTATGAATGTTTTTAAACGATTTTCAGATATATTAAACAGTAATCTTAATTCCATGCTTGATAAGGCGGAAGATCCAGAAAAGTTAGTGAATATGATCATCCGTGAAATGGAAACGACTTTATTTAATGTCCGCTCTGAATCCGCTAAAACAATTGCCAATAAAAAAGAGATGCAAAGACAGCTTAAAGATTTTGAATCTGAAGTGGGATCTTGGCAAAAGCGTGCTGAATTGGCGCTTGATAAAGGTCGTGATGATTTAGCCAAACAAGCATTAGAAGAAAAACATCGAATTACTCAAGCGATTGAAGTGCAAAGTAAAGAGTTAGGAGCGCTTGAATTAGCATTGGAAAAGTTAGAGCATGATATTTCTAAGCTACAACTAAAATTGAATGAAGCGGTTGCACGCAGAAAAGCAATTGTTGCTCGGCATGAAACGGTTAGAAATAGTATTCAAATCCGTCAAAAAATAGCAGTGACAGGAATTGATACGGCACTCAATCGATTTAATCGTTTTGAAAAACGTCTAGATGAAATGGAAGCTGAGGCTGAAGCCATGGATTTAGGGCAAAATGTTAGTTTATCTCAGCAGATTGATGGCTTACAAACCGATGAAAATCTGAATAAAGAACTTGAAGATTTAAAATTAAAACTCAAAAAAGCATCTTAGGCGCATAGTTTCTATAGGTGTTTGGAAACCTAGAAGCTTAGCCAAATAAAAAAGTAGTGTTGTTTTGAATTAAAGAGAATAATGAGGAGTCAATGATGAGTCGATATAGTGAAAGTGAGGGCGGGTACAACTACCGTCATCGCCATTATAAGAAAAATAGTCGATATGATGATGTTAGTTATGGACGCAGGCCCATAGCTCGTTCAAAGGTTATGGGGGTTTGTGCGGGTCTTGCTCACCAGTTTGGTTGGGATCTAACATTAGTTCGAGTTGTGGCTATGGTTTCTTTATTTCTGTTTACAGCGCCAACTTTTTTAGCGTACATTGTTGCGGGTGCACTGTTTTATTAGGATAATGGGATCCTATTAGATAATTTAAACTTATGGAATTGAAATAGCTATGTGGAGTTTTGGTAAATCTAAACAAAATGAGTCTAAAATGACGAATGATTTTTCAGCTACTGAGGAAACTTCCGGCTTATTTGAAAGCGATGAGACGGTTAAAAATACGGAGAACTTTTCTGCAACCGATAGTGCTATAAGTCGCGAAGACAACTCGCTAAGCAAGAGAATTCTTTTTGCTTCACTTTTTGTGCTAGTGAGTCTTTACTTACTTGGCGTATATTGGAGTTTTGAACCAGACTTGTTTGATGTTAAGGCAGAATCTAAGTCTTTATTAAGTATTGAATCCTCACAAAAGACAGAATCCTCACAAAATAAAGATGAACCGTTAAGAATAGGTTTCACCACGTTAGCGACTACTGAAAGGTTAGTTTCTGAGTTAATGGATAAGCCAGGCGGCTTTTTAAGTAATGATAGACTGCCTCCCTCAATATTTTTGGATAATATTCCTGCTTGGGAATTTGGTGTAATTGTTCAAATTAGAGATATGGTTTCTATTCTAAGAAACGATATGAGTCGCTCTCAATCTCAGTCTTTGGAAAATAGTTTTTTGCAAAAAGCAGAGCCACTATTTAATATATCGACAGAGTCATGGGTCTTGCCAACTGCGGAAGGTAGCTACTTAGATGGCAAGGAAAAACTGAGCCAATTTCGTATTGAGCTGAATAAGAGTGATAATCCCAATGTTCAATTTTATGCACGAGCCGATAATCTAAGGTCTTGGCTTGAATTAGTGAATAAACGACTCGGAGGTTTGTCTCAGCGTCTATCGGCTGCGGTTGGTCAAGAACGGATTAATACCGACCTTTCGGGCGACTCTTCGGCTTCACAATCAACCAAAACTTCATCTGCCTTTTCTGTGAAAACGGATTGGTTTCTAATTGATGATGTGTTTTATGAATCAAGAGGAGCTTGTTGGGCACTTATTCATTTATTGAAAGCGATACAAATTGACTTTGCCGATGTTTTAGAAAAAAAGAATGCTAATGCGAGTCTTGCTCAGATTATTAGAGAGTTAGAAGCGACCCAAGAAACTATTTGGAGCCCTCTCATTCTTAATGGTAGCGGTTTTGGATTAATGGCTAATCATTCTTTAGTGATGGCAAATTACATTAGTCGAGCCAATGCAGGGTTAATAGACTTGAGAGAACTGTTAGCAAGAGGTTAATCTTCTCTTTCACAGTACATTTTAACCTAGGTTGAAATGCTAATTTACAAATAGAAAAATACAATTACATTAAAGTAAGTTAAGCTAATTAATCTATTAGGACAATAAAGCTGAAACCATTATAAATGCTGTTATTTGATACCAATATTAATTTTTCCGATTTAAAAGTGCCTAATGGCAAAGTTTTAAGAGTGATCTTATCTTTATTTTTAAGTTTGTTCGGTTTTTTAGGCTTGCCCAGTATTGCAGGTGAAAAAATTAGCCAGTCATTAATGACTGAAGAAACGTCGAAAGTGAAAATTTGTAATGATCGAGGTTCAATTCGTGTAAACACTTGGGATAAGAATGAAGTTCTAGTTAAAGGTCAAATAGATGATTTGGCAGATCATTTTATTTTTGATAAAAAGGATGACTTAATTCTGATTGAAGTCAAACTTTCGGCTAAACATGCGCATGGGAAAAATAATGGTAAAGGCTCAGAGTTAGAGGTTTGGTTACCTAAAAAACATGATCTACAGTATAACGGCATAGCTACAGATTTAAGCCTTAATGGTTTAGGCGGTGAAGTTAATATTAACTCTGTTAGTGGTGCTATCAATGCAGAATCAATCAGTGGAAACTTACGGATAAGAAATATTAGTGGAAAAATTCAACTAAATGATGTTTCCAGCCAAATTGATATCTCGACAGTTAGCGGGGATTTAAATGCTAAAGTGACTTCAAGCCTTATTAAAGTAAAGGCTATTTCAAGTGATATATTTGTAGTCACTAAACAAATTGAAAATATTAACTTATTTTCAATTTCTGGTTCTACTAAGTTATCGGGCGAGCTTAATAAGCATGGTGAGATTAAGCTTGAGAATATTTCTGGCGAAAGTTTTTTCTTTTTTAAGGAACCTATTAATGCGAAGGTTTCAATTGAAACGGGACCTGATGGTTCTATTATTAATCGTGTTAAACCTTTTGAAAAAAAAAATTCACATTTAAATTCTCAACAACAGGCTTTTATTGAAGGCATAGGTAATGCAAAAATCACTCTGCGTACGGTTAGTGGCAAGGTAGGTTTAAAAGGTTATAAAGAAATGAATAAACGTTAATAAGGTAAATACTTCAAACCTTATCCTATTGCGTCTATATACTTGGTACCTTAAAGTCATGGCACCTTAAAATATTAGAGCAAATATAATCAACAAATTAACAAGTATCAAATCAGGACTAAATATGACAAGCATTTGGGAAGATGTTAAAGGAAGACGAATCTTTCGAGCCGCAACTCTATATGCGGCAGTTGCGTGGGGGATTATCCAAATTGCTGATATTTTGTTACCGGTACTTCAGTATCCCGATTGGTTAATGTCATCGATGGTTGTCATTGCATTTGCAGGTTTTCCTTTGGCGCTAATTTTTGGCTGGCTTATCGATATTAAAAATGATAAAAAAATAGTATTACAGGTTGACGGTACATCAGAAATTAGAAGTGGTTTTAGAACTCGAATGATTGAGTTAATTATTATCATTCTATTTATTGTATTCGCGGGGCTCCTATACTTTAACAGCCAAATTATAATGAAAGATAAACCTATTTTTGAGTTAACAAGTGTCAAAAATTTAACTCAATCGGTTAATAAACAAAAAACTATTGCTGTATTGCCATTTTCAAATTTTGGGGGTTCAAAGTCTGATGAGTACTTTGCCGATGGACTGTCAGAAGAATTACTTAATGTGCTCGCGAAAAATAAATTACTACGTGTTGCTGCTAGAACGTCATCCTTTCAATACAAAAATAAGAATATTAATATTAAAACAATCGCTAAAGAGTTAGGTGTTCAATATATTTTGGAAGGTAGTGTTAGGCGTTCGGGTGATAAAATTCGAGTGACAGCACAATTAATTAAAGCGGACGAAGATGTTCATATTTTTTCATCTACGTGGGATAAAGATATTAGTAATATTTTTAAAGTTCAGGATGAAATTGCTTTATCTGTTTTAGAAACCTTGGAAATAAAATTACTTGGTAAAGAGTCAAATAGTGAAAGTATTGGAACAAAAAGTATCGCGGCATTTGCTGAGTATTCGAAAGGTGTTGCTGCGGTTAGAAATAGAAGCAAAGAAGATTTTAAAAATGCCAAAAATTATTTTAATAGCGCTATCAATATTGATCCTAACTATGCTGAAGCTTTTGCCATGTTAGCGGAGACTTATTTATTAGAAGCTAGTTATGATGTTTCTATTGAACCGGCTGATGCACAAGTTGCTGCCAATAATTATCTCGAAAAAGCGCTTAGTTTGAACAGTGAATTAGCAATTGCTCATTCAGTAAAAGGCTTGTTTCATTGGCAAAGGGCAAAAGGAAGTGAAAATGAAGAATCAGAACTACAAAATGCTAAACGGCACTTAAATATGGCGATTCAACTAAATCCATCTAATGCAGAAGCCTATATGTGGTACGGATCGATTCTACTCAATTCTGGGGAGTACTCTGACGGCATGAAGTTAAGAAAAAAAGCTTACGAAATTGATCCTCAAGCTGCCGTAGTTGGGTTTAATCGAGCGAATGATCTAATAAGGCAAGGTGATTATAAAAAGGCTATGAACGTTTTCAACAACATTGTTCGTAATAATCCTAATTATGAAAATGCTTATACAATTGCCGGGGAAATTAGTTTAACTACCGGTGATTTAGAACAAGCTTATTACCATTTTAAAAAAGCAAAGGATTTAGGTGGAGATGAATGGATGTGGCGATTAAAATCCAATCAAATTTATTTACCAATCGGTGAGTTTGATAAAGCGCAAGCTAACTTGGACTTTTTAATGAGTAATAAATCTAAGCTGACGCAATCAAAAATGGTAGAAAACTATTTGCAACCCGAATTGTGGTTAGCTTCTAGGCAAATGGATGAGATAAGAAAATGGGTTTCAACTTTTGATAAAGAAACGGAGCAATGGCATGAGCGCCTTTGGAGAGGTTATTTTGCATTGAACGCTGAAAAGTGGAGTGAAGCTATAGAGGAGTTTGAGTTCGTTCAGATAATAATTGATAAACAAAAAAAGTCGACAGAAGATACTTTATTAATCCGCACCAATTTACTTTTATCCAAAGCATGGAAAGAACAAGGGGATAGTATAAAATCAGAGAATTATATAAATATGGCTAGCTCAAAAATTAAATATTTGATAAGTGAGCAGAAATTTAATCCGGTAAAGTTCCGTTATTACCAAGCCGCTATTGCGAACCTTTCTGAAAATCAACTAGACGCATTAAATTTATTGAAGCAAGCGGTTCAGGAAGGTTTTGTCGATATTTGGAATTTGAAAATGGATCCTCTTTTTGATAATTTAAGAAGTGATCCAATTTATGTCGATCTTATTGCTCAATTAGAAATTAAACTGAACGAATTTCGAAAAGCGATCAAGGCATTTGATGAAGAAGAGTTAGCAGTTCTATAAATAAATCTGGTTTAGTTTTGTACATAAAAAACCGATATTAGGATCGGTTTTTTAGCATCGATAAATTGTCAAAAAACCAAATAAATTAAAATGCAGGCTTCTCTGGCGCATTTTCGTATCGTTTGACACTATCTAGTATTTCTTTTTTAGCGGCTGCCGCATCTTGCCAACCATCAATTCTCACCCATTTCCCGGGTTCAAGATCTTTATAATGTTCAAAAAAGTGCTGTATTTGGTTAAGTAGTAATTCAGGTAAATCAGTTGTTTCTCTTATTCCCTGATAAGTCGGAGATTGTTTTTTTAACGGCACCGCTAAGATTTTTGCATCTACACCAGACTCATCCGTCATCATTAACACGCCAACCGGACGACAAGTAATCACCGAGCCTGCTAATAAGGGAAACGGGGTAGGTACTAATACATCAACTGGATCGCCATCTTCAGATAATGTATGCGGAACATAACCATAGTTAGACGGGTAGTGCATACAAGTTGACATAAAACGGTCAACGAACAATGCGCCAGTATCTTTATCTACTTCATACTTTACCGGATCAGCATGTGCTGGGATTTCGATGATTACGTTGATTTCTTCAGGTAGATCCTTACCTGCTGGTACAGTATTGAGGCTCATATTTAATTTTCGTATTAGTTAGATTGCATTTTGGGCGCGTA
Organism: uncultured Kangiella sp.; assembly: GCA_964601915.1. Taxonomy (GTDB): domain Bacteria; phylum Pseudomonadota; class Gammaproteobacteria; order Enterobacterales; family Kangiellaceae. Next base: position 5,808 of record CAZRPK010000047.1, on the reverse strand, counting down.
TTATAGCCATAGTGCAGTGCAAAATAAACGATTGCTTCAAATAAAAAATTACCGTTATAAAACAAAGAGATAAAATATCTAAGATCTGTTGATTGTTCTAGTTGATGATAATTGTTATACAGAGGAGTACGCATGCATAAATTGTAGTATTCATTTTAGAATGCAGCACGCTGATTTTACTAATAATTAAAACTCAAACAGTGAGGGAAGTATGATAGATCTAGTTCAATTACCACCAATACTTGGTGTCGTCGGCTTAGTAGTAGCCTTTATTATTTACCTTTTAATTCTAAAATATCCAGGTGGTGAAGGTAAAACCGCAAAAATTGCAGCAGATATTCACGATGGAGCAATGGTTTTTATGCGCCGTGAATATTCTATTTTGACTATCTTTTTGGTGATCATTGCTATTTTACTTTATGTTAGTTTTGAATCTTGGCATACCTCTGGTGCTTTTGTTGTCGGAGCGTTTAGTTCTGCAATTGCTGGTTATATAGGTATGTTGACTGCTACAAAAGCTAATGTAAGAACAACTGTGGCTGCCGCAGAAAAAGGCGAAGCTGCAGCATTAACTGTCGCGTTTTATGGTGGTTCAGTTATGGGGCTTGCTGTCGCATCAATGGGGCTTTTAGGTCTTGGTGGTCTCTATTATTATTTAGGAGCGGAACATGCTGAAGCTATTCATGGGTTTGGTATGGGCGGGTCAATTGTTGCTCTATTCTCTCGTGTTGGCGGTGGTATATTTACTAAAAGTGCTGATGTTGGTGCTGATTTAGTTGGTAAAATTGAAGCGGGTATTCCAGAAGATGATCCACGAAATCCAGGCGTTATCGCTGATAATGTAGGTGATAACGTAGGTGATGTTGCAGGAATGGGCTCAGATATTTTTGAATCCTACTGTGGTGCAATGATAGCGACTATAGCAATTGCCTCAACAATGAGTTTAACCACGCTTGAGTTTTTATCGGTTACGGGTAAGGAAGCTTTGATGACGCTTCCCCTTATGTTGGCATCGGTTGGTTTGATTTGTTCTATTGCTGGCATAGTCGCAGTTAAAATAGCTTCTAGTATGGAGCCTGCGAAAGCATTACGAACGGGTACTTTAGGCGCTACTATCTTGTTAGTTGTTGCAGCTTATTACGTCGTTATCAATATGGGTCTACATATCAATATTTGGTATTGCGTTATAGTTGGAGCTGTCGGTGGAAGTATCATTGGTTTGGTCACAGAATATTATACCGGTGGTAAACCTGTTAGAGATCTCGCGAGAGAAGGCGAAACAGGACCTGCGACTGTTATGATTAACGGTTTGGCTCTTGGTATGGAGTCAGTGGTGGTTCCTGTATTAACAATTGCTGCGATTATTTTTGCCAGTGCACAATTACTAGGTGATGCCGGAGTTTACGGTGTTGGTATTGCTGCTGTTGGGATGTTAGCCACTGTCGGAATCACAATGGCAATTGATGCTTATGGTCCAGTTGCTGATAACGCTGGCGGGATTGCTGAAATGGCAGGTCTCGGTGAAGATGTACGTAAGATTACTGATGGTTTAGATGAAGTCGGTAATACAACGGCTGCAATTGGTAAAGGTTTTGCAATTGGGGCTGCCGGATTAGCGGCATTAGCTATTATTGCCGCATTTATTGAAATTGTCTCAGCCAACAATCCTGATTTTGCATTGGATATTAGTAATCCTTTAGTGCTCATGGGGATGTTTATTGGTGGTATTTTTCCATTCTTAGTTTCTGCTATTACTATGAGAGCCGTTGGAACTGCTGCTTTTGATATGATTAAAGAAATTCGTCGTCAATTCAAAGAAATTCCAGGTCTTATGGAAGGAACCGCTGAACCTGACAGTGCAAAATGCGTTGATATTGCAACTCAAGCGGCATTAAAAAAGATGATTTTACCGGCCACTTTAGCGATTGCAGCTCCGCCAGTGATTGGTTTTACACTTGGTGCTGCTGCGTTGGGTGGAATGCTTACCGGCGCTTTGATTACCTGTGTATTAATGGCACTTATGATGGCAAACGCTGGTGGTGCATGGGATAACGCTAAAAAGTATGTCGAAAAAGGCAATTTAGGTGGTAAAGGTTCTGATACTCATACCGCTGTTGTTGTTGGCGATACCGTTGGAGATCCATTTAAAGATACTTCAGGACCTGCAATGAATATCTTAATAAATGTTATGGCGATTGTAAGCTTGGTTATTGCGCCGTTATTAAGTTAAATTCACTTAGTTACACTTGTTGTAAAATAAAAAACCACTCTTTTTTGAGTGGTTTTTTTTGTTTGCATTTAGTTTCTGTAAGTCTGTGATATATAAAAATTCATGCAAATATCTTAATATTTGCCATACTAAAAAATACCTAATGCTCATTTTTTGAAATAAAGGACGTTTCACGTGGCAGATATTACTTGTGACGCATTTTCTGAACTAGAAGATGAAGTGCAACAAGAATTCTATGAAGATGTTGTTTCAGCAATCGATGATATTAATCAATGTGTCAATCTACTTGAAGGTTCTACTGATGGTGTTGATGATGGTGTAATCGATAGAATATTCCGATCTATTCATACAGTTAAAGGCAATTGCAACATGGTCTTTCTAAGAGAATTTGTTGATGCAATCCATCAACTCGAAGATCTATTTTCAGCCGTTAGAGCAAAGGACATCGATTATCATCCTGTTTATGGTCTTTTAGCGATCAAAATAGTCAACCTTGTACAAATTGAGCTAAAAAGCCTGATTGATCAAAAGTTTGCTAACGGGGATATTTTAGAAAAAATTCAATCGTTACTTGAGCAAGTCGAAAATGCACCGAGAGAATGCACCGTTGAAATTGCGACTAAATCGATTACAGCGATCGAAGATGGACATTTTTCCATTACATTGGTTGAAGGTGACAGTACTCAAGGCAGTTCCTTTAGCTTTTTAGAGTCAACCGATTTTGAGTTTTTAGAGTATTTATCGGGTAGAACTCAAAGTACATCGGACTACCACTCATCGTTTTATAAAATTGCAAAGACTTTAGCGTTGAAATTAAATCAAATGTTGAGTAATAAAGCTGATGAACAACAGCTAGAAGCTGGGTTAATCGCTTTGCATTTAAGCCAAAGGCTAGAGCCCTCAGGAGAATCGAGCAGTTTAACACTACAACACGTTATTTTTTCACATGGCTTACTTTCCAGGATGTCTGGATGGTGCTCAGCCGCTTCACTTTGTTTGCAAGTACTAGAAAATCACAATGGTAGTGGTATCCCTTCTGCAACTTCGGGTGATCAAATACTTCCCGCTGCACAAGTTCTTGGTTTATCGTGTGATTTTGCATTTCATGTACTAAATGCTGAAAATAAGGAATATAAACAATCGTTATTTACTGCAGTAAAAGCGATTAATGCAGAAAAAAATACCCGTTTCAAAGATCGATTAGTTGAACGGTTCACAGGTCTAATAAAGTCAGAATACCTCTCGTCAAAAATGTATTAAGCCATTTCGTTTAACCATTAACCCTTTTTTATTTCTCTTACGTTTGTAATAGATAAGCTTCTTCTGTGAAAGCTTGATTTATTTGTTATTGATTTACAAACTAGGAGACTTACTTATGCAAAAAATATATTTTTTATTAATCGGTGGTTTTTTTACATTTACGCTTTTTGTAGGCATGACATTTCTAATTAAACCCGATATTCAAGAACAGACAATCAGTAAAAGTGAACCGACATACGTGTCTTTTAAAATTGATGATAAACCGCCATCGTGGATCATTAGAAAGCCTTTAGAGAAAATAAAACCGCTAGAGAGACCCAAATCTGAGCGAGCGATTATTACTAGAGTTCAGCCTAGTAAAAAAAGCTTAATCAGTGAAAAAGGACTTCAAGTTTCAATGAGTGATTTTAAAGTTGCAATGACCTCTAATGCAGGTGTTAATCCTTGGGGAAGTTCAACAGGAGTCAGTTCAGGTTTGCAACCAGTCATTAGAATAAACCCTACTTACCCTGTTCATGCCGCTAGAAATGATATAGAAGGTTTCGTCATACTTAGTTTCGATATTTCTGAAATAGGAAAACCGATCAATATTCAAATAATTGATGCAAAACCAAGAGGATATTTTGAGAAATCAGCTAGACGGGCGATTAAAAAATGGAAGTATGATCTAGAAAGCGTAAAAAATAGAATTGGCTCACAGCAGGTAACTTTAGCTTTTAAACTGGAAGATGAAGCATAAGTTTCGGTAAGAAGTAAAAAGAGGTATGAAAAAGCCTCTTTTTACTATCTCTAAAGAAAATTCAAATAGAAAATTTCTTTTTCAAAATTTTCTTAACGGGTTCATTTTTTAATACCACGTATTGAGGTAAGCCATTTTTGTAAGGAGGGTAGGACTCTCCTTTAATCAAAGGTAGTAGATAATCACGACAGGCTTGAGTGATATGCATGCCATTAGATGAAATATATTTTTTAGGCATCATCTTTTCTACATTCGCTACATCGGATAAATTAGCCTCACCAATTGACCATTTGTAAGTCTTTGTATTTTTCCGAACAATTGTCGGCATCACCGCATTTTTTCCTGCAATGGCGTATTCGACGGCTACTTTTCCCATGGCATAAGCTTGTTCAACATCTGTTTCTGATGCGATGTGGCGTGCTGCTCGTTGTAAATAATCAGCAACCGCCCAATGGTACTTAAAGCCAAACTCATCTTTAACCATTTTTGCAACGACAGGTGCGACACCCCCTAGTTGTTTATGACCAAAATTATCAATGCTACCAGCATCCGCTAAAAATGTACCATCTTTATAGGCAACACCTTCAGAAACAACGATAGCGCAATAACCATGTTTTTTAACACACTGATTAACTTTGCTAAGGAATTTTTCTTTGTTAAAGGCAATTTCTGGAAACAAAATAATGTGAGGCGCATCGCCTTCTTTTTCAGCAGCCAGTCCACCGGCGGCAGCAATCCAACCTGCGTGACGTCCCATAACTTCCATTACAAAAACTTTAGTGGATGATTCCGCCATTGATGCTACATCAAACCCAGCTTCTCTTATAGAAACGGCGACGTACTTTGCAACGCTACCAAAACCTGGGCAATTATCAGTAATGGGCAAATCATTATCGACTGTTTTGGGAATGCCAATACAAGTAATTGGAAATCCCAATTTTTGGCTAATTTGTGATACTTTGTTCGCCGTATCCATGGAGTCACCACCACCGTTATAAAAAAAATAACCTATATCGTGTGCTTTAAATACTTCAATTAATCTTTCATATTCTGCTTGGTTCTCTTCAAAACTCTTCAATTTATACCGACAAGATCCAAAAGCACCAGATGGTGTGTATTTTAGGGCTAATATATCTTTCTTCGACTCTTTACTTGTATCAATTAAGTCTTCAGTGAGAGCGCCTATTATTCCGTTGCGCCCCGCATAGACTTTACCGATATGTTTTTTATGCTGCCTTGCTGTTTCAATTAATCCACAGGCTGAAGCGTTAATAACGGCGGTAACTCCACCCGATTGTGCGTAAAAAGCATTTTGCTTTGATTTTAAAGCCACAGTTTTTCCTCGATCATTTGGTTCTGTTTATTATAAACGAATTTCAATTAAAAAAATGTATGAAGTTTTTATGAAAGGCATAATTAAACGGTTATGTTAATGCGAACAAATGGACGGATGTGTTTTTAATGATTAATAGTGTTGGAGATTGTACAGGTATTACAACTTGTCCATAGATTACTCTACAGGCGCTACTCTATTAAAAAAGTTTGTTGATACTATCTTAGCTATACGGTTTTAATTCAG
>CAZRPK010000046.1:0-21206 GCA_964601915.1 uncultured Kangiella sp. | reverse complement strand
CCTTGATTTCAGTAGGTTACAGAATTATACGGTTTTTAACTGATTAAAGTAGGGTAAAACAGACTGGCCGCTGGAAATCGGATCGAATGCCGTCTCGCTATGGCAAAGACATTGACGCAAAGCGGGGAGGAATGGCTCAGCTCTCTATGAAAAAAAATCGTCGCTAATGCCGAATTAATCTGATCAATAATTCAGCACCAATCCACTAAAGGAAGAGTTATCAAAGGAGTCGCTCAAGATTATTGGTCGACACTTTGAATTCTCCGTAACGTACTTGCTAAAGGCAGGTGCTGTTTACTAGACACTTACTATTGTTACATATGTTAGTTTGATTGAATTGTTTCCATCAAATACTCCATCACAATTTGCGTAAACTCTTCTGTTTTTTCAAGATGGGGAAAGTGGCCCGCGCCCTTAAGCAAAACTTTTTTGAGTTCACCTACGAAAAAATTGTTCATTGCTCCGCAATTAAAAGCTTCTAATCTCATCAGTCGGTCACTATCGCCATGTATAGCCAGTACTGGAACGGTGACTTTGGAGTCCATTATTTTTCGGTATCTATTTCTCTCCTCTCCGCTAAGGGCAGACAGATTTTCCCGGCACCTGTATTGTTCCAATGAAGAACTGAGGGTGTCACCCGATCTAAAGGTCTGTTTTACTGAATCGACAAAAGCGGTAGGAATACTCCAATTTGGACACGCATCTGACCACCACTTATCTAGAAACTGAAAATCGTCCCGACTAACAATCTCATCAGCTTCTTTCTTTTGAAAGAAGTGACAATGCCATATGCCTTTTAAATAATCATAACAGCCAGATATTGACTTTGTGGGTTTGGAAAAACCGATAGTAATGACCCGTTCCACTTTCTCTGGATATAATATCGCCGCACCAACCGCTACCTGTGCCCCCCAATCACTACCTATGATAATAGCAGAGTCATATCCCAGATAAGATATAACGGTTTCGATATCATCCACCATCGAAGTCAAGAAAAAATTGTTATCCAAAGGGGCACTTGTTGGAAAATATCCTCTCAAATATGGGGAGACCACTTTATAGCCTGCTGACGCAATTTTTTCCATAATGGGTATGAACGAATTAGCATTGTCTGGAAAGCCGTGTTGGCATACAATCAGAGATCCAACGCCAACTTCCAAAAAACAAATTTCAATGTCCCCATTAAAGAATGCTTTTTTTATCAATGACATATTTTCCATCCATTGTTATTAATTAAAAAGGTACCAATTGTCCGGCGCTCTGACTCACATTTATCTATTGCGTGCAACGCTCTGCTATTAAATAGACAAAGTTGTCCCGGTTTAGTAACAACCGAAATGGATTGCGATTGATTTAAAATACCAACATTATGATTTTTCTCATATTCTTTAGATATCTTATCCAACTCCTCCCGGGAGGCTGGTTTGTGATCCCACAAAGTGAATGCTGATTCATTAACGGCCCCCTGAATAGTCAAAAAAACTCCGTATTGTTTTTTAGGCTCTTCTAGTGGCCACAGCTCTGGATCTCTAGCAAAACTAATAACGTCGCAGTGAGGCGCAAAGCTAAATGGCTTGTCTCCTGTGTATCTTGGATAAGAACGCTTAGTCGCCAACATAAACTCTCGTTCGTCATTCAACTTGTAGGTTGTAGCGTTAGCTTCCTGACTTAAAAACTCTATGAATTTAGTTTTTTTTAGTCCTTTATTTAAGTTTTTAGATGACTCAAAATACTGGTCCATTTTTTTGACAAAATTACACCCCTCAGTCCGTTGAAGCTGACCAAGCGTTATACCAGTTGCTCGAAGAGAAGTGTGAAATTTGTGACTATTAAGATCTGGGAAATTTTTATCTTGCCACCAAGACTCTGCTACCGTATCGCTTAAAATATCAAGCAACACCACATTAGCCTTATCTGATTCTAGATAACTAAGTGACTCCGAGATGGAAAGCGATGTAGATTCATTTGTTCCATCAAAATTTAGTATTTCAGCGTTATATTTTTTCATTAATGTTTTATCCATTTTTTGGTGAGGAGGCAGTTGACCAAGGAGATTGTATAAAAGCAGCCCCCTGACAAACGTTTAGATTTTTATCGAATGCAGCAAGATTCGGGCAGCCAAAGAAATTTGGAAAAGATATATTTTCCTGAAATCTAAAAGTTCCCTCAATTCCAGGTTGTAAGCGATGCTTAATAACATCTTTTAAATCACTGTCAATGACGATATTCAAATCGTTATCAATATCCAGGCGTGCAAATGACGCAGCTTCATGCAGATCCATTTGATAATCGACTAGATAAGTCGTGAGTTGAGCAATAGAGGGAAGTATCCGTCGCCCTCCTGACGCGCCCAGTGCGACTATCGAATCATCTGAATTAATTATGGTAGGGCACATATTACTGTTAATGTATTGAGCCCCTGAAATAGAATCTTTACGGTTGGGCTCTGGATTGAACCACATCATACCGTTATTCATTAGAACTCCCGAATCAGGTAACAGAACTCTAGAACCAAAAAGAGCAAGTAAAGTTTGTGTTAATGAAACAGTAAAACCCTGCTTATCAACAACACTGATATGTGTTGTACAGGTTTTGGGATTGGCCAACGGTGGAGCAAGATTCTTCGACGATATCAGGGCATTGACAACATGTTTGTAAAACTGCTCATCAGGATAGTCCTTGGCAGCGGTATGTGTCTTTGTTAACTGTTTAAGCATATCAGTCAATGTTGATCCTGCGCAGCCATCGGGAATGGTATAAATGTGCGAATTGCGATACTGATATGGAGTAAGTTTAAACAAATCAGATCTATAACTGGCCAGGTCATTTTTATCGATTTTTATACCCTGATCCTTAAAATCATTGAGCAAGATCTCGGACAGATCACCTTCGTAAAAATCTCGTCCACCGGCAATAGCAATCTGTTGATAGGTGGACGCCAAATTCGGTATGTTTATTTTTTTCACTTCACCTGTCCAAGGAGGCGCTGGAGGAAAGCCGTTTGGTAAAAATGTGTTTCTGGTGGCTTTAAATCGAGCTAACCCCTCCATGGCAGATGCTATTCGGAACGACGAAAAGCAATCTACAGTAAAGCCTTTTTTAGCCAATTCAATCGCAGGTAACAGAACCTCATGCCAGGGCATCTTTCCGCTTGCTTTATGGGCGTTATATAGCCCATCAACGACACCGGGTACACAGACAGAGGCAGGTCCCTCGACATTTAGATCACCCTGTACTTCTGGCCACCTAAACATATTGTTTCCCACGTTTCCGGTCAACGGGTAGTCATGTACATTTGTCTGACGCGGTGATCGGGCACGAAAATTGACTCCGAAGGCATTATTATTGCTAGGATTAAAAGAGACTAAATGGCCAACACCGCCAATGCCACTTTGCCAAGGTTCAACTACACCTAAACAAAATGCCGTAGCTATTGCAGCATCCATAGCGTTTCCACCATGATTCAAAATAGTGGCACCAGCCTCTGACGCTTCTGCGTGCTGACTTACCACTATTCCATCAGGGCTGGAAACCAAAGGTTTGGAAATTTTCCAAGATTCATTCAAATTCATAAAGTTATTTTCTCAACATTTTAAGATATGTAATGTTATTTGTTTCTTCACAAAGGAAGCAGGGGAAATGAATAAAACGGTGACGAAATTCTTCCAGAGATTCACGCAAGTTTTCAAACCCAACCAGAACCTGGGCAGTATCCATTCCCTGATTTCGATAATGAAACAGGGTGATATTCATCCCATCAGTTAGCTCAAGAAACTGCTTTAACGAACCTGATTTTTCAGGGAATTCGAATCGAAAAATTCTTTCATTAATAGTCTTCTCGACGCGACCTCCCACCATGTGTCTTATGTGAAACCCTACTAGATTGTCGCCACTCACATCATGTGTTGTATATCCTTCGGCGTTCAACACTTGGCAAAATAAATCATTGCTCTCGTTGTTGATTTTGTGAAATCCGATAATGACTCTAGCGCGTTGTTCATCACCCCAACGATAGTTAAACTCTGTAATTTTTCGCTCATAAAAATGTTTGATAAATTTGATGAAGCTACCTTGCTTCTCCGGAATGTCGCAGACAAATAGGGCTTCCTTGGATTCGCCAATTTCCGCTCTATCAGAAATAGAACGGAGCATCTCGAAACTTACGTTTGCGCCACTGACGATGGCAATGCAATTTTGGTCGAACAAGCCATGCTTTGATACGTATTGTTTTAGTCCTGCCAAAGCCACCGCTCCGGAAGGTTCAGGAACAGAGCGGCAGTCAGTAAAGATGTCCTTAGTAGCCGCACATATCTCATCCGCTGAAACGGTGATCGCGTCATGAATAGAATCTCTTAAAATATCAAAAGGTAATTCGCCAACCTTTTTGACCGCAATACCGTCTGCGAATACTCCGACATGCTCAAGACTTTTGGGTAGCCCTTCTTCTAAGGCGTATTTCAGGCTCGCAGATTTCTCAAATTCTACCGATATCAATTTAATTTTCGGATTAATAAAATGCACATATGCGGTAATTCCTGCTAACAATCCCCCTCCACCTACAGGGACAAATATGTAATCAATATTACATAACTGTCTTAAACATTCTGCCGCAACTGTCCCCTGTCCTGCGATAACCATCTTGTCATCAAATGGCGGCACATATGAACATTGATTCTTTTCTGCATATTGTTTTGCGTATTGGGCAGATTCGTCGTAGTTATTGCCCTTAAGAAGTACACTGGCACCTAAATTCTTGACAGCTTCAGATTTAATTTCAGGTGTTGTCACAGGCATGATAATCGTAGCTAAAAACCCCAATTTACGAGCAGCCATCGCGACACCCTGAGCATGGTTACCTGCCGAGGCTGCAACCACATTCTTACCTTTTTCATCTTGATGGAGCTGTATTAATTTATTATAGGCACCGCGCAGTTTAAAAGAAAAAATTGGTTGGAGATCTTCTCTTTTTAGATAGACATTGTTATTAATTTTTTTTGAAATCAGCGGCGCATGGTTTAGAGGTGTTTCGCTCACCAGATCATAAATTCGAGATTCTGCTCTTATAATTTCAGCAACGATGGAATGAAAGTCAAACATATGAACCTCCTTTGTAATATTTTTCTATACTTGACAGCTTACTCTCATTGACTTTATACAAATAGGCATCCAGTGGGGCCTTCAATACATCATTCATGTATTGGCAAACTGACAGAGGATGTAATCCTAAACGGTGTTTTAGCTTATTAGCAGGGACATTAACCACCGGTGTTTTAAAAATAATTTCCTCAAGGGAATATTTTTTGAAGAAATGTTGCATACCTCTTATATACAGTGCCTTGCCTAGCCCCTTTCCTCGATGGTCTTTATTCCAGATGCTTACGTGCATCACCCCAGATTTTTCCTTCTCAATATCCGTCAGCTGAATGTAACCAATGATAGTGCCCTGATATGAGACAGGAGACATTGAAATGTCTAAATTGTTACTGATCATATATTTTATTTTACTTTTCAGGATTGCCGGATATTTAAATACTTCCCGGTTTACACCCATCCTATCTAGAAATTCATTATTTTCATCACTCCAATATTCGATATATTGGTCAATTGCTTTATCAGTGAATTTCACTAGGATAATGCTGTTTAATAGCTCTTGCATATTTTTTCAATCACATTTTTAAATTCTTCAGAACGTGCCAAGTAGCCTAGGTGCTCTCCCCGGCAAACATACGTTTGAGAGATAGTATTCTCACTACAGCTGAGCCATGAATGCACCAAGTCACAAGACACAAGCTTGTCATTATCAAAGGCAACGGGATAAACAGGGCATGAAATCTTAACGGATAAGTCCGGGATCCAGCTTTCTCTGCACAAAATATCTTCCATAATTCTGGGAAAAATCAGATCGATAAGCCTGGGATGATTAAGGGCTGTATTTTCGAGGTAACTCTTTTCAATGAGCAAATCTAACAAAGCAGCCCTATTATGTTGAGAATGAATCGCGGTAAAATGAGATAACATCAGTGGGGAGCAGGCCACTACTATCACCGAACCAATAATGTTCGTATTATTTATGTAATCAAGCTTTGCAATTTCATAAGATAATACCCCTCCAAAGCTCACGCCCAGCAATACTATTTGGGTATAATTCAATTCAGATAGAATACGATATACCTCAGCAGCCAGTGTATAAATATCACCATTGATACTTTCACCATATCGCTCATTTCGGCCAGGTAATAGCAACGCATACAAAGCCAACTTCGTATCCATGTATTGATCCCATCCATAGAAATCAGTTGGCGTACTTCCGGCATGCCCTAATAACACCATGGCTGTATCAGTATCAACGCCTTTATCTATTCTAACGAGCCAGTCTTTAGCTTCAGACATGCACGACTAACTTATTGTTAATAACCTCGATCAGGTTGTTAATTGTTTTGCACTGATAGAAATCTGAAAAATCAATTTCAAACTGATAAATATCCTGTATCTGTGCCAAAAATAGCACTGTTTGAATTGAACTTAACCTTAGTTCTTCAATCACAGTATCGCTGGTAATTACCTGGTCATTGCATCCAATGATACTCGTTAATACGGTTTGTAAATTGTCTAAAGGAGTTTGCATCATAATCCTGTTTCCTTATTAATATCTTCAATAACCAATGACTGCATTTTGCTGTTATGAGAACAAAACTGATAATGATCGCCAAAATTACCCAGTCTGATGCTAGATTTTGGCGTGTTCTGTGACAAAAACTCACTCCCAGAAGCTGAAGCAATCGTGTCATCCACTGAAGCGTAAAAAAATGTTTTTACATCGTTTTTATCCACGTCACTGATAAAATTCTGGGCTATAAAGGCTAGGTAGTTATTTGCGTAGCGATATAGTGTTTCCCCTTTAAAATAAGGGGTGTTAAAAAAAGTTGAGTATTCATCCTCAGTGGGATCCATTTCACGAAATGATTTAGAGACAGCATCACAAAACGATATATCACGGGCACAGAGTTTCAATAAAGAATCAACTTCAGCTGCTTTTAGGGTCGTGTATTTGTCTTCTTTAAGGGAAAACTCTCCTGAGACTAAATGGGCACTGCTTACCTTGCTTTGAAATATACGCAGAAGCAAAAGAGATAATGCGGCTCCAGAGCAATATCCTACCAGGGTGAAACGATCTAGTTGGAAAGAGCGAATAATAGATACACCATCTTCAACATGTATACGCATCGCATTAGTAAAAGTACTTAAAGACGTGTCAAATATTCCGCGGCACTCCCAAGTAATCACCCTTGATAGTGGAAATTTAGCAGCAAAATGAGTCGTGATGCTGCAATCTGCTCCAAAAGGTAAAATCACTAATATGTAGTGTTGGTTGTCAGCAGGCCCTGAAATATAACAATTCAGTTCATGCGCATCAAAATCAGAAGAGACTTTACATAATTCCATGTTTCAAGCCTCGCAAAGAGTGTGAAAATGATTTTCCAGTTCTACCAGAGTCTGAATATCCCTCTTAATGACAGCCGCATCCTCATGTGCCAATACAACCTTTGCTGGGCAGGAGTCCAAATCTTTAGTCAGTCTGATTTTTCCACTTTTTTTCACATACCATACCAATTTTTCAAATGAAGATAGAGATTCAATTTCCCTAGCTAAATTCAAGTTATTGATATTACCTTCAACGTAAGACACACAATGATGGATATGTATTTTTTTGTCTGAGATGATGTCATATGTTGCCCCCATAAATACCTCTGGATCACTATATGAATCTACCAACAACGATAGCTGTGACACGTTGGAATACGTATCTATTATTCCCGGAATACCTCCGCCATGCAGTCGAGCTCCGACTTCGACAATTGCAGGGCCTGAACTTGTTATAATCACTTCACTATGTGAAGCACCATAAGAAACCTCAAGGGCATCTAATACAGAGTCGTTATAGGCAATTAAGGTTTTAGCTAATGAAGAATCTAAGTCAACAGGAATTATTGAACGGTATACGACCTGTGAACCATTAGCCGAAATTTTCTCGTACTTAAACACGTTTGTCGTCACATGTTTACCGTCATAACTTACACAATCAACAACATATTCTTCACCTTTGAGAAAAGTCTGAATTAATATTTCGTTACTCGGCTTACCAAATACATTTGGTGTATTCAAAATATTCAACGCGCCGGACTGCACTTCATCAATAGAAGAACACAAATACACATTATTTGAACCACCTGAATCAACAGGTTTTACAATTAAGGGAAATTCATTGATATTTTTCGCACCTTCAATCGCCTCATCGACACTAGAACAAAGACATTGACTCGCTGTTTTAAGACCATATTCTTTAATGGCCTCAATCATAAAATATTTGTGTCTTCTGTTTTTGCTTGTCTTAGTATTATTACCAACGATGCCAGCTAACGCTGATATTTTGTCAGCCAAGATAACACCTGACTCCAGCCCGGGGATCACGGCAATGACGTTGTATTGCTCAAGTGTGCTGATGACCTTGGTGAGATCTGCAGAAGCATCAAGCTCTTCAATGAAATCACCCGGTTTATATGAAGGCAAAAAGAGTTCCGGGATCGGGAATTCAGAGAGGACTGAAATACATTTTATCCCTTTATTTATAAACTTCTGTGCGATGAGAGATCCAGATGAAAAGGGATCAACAATTGCTACTACATTTTCCATAATTCACCTTAATATTACTTTTTGAGTTTTAGCTTCGTTAGAGGTTTGTTGATTTAATTTGTACGTTTGTCGAACTTGTGCAGCCTTCTCCAACGTCTTTTCATAAGACCGATCAGCCACTATAAAACCGGCAACAAAACCAAACTGATTGATTTCGCCAGGCATTGGATCATCCACGTTTTTAAATATTCTTGTAAATGCTAAGTCTTCTTCTGGAAGATCAATGCTTTGGAAGGTTTTATGAGTCGAATCCGGTAAAATATACTGTAAAGACGCATGGTGTGTGTACTGCGGTAAATGGAAACTCGAACTCTTGCCAATCGCCATATCAAGTAGGTGGCTTTCCATTTCTAGTTCATAGGCTATATTCATGGCTGTAATCAGATCTACACCCGCAAATCGCATATTGAGTTCGATAAATTCGATATTGTTGGTATCACTTATCATTAACTCCATATGGATAGAGTTGTGCTGTACACCCAGACATTGGATCACATCGCTTGCATACTTGAAAATATCATCCGCTAATGGATGCGGATAAGGGAAAGTCGCCCCCATTTCTATAACTGGGTTCGAATGCAGAACGGTTCTGGAGGTCAAGCCTATGACATTGAGCTTACCTTCAGAAACGAATCCCTCTACAGAAATCAATTCACCTTCAGCAGCCTCTTCAATAAAACACTCTTCTGAATTAATGAAATCATTCACTATTTTGAAACTAGTTTGCCTAGACTGATGCAGTATGGATTGTACTTTATTGAAATCGTCAGAACTTGATAACTGATGAACACCTGCACTGCCAGCGCCATGAATGGGCTTAAGAAACAGAGTTTTATTCTCTGGCCATGATGACCACTGTGCCACTTCATCACAACTGAAACATTGGATTTTGGAAAGCCCGTTGGCATATAATTGTTCTCGTGCCTTTTTCTTGTTGAGAATAGAACTAATTACCTCCCTTGAAGTGTGAGCGATCCCTAATCGTTCCCTGATAACAGCATCGCAAGATAGTGTTACCTCAGCACCGGTATATGTCCCAACAATATTAAAGCGAGCCTGAAGGTCGTCAAATACCGACATCACCTCATCCATATTACTCCAATCCTCTATCTGTTTTGTACACTCAAGAAACATCACGTACTCACCGTAAGGGGGAATAGTTTGCAGCGGATACTGATGCATCGCGATAGGTATAAAACCCTGTTCATGCGCATACTTGACTACTTTTAGCAGTGCATTAACAGGCTCAAGAAATAGTATTACTTTTTTCACGATTGACCTCTTACAATAGAAATATTTTGAATATAACTTTTCACCTGAAGTGATAAGCAAGTAAACAGAAGAAATATGTTTATTACACCAAAAAGCAAAAATAACTTATTTATGATAATGGACGCCACTTGCTTATCTAAAATAATGCCATCCAATGTGGAAAAAAAATCCTCAATTATCAGCAATCTGGAAAAATTCGACTTAGCAGATTCTGTTAAAATGTATTCGTAGGTATTTGAAAAATAGAAAACAAATGCTATCACGAAGTTGGCGCAAACAACTCTGAGAAACAGTGAGGTGGTATTAGCGTAAACAAAGTCTTTTATGGCGACATTTTGTAAATACAAAACAGATAAGGGAACATAGAATAAAGGTAATGATATCCCCATGAACACCCGAGAAATGACAATGGTAGACAAACTAGTATCGACACCAAAATTGGCGGTCATCAGATAACAAACAATTGAAGCACTAAGTCCAAAAATCGTGAGGGCTGGATAGAGCGACATTGGAACATATTTCCCAACAATAGGCCCCAGTAAAGCCGAAATTAAACTGCTGATAGCAACAAGCGAACCCGCCAAGACCAAAGACATGTTGTAATTTGTCAATAGCCAAATAGGTAAAATGACCATGGATGAAAATATAATGGCGTTTCCAGTGACCAGAACCAGTAAATTAGTACGGTAACTCGCATCTCGGAATAACGAAAGGTTAAAAAATGAATCAATTTTCTTATGTGAGCCGATGAGAAAGGCACCAAATATCAAGGTTAAGACCAGCAGAACTTGCATTTCAACCGCACTATACCAGTGATAGATATGACCTAAATCCACCTGGATCTGAAACAACGCTAACGTCATTGCTAGTGAAAAAAACGTTCCTTTGTTAAATTTCCTGGTGGTATCAGCAATTGAAGGCAATTTGTTAATATCTAACGCCATAAGACACAATGCCATTACAGGAATGTTTAGGAAAAATATATATCGCCAGCCAAAATTGATTGATATATAGCTACCGACTAATGGACCAAAAACCGGAGCTAGAGCCAGTGCACTGCTCCATAGTGAAATAACAAACTTTTTATCTTTGTCCTTGGTATAACACATGCACACCTTTTGTGAGACGGCGACGGTAACCCCTGAAGCAATGCCCTGAAATAGACGACTCAAAGCAAAAAAAGTATAAGAACTAGAAATGGCACAAAAAAATGAAAATACACAAAAACCTAAGCATGCAATCAAAAATACTTTCTTAAGACCAAAACGGGACTCAAGATAACCTGAAGCCACGAATGATATAGCAAGCCCCACCCCAAATGAGGTGATTAGTATATTCGCGTGATATATATCTAAACCCAGTTCAGGCGCAGCCACAATGATCGCCATATTCATTACAGACGTGTCTAACATCTGCAAAAATACGACAGTTATCGCTAGAATTATGCTAACGCTATTTCGTGTCAAATTCATAGTATTTGTCAAAGCAACTGCGTTGAAAGCATTTAAGACAGCACTGTTATTTTTTTGCTGTCAAAAGTGAGATACTCGTCTCTCCGCAACAATTTGATGCTATCTATGTGGCTATCAATTTCAGTTTTCCACAAACATTGCCCAGCAAAGATTTCACGCTTCCCACCGGGAGTACGGTCACCTTCTTTCAGAAATTTATCAATCAGATAGGGCGATGGGATGCCATTAGCCTCTTTAACTGACAGAATTTCGTGATCAGGATCACAATAGTAGACCTGAAAGTAAGTTCCTGATTGTCGGCTCGTCTCACCTGAAACTTTACGCTTTAACAAGGTCAACACCCACTCTTTCAGCAGATCTATCCCAAACGACTCCATCGTACTTTGCCTGATATAAGAACCGCCTATTCGAGGGTTAATCTCTATCAATTCCCAATGCCCATCAGCACATTTCATCTCAACATGATACACGCCGGTATTAACTCCAATTCGATCAAACATGGAGCGAATCAAATTGGTGCCGTTTTCAAGGTCTTTATCGGACACAGATACAGTTGGGGTACAAACGTCGTTTTCGGTGATAAAACCGTCTTTTATAATCGATTCCAGCTTTTCATGTTCGCAGTTGAACAGTAGCTCGCCATCGTACATGAGGACTTCAAAACTAAATTCAATGCCAGAGATATACTGTTCAATAAACAGCTCATATTTATAAAACTCTTTAAACAAATCGTCAGAAATACAATCCTCAACGACAAAATCATCCTTTGTCAATGACGAGGTGTTAACGATTCTTGTATTCAATGCCCCAGCGCCCGACTGAGGTTTTATAATCACATTCGTATCAGGCTCAGCTTTCATATATGAATATTTGTCGTAACACTTAACTTGCGTTAGGTCGGCCGCATAAAGATCTTTTCGGAGCGCATATTTATTCTGAATTAACTTGATAACAGATGCAGAAATATCGTTTGCACCTATCTTTTCGTTGACTTCAGCCATAAGCTGCCTTTGCCCTTCCCATACCGAAATACAAAAATCAAAGTTTTTTAACGAATGCGTTTCATTGAGTTGCTCATAACTTAATTCTTCTTCCTGCATAATAATGTACTTGCAATTATTAGACTCCATGAGTTCCACAAACTGTTCCTCAGGGATCATTAATCTGGAAGAAACGATATAAGGTTGGATGTTTAAAGCTGAAAAAATCTCGATAAAAACAGCTAAGGAACCTGTTCCTTTGTGACTTAAAATTAATCCTTGTTGCATTAAAATAACCCCGCTAAACATGAAAATTCAGAACTAATTTGACTTAAATACTTTTTTTCTTTTGCAATTAACGCTTGCACTTCTTTATTGAAGTCATCTTGCCAATTTTGTTTTTCTGTGACCTGCTGTTGTGTCACTAGGTAATTTGTAACCGGCTGATGAGATTTGGATGTTTCCAGATCTATTGTCAGCTCAACAGAAGCCCCTAACACATATTCTGCGCTTATCATGTTTTTAATATCCATGAATTTAATTTGAATCGGTATACGTTCAGATGTTTTTATCCAGTTTGAGTCGGTGTTATATTTGGGAATGGGAGAAAATGTTGAGGCGACAGCTGGTGTGATTGAGTGAATGAACCCTTTAAGTTTTTTGTTCCCTTTTAAGGAAGGAATTCGTATGTCAACCTTTTGCCCTAATCGTAGTTGAGCAACTTTGGATTCTAGGACATTAGCTTCTATGAAAATATTATCCAGAGGGATGATGATCGCCAACAGATCGCCTTTTTCAACCTGTTGATTTTCATATACGAAATCCTCATAGACATACGAGTTAATCGGCGACACTATGACTGATTGTAACCAACGGTAATACGACTCCTTAAATTCAAAGAGAGACTTTAACACCTGCGGGTTATCAAGAACCTTGCCTCTAGCGGAAATCAAATGTCTATTGTAGCGATGTTCTGTAATCTTAAATTCTTGCTCACTTATAGCGTGCACATAAAGGTGCTCTTCATAACTATTTTTAGAATGAAGGTTGTTTTGTTTCAATTTCTCATATCGTATTTTGTCTTTCAATCGTTTTGCAACTTCTAGTTTTGATATGTCGTATTCAATCTTGCTGATCTCTGATAATTCACATCGTTGCGCAGCTTCTCTTACTGCCTTGTTAAACAAGTTTCGACTTTTGTTAAGTGAAATTTGCGCTGCTTCTTGGTTCACTTCTAAGAGCCTTTGCCCTTTGTTCAACTCAGAAAAACGTCGCATATTTACGTTAGAAATTTTGCCATCTTGATGGGAGATAATTTTGATTAGCTTTCCTGATATGTAGGCATTGTCAATCTTCAGATATTTATCATTATCTTCATAAAGATAATATACTGAACCAATGATCAGAACGGCTAATATAGTAGCTAAATATTTTTTCATAGTCTGTTTGTGCATAATAATTAGGTTTACAATATGACAAGCATTCACAACACTAAAAAGAGATCCTATTTCAAGGATCTCTTTTTGTATTTTCACTGCTAATCGGCAATATCGCTTAGCATTATTTTCGGCAAAAATATCATACTTTTCTGACCATACACGGATAGTGGACAGGCTATGACAGTTTCCGAGTTACATAATGAAACTGCTGAGTATGTGTGTTCCTACCTAGAATTCACCTTAGAGTAACAGGGCAAAAGCCCTTGTTTCTAATTTAAAATGTAATGCCAGCTAAGTTCTTTTCAAGTAGTTTATTATACTCAAATTCATCCTTCCCTCTGACAAGAACGGTGCCATACTTATCTAATTTTATAGTGCTACCGTATTCTTCTATCTCCGTCAAATTAGGATATATTTTTACACTAGTGGGAACATATCTGGCTGTGAATCCCAGTCTAAGCCTATCTTTAGATGTGTTTGGAAATGACGCGTGCATTAACGTGGACCAGAATATGACAAACTGACCAGCTTTCATTTTGAGTGGCACAGCTTTTGATTCATCAGGCACCCAGCTTGGATCCTTCTGAAGGTTTCTGTAGTCGTAGCCGAAAAAACCTAATTTTTCTCCATTTTTATCAAGTTTATTGACTATCTCAGGATTGAATGTCATATCTTTCGATTCGTCATAGAACATCTCTTCATGTGTTCCAGGAATAACCCTCAAGCATCCATTTTCTATGTCACAATCCGTCACAGCTGTCCATACTGTAATTGCACCGCCAAAGCTTGCATTTTGAGGCCAAACAACTTGAGGCGCTTCCGATGCATGACCAAAGTTATCAGCCTGATGCCAATCCGTTCCTTCATCTCCAGGATACTTCGGGAACATTTCAGAGCGCCAGCAGATTAAATCGGGTCCTAAAATCGAAGACACTCTATCAACGATTTCATTTTGTTTAATATGCTTGCTAAAAAATTCGATGTCCAGATGTCTGTCATACCCAGCCAATAAGCTAGTATGATCTAATTCGTATGCTGCATTCGTACGATCAAAAACTTGACTTCTCAGTTCAGAATAAAATGTTCTAATTTCATCCTGATCGTATAAATCAAATGGGCCTGCAAAGCCTTGTTCTCTGAATTTATTTAACTCTTCTTTTGAGAATTTGAATTTATTGCTCATAGTTTTATGCTTCTTTTGAATTTAATATTTTATAATAATTAGCGACCCATTCTTGGATACTTGAAAACCCCATTAGTCGAGCCGTGTCCAGATTAACTCCTATAGCTTTTTCCACCACCGCCTGAAGTTGCACGATCGTGAGCGATGAAACACCTCTTGAATAATAATTTTCATCGATTGATATATCATTGAGTCTTTCTACCTCGCCAAACTTATTTAAAATGATATTTTTAAGCTCTTCTATACTCATTATTGCTCCTATACTTGATGAGTTTTCCATTTTTATTGGTTTGTACGTCGATTAAAAAATTGTATATTTCGGGGTGCATATATTGTGGAAAATCAGTAACTATTTTTTCTTTAATCTTTTGCTCACATTGGTAATTATGGTGCCTCAAATAAACATCCGCTGAAATAAAACAATCACCCAATTTATCTTTAATTACGTCAACTCTTGCATCAATTACCAATTCAAATTCCAATAACTTATTTCTTATTTCGTTAAGCGAAACTCGATAGCCTCTTATTTTTACCTGTGAGTCATGTCGCCCTACAAACTCGATTAGACCACAAGAATTAATCTTTACAATATCACCTGACTTATAAATTACTTCTTTTGATACTTTATCACATAGGATAAAATTTTTGTGCGTCGTTTTTTCGCATAAATAACCAATTGCTAGACCCAAACCTGAAATATACAATTCACCTTGGGTTGTAGGGTTTAATTCACTATCTAAAATATGTATTTGAGTACCTTTTATTGGTATCCCTATGGGGCAAATATCATCTGGAAGATTTCTAATTGTCATGGTATGCGTACAGGTAAAGGTGGTGTTTTCTGTCGGTCCATATCCATTAATCACTGCGATATGTGGCCAAGATTTTATAACCTTTCTAACAGATTCTGGCTTTACGACATCACCACCACTGAGAATGACTCTAAGCTTTTTAAAAGCATTTATATAGTGTTCTGCAAACACATTAAATATAGTTGACGTTAGCCACAAAACACTAACATCCTGCTCGTTTATCAACTTAAGTATCTTGTTAGGATCAAAATATGATTCACTATAAACCACCAAACAACATCCGTTGAGTAACGCACCCCAGATTTCGAATGTTGAGGCATCGAAGCTGATAGAAGAGTGAAATAAAAAAACATCACGCTGGTTAATGTTAACGAAATCTTCGCCCACCACCAGTCTTAATACACTTCGGTGTGGAATGATTACTCCTTTAGGCTCCCCTTCTGATCCTGAAGTAAATGTTATGTAGGCTCGATCATCAGGAGAAGAACAAAATTCAGTAATAATGGCTGGTGTACTTTTCATTCTGGCGATATCTATGCGTAATGTATCGCAAATAGGCGAGTAATTTTTTTCTTCGTCAACAGATATCAGCACAACTTTAACCTCTGCAGAAATTAAAATATTCTCAATTCTGCTTTTTGTTTCATTAGTGGTATCAACAGGAACGTATGCGGCACCACACTTCAAGATAGCCAGCATAGCAATGATAGATTCAATGGACCGCCCTGTGCAAAGCGCAACTCTATCTTTATGTTTAACTTCCCTTGCCCTTAATGTTTCAGCTAGATGATCTGAATAATTATCCAGTTCTTTATAAGTTAGACTATCAATTCCATCAGTCAACGCTGTTGCGTATTGATTTAAACCTGTGATAAACCTAAATCGACTTATAATGTCCATATTACCTCCCCTCCCTGTATTATCGTAGCGCCTAATTTAAAAAGGACGTAACTGATGGTCGTCTGTACTTACTGTATAATAAGTGGGTTGGCTCGAATAACATTTGAAAACGCTCGCTTGAATACATCTGCAGTTATATGCGGTCTGAAATTTGAATTTTCTTGTGAGTCATCATCTAACCAAACCATCTAGAGTAATTTAGATTGTGAAAAAAACGCATTGTAATACTATGACTAAACTAAGAGTAATAACTCTAAAGTATAAGCGTCTGTAAAATTTCTAGTGATTCTTTTGTGCATTTTATTTAGAATCGAAAAGCCTTTTCGTTTTCGTGATCTCTATTAACAAAAGGATCATTAGTCTAACCCAATTACTAGTTAACTATTTGGTCAGCTTGTTTGGAAAAGCCGTAGCGAAAATAGTGAGTAATGAATAGAAGTCGAATTATTGTTCTAAATATTGAGGAAGAATAATTACTAAATGATTTAGCTGCAGATTGGATCGGTCATTTATAATCAGAATAATGCATAGCGCAAAGAGATGTACCAAATGCAAAAATTTATCTGCAGGTCTAACTTTATTAAATCACAGGAAAATTTTGATATCTTGTTTTATGAATGTTTATTTGATTCTAGCGTTTTCAAGAATTCTCTTTTTCAACAACTAAAAATACATTTCCCCGATAAAATAAGGCTAGCTGTAAATATACGAAAAGCAGAATTCCTAGCAGGTCGTTTTTGTGCTAAAAAGTGTTTAAGAGAGCTTAATATCAAGGATTTTGAAATTAAAGCGGATAATAATAGGTGTCCAATGTGGCCCCCAGGTTTAAATGGCTCAATAACACACAGCAAATCCATGGCAATAGCAGCTGTATCGTCACAATCATCGGTGTTAGGAGTAGGAATCGATATCGAAGACATCATTTCTAGCGTTACGATTAGTGAGACAATAGAGCAAGTAATGTATGGCAGAGAATTCAGCTTATTTGACACGTCAGACGTGAGTCGAGAAGTCCTGTTTTCATTAGTCTTTTCAATTAAAGAAAGCTTCTTTAAAGCAGCCTATCCTTCTACTGGCTATTATTTTGGCTTTGACGCAGTAAGAATAAATAGTCTAGATTTTCTTAAAAATCGATTCGAATTAACTCTCCTTCAAGATTTGAATCCTCTTCTTATAAAAGGGTACATTTATACGGGATATTTTAAGCTTATGCACAACCAAATATTTTCTATTTTAGTAATTAAGAATTAAATGACAATTCAGACTTGAGGTGAGCGATTGAAGAACCACATAGTCACTCTATATCTAAGCATTTACCATTAAAAGAGTAGTGCTATGGCTGCAGTACATGAAACCGCCTATCCAAGAATAAAAGCGAACTCCCTCCAACGCGATATCAAACGATTATATACACCGACACCAACTGAGTGTAAGTGGGTTAAAAATCGAAGAATTGATAAAGCGTCAATTTTGGGAAACCTAGTGTTACTAAAATGCTTTCAACGTTTGGGCTACTTCCCTAATCTGAACATCATTCCGATGAGCCTAATTAATCACGTTGCGCAGTGCCTTACTCTTCAACCACCAGATACACCAAAGTTATTATTATCTTCGCCACAATCAATTAAACGAGCCAAGAGCGCCATTCGGGCTTATCGTAAAGTTAAAAGAATTGAAACATCAAAACAAATGGAATGGTTGACTGACTTCAGTTTGAAAATGGCCGAAACCAAAGATAATGTCATTGATATTATTAATGCTATGATAGAAATCTTACTCAAGGAAAGATTTGAACTTCCGGGCTTTTCAACACTAGAAAGAATAGCCGCTTCTTCTCGTGCAACAATAAATAAGGAAATTGTAAAACGTATTTCCAGTTCGTTGTCCACTGCCGCAAAAAAACGGCTCCAATCGTTATTAGAAGATAAGAATGACCAAGGGAAGTTGCTATGGCTACAACTTAAACAGGAACCCAAACGTCCTACTAGTAGAACATTGAAACACTTTTTATTGCATGCAGTACAAATCACTGACCTTCAACAAGTGATAGGTACCTTACCGGAAATCCCCGAGGAAAAACGCCAGCAATTGGTCAATGAGGCCAAAGCGTATGATGTCAGCCAGATGAAATCAATTGCCGTTTATAAGCGCTACAGTCTCTTAGCTTTATTGGTTAACACCCAATTCTATTTTGCAACCGATTGCATAGTCGATATGTTTAATAAAGAACTGCGTAAACTGCATAACCGGGGCAAACAAGATCTCAAACAATTTCAGGAAGGTGCTGTTAAAGAGTCAGAAAATTTGATAGTTATGCTAAGAAATGTAGCCAATATAATGATTAATGAAAATAATCAATCCAAAAAAATCACACAAATAGATAAAACATTTGATCATGATTCACCCAATATCGTTAAGCGGTGTGATCACCTAGTGCTGCACGGTATGGACAATCACTTACAGTTTTTAGAAAGGCGTTACACGGGGTATTTACGCAATGTGCTATTAGATTGTCTGGAACTGCTGGAAATCGATCACACGACTCATGACAAAGATTTATTGAGTTGCTTAAAGTTCATTCTAAAAAACAGAAAAAACAAATCAAATGAAATATCGGTTAGATCCATTGAACCGGATCGAGAGGTTGAAGAGAAAACGGTCGTTGATTGGATCTGTGATAAATGGTCAAAACTGCTTTTTACAGATAATAAATCACGAATTATCAATCGCCAGCTTGCCAGACCTTATTTTGAAATGGCCGTGTTATCTGAAATAGCTCACCGATTTAGATCGGGTGATCTTTATGTATTAAACAGTGCAAAATATGACGATTATCGAGAACACCTAGTTTCTATGGAGGTATATGAAGAAGAAATAGAGGAATTTGCTGAGCAAGTCGGGATTAATCCTAATCCGAAAGAATTTGTCAAAGATCTAAAAAAGCAGTTCTTAGATGCCGCTGACAAAGCTGATAATCATTTTCCCGAAGACAGCTTCGTGACTATTGATAACGGAAAACTTAGTCTAAAAAAACGGCCAACTAAAATAAAATCCAAAGACTTAATCAAGCTCGACAAAGAAATAAAAGCCAGAATGCCAGAAATAAATATCGTTGATTTGCTTGTGGAGACGGTGAAACAGTTTTTTGGACCACTTTCAGGTCATCAATCTAAGATCCTAAATTATGATAAACGGTTGGTCTCCAGTTTATTCTGTTATGGGTGTAATTTGGGTTCAGTTGCTACCACACGTTCGCTACAAGGTTTTTCACGAAAACAAATCGCTTATCTTGGTTTGAAGCATACTAAAGAAAAAAATCTTATTAAGGCTATAGAGCATGTTGTAAATAATTATAACGAGTATGAATTACCGGGATTTTGGGGAACCGGTGAAACTGCATCTGTCGATGGAACGCGGTTTGATATGTATGAACAAAACCTGGTCAGTGAGTATCACGTTAGATATGCTTCATATGGCGGTATTGGTTATTATCTAGTCAGCGATAAATAT
Source organism: uncultured Kangiella sp. (assembly GCA_964601915.1). Classification (GTDB taxonomy): domain Bacteria; phylum Pseudomonadota; class Gammaproteobacteria; order Enterobacterales; family Kangiellaceae. The sequence goes on along the minus strand of CAZRPK010000046.1, from coordinate 947 downwards.
ATTGCTTTGTTTAGCCGTTTTATTCCATGCGGCGTTAGAGAGTACCTTCACCTTCTCGATGGCATAATGGAAAATGATTCAGATATAAAGCCATCGATAGTACATGGCGACACGCATGCCCAAAGTACCGTCATTTTTGGGCTGGCTCACCTTCTTGGCATAAAATTAATGCCACGTATTAAAGACATAAACTCTTTAATATTTTTTAAACCGGATAAGACAGTAAAATACAAACACATTGAAGACTTGTTTTCTGACGGCGTAAAATGGGATCTTATTGAAGATAACCTTAAAGAAATGTTAAGGATCGCGCTATCAATTAAAATGGGTAAAGTTTCAGCCTCAACAATCATTAGGCGACTAGGTACTGACGGCGTGCGAAATAAGCTGTTTTACGCTTTTCGCGAATTAGGGCGCGTCATGAGAACAATATTTCTATTGGGCTATATTTCAGATGTGGAAATGCGGGAAATGATTAATGCAGCTACTTGTAAAAGTGAAGAGTACAATAATTTCATGCAGTGGGTGTTTTTCTATAACAACGGTGTCATTCGAGAAAATCAGCTCAATGAGCAAGATAAAATTATCAAATTTAATCACTTAGTATCGAACATGGTCGTACTTCATAACGTTAATAATATGACAAAGGTTATTAGGAAGCTAAAAAGGGAAGGTTTTGATGTTTCGCCTGAACTATTAGCAGGTTTATCGCCTTATCGGTGGGAACACATCAATCTACTAGGTTTATACCCATTGATTACTAACAAAAAGACAAAAGCAAGGTATACTAAAATCACATAGAGAAATCCGGTTTTTCAAATGTTAAAGCTCTTTAAATCAATTTGTTAGAGTAAACAAGTGTACCTTTTCGAGCGAATCATGGCCGGACCTCTAATACAGTTGAATAACGGCAAAAGACTGCCTAATATTGCCCCTTCGCTCCACTT
>CAZRPK010000045.1:19938-21452 GCA_964601915.1 uncultured Kangiella sp. | reverse complement strand
TTAATTATTATTTCACATCAATTTTTGCTTTGTTTATTTCCTCTGAAGTTAATGCAAATACACGGTTAAATGTGACAGACGCATTACAATAGATCTATTAATTCTGAGAAATAATCACTACAACTCTTCGATTCTTATAACGACCTTCTTTGGTATTGTTATCAGCTATGGGTTTCAGTTCTCCATGACCTATAACTTCAAAGGAATCATCTTTAAGACCTGTTTTTTGCTTAAGTATTTCAGCAACAGCGGCGGCTCTTGATTCAGAAAGCGGTTGATTATTCACTTGCTTTCCACGCCAATCAGTATGTCCTTCAATCGTTACTTTTACATCACCATATAGTTTGATTTTGTCGGCCACTGCGTTTATTTCCTGCATAAACTCACCTTTGATCAATGACTTAGAACTATCAAACTGCACACTTAATGTAATCATTTCAAGTAGTGGACAACCGTTTGTGTTAACGGCAACATTTGCTGAGGTAGCATGACAATCATCCGCTTCATTCAAAACACCATCACCGTCTAAATCAGGGTTCACTGGTGGCAATTCTTTTTTAGATTCTGGTTGTGGCTGTTGTTTTACTTCTGGCTGTTTTGGCGGTGTGTACGCTATCACTTTTTGTGGTTGACGTTTTGAGGAACCATCAAAATATTTTGCGATACTGATCCCCATTATACGGGCATCTTTATCATAAGAAGTAACGTCTAACCTTGCAAACCAATTTTCAGAAAAACGCCACTGAACACCAGCCCCTAATGTAACTTGAGTGCCGTAGTCTTGATCAACAAATTTACCTCGACGAGTATCCATAAAAGACACTCCAGCTTTGACATAAGCATTCCACTCTTCTTTTTGATCTTTTAACCAATAGCCAGCGCTTACACCCAAGGCTGAATAATCAACATTGAGCGTCTCTGTGATACTCGGATTTAAGTGGTTAAGTTTGGCAGCTCCCATATCCTCAAAGGCTAGCTCAGCAAAAAAATGTTCCGTGAAAGGAAAACCACCAATAATTTTAAATGCAGTATCCTCATCATCGGAAATTTTCCAGCCGGTTGAATGAGGATCTGGTTGCAGGCGTGATATTCCGATGCCTGCTCCCAAATACCAACATTCTCCCTTTCCAAATGCTTCGCCGACTTCACATGGCTCGTTGGCTTGTGCACTTAGTGTTGTTAATGAAGCAAGTGTTAGTAAGATTTTGGCTAATTGCTTTCTTCTTCTGAACAGTACCAGCCCAAACATTGCTGCAATAATTACCGTGCTACTTGAACCTGCACCTGTTAATCCTGTTTCTACCATTTCTAAGCCCTGTATACGATCGTTAATACCGTCGTTATTAAAATCACCATTTTCATCACCGTCAACGATACCATCGTTGTCTGAATCGAGATCCAGATAGTTTGGAATACCGTCTTCGTCAGTATCAACAACACCTTCTTCTTCATCAGTAACACCATCGTTGTCTGAATCGAGATCCAGATAGTTTGGAATACCGTCTTCGTCAGTA
>CAZRPK010000045.1:9629-19838 GCA_964601915.1 uncultured Kangiella sp. | reverse complement strand
ACCATCGTTGTCTGAATCGAGATCCAGATAGTTTGGAATACCGTCTTCGTCAGTATCAACAACACCTTCTTCACTATCTGGGATATCATCACCATCGCTATCTAAATCGCGGAAGTTTGCTATTCCATCATTATCAAGGTCATCAGTATTTAATATTGCGTCATCAATACCGTCAGCATTCAAATCGCTGCCACCAGTGGAATCAATATCAACAGCATCATCTATCCCATCGTTGTCTGTGTCGTATCCAGATAGAAAGACTAATACTTGCTCTACTGAGTCACTAATACCATCGTTATCACTGTCCGTATCTATATAGTCTGCAAAACCGTCTTGATCAGTATCTACTTCAATGAATTGGTCATCAACACCATCACCATTGACATCGTTTCCACCAGTTGCGTCCACATCGTAAGTATCATCAATACCGTCATCATCGCTATCGTTACCTGATGGTGTTGGACGATCGGTTTCATACGCGTCAGATAATCCGTCGTTATCGCTGTCTCGATCAAGTCGGTTGTAGTAGATATCACCGTCGGTATTATCGTCACCTTCGGTCACGTCAGCGATACCATCATCATCCTGATCTCGGTCAGCAGGTCGAGTACCGTGAACCGTTGGTTCTCGATCTTGAGAATCATCAATACCATCTTTATCTTGATCGATAGTGACATCAATTTCACCATCATCATTGATATCGAGTTCACTGTAGTTAGTATCTTCAATATCATTAGTTCCATCATTATTACTATCAACATCTCTGAAATCTGCGATACTATCACCATCTGTATCGATGGGATCTTCAACCAACGGATTATTGTTATCTACTAATGCATTTTCATCTTCGTCTGGCAATCCTGCCTCAACAGTATCAAATAAGCTATCGTTATCACTGTCTAGATCATGCATGTCAGGAACGTTATCACTATCCGTATCAACAACCGAACCACCATCGTCAATCCCATCGGTATTAATATCGAAACCGCCAGTTAAATCAACATCGTACGAATCATCAATGCCATCAGTATCCGAGTCATCACCTGTAATTCCTGATTCAACGGTATCACTAATACCATCATTATCACTATCAAGGTCTAGATAATCATAAGTCTCATCACCATCTATATCACTTAATGGTGCTAGTAAGTCATCAATACCGTTTAAATCAGAATCAATACCACCGGTAATTGAGGCATCAAAAGCATCATCTATTCCATCGCCGTCTGAATCTATACCTCCCGTTTGGTCAACATCGATAGAGTCTTTAATTCCGTCACTATCAGTATCTTCATCTCTGATAACTGATTCAATCACGTCAGGAATTCCGTCGTCATCACTGTCAATATCTAGATAATTGGGTATGTTATCTCCATCGGTATCTAATGGTGCAATGTCATCGTCAATCCCATCGTTATTAGCATCGGTTCCACCGGTTTGATCAACGTCAAATGCATCATCAATTCCATCATTATCTTCATCATTTCCAATGACGATTGATTCTACTGAATCAGGTAAACCATCGTTATCGCTGTCTGGGTCTAGATAATCTGCAAGGCCATCACCATCAGCATCACCAGTTCCTTCAACAATATCGGGGATGCCGTCTTTATCTTCATCGGAGCTATCATCTAGATAATCTGGAGTACCATCACCATCAGTATCGGTGGTACCTTCTTCAGAGTCAGGAAAACCATCTCCGTCAGAGTCTTCATCTAAGTAATTAGGAGTACCATCATTATCACTATCAATGTCACCTTCAACTTCATCTAAAATGCCATCACCATCAGAATCGAGATCTTCATTATTTGGAATTCCGTCGTTATCAGGATCATCGGTTCCTTCAGTGGTATCTGGAATACCGTCATTATCATCATCAGGGTCGGTTATATTTGGGATTCCATCACCGTCCGTATCAGCTAATACTGTGATAGAAATGGTCGCAGGCGCTGAGTCGACAGTGCCATCATTAGCTTTAAATCTGAAACTGTCTGAGCCAGAGAAATCAATATTTGGTGTATAGGTACGATTAGCACCCGCTCCAGTTAAAACACCGTTTGCAGGGTTAGTTACTGTTGCATAGGTTAATGGTTCAGCATCTAAATCACTTGCCGTTAATACGATATTGAGAGGTGCTCCTTCAATGGCTGTAATAGCCTGAGCATTAGCAACGGGCGCGTCATTGACACCCATCACAGTAATTGTCACGGTGGCTGTTGGTGAATCCAATGCGCCATCATTCACACGGAAAGTAAAACTGTCACTCCCAGTATAATTAGCCCCTGGTGTATAAGTTAGATTAGGGGCGGTACCACTTAACGATCCATTACTCGGATCACTAACAACGCTGTAAGTTAAAGGAGAAAGCTCTATGTCGCTGCCCGTTAAAGTCATGCTGGTGGGTGTATCTTCAACTACGGAAGGTGATTGCCCATTAGCTACCGGTGCATCATTTACCGCGCTAACGGTTATGGTGATTGTTGCAATATTCGAATCGAGTGAACCGTCATTCGTACGGAAGGTAAAATTATCACCCCCAGCATAATTAGCCGATGGAGTATAAGTTAAATTGGGTGCGGTGCCAGATAATACTCCATTAGAAGGTCCTGAGACAACCGTATAAGTTAAACCGTCTAAATCAATATCACTTGCTGTTAATGTAATTCCTGTTGACGTGTCTTCTACCACACCTACTGACTGAGCATTAGCAACGGGCGCGTCATTGACACCCGTCACAGTAATTGTCACGGTGGCTGTTGGTGAATCCAATGCGCCATCATTCACACGGAAAGTAAAACTGTCACTCCCAGTATAATTAGCCCCTGGTGTATAAGTTAGATTAGGGGCGGTACCACTTAACGATCCATTACTCGGATCACTAACAACGCTGTAAGTTAAAGGAGAAAGCTCTATGTCGCTGCCCGTTAAAGTCATGCTGGTGGGTGTATCTTCAACTACGGAAGGTGATTGCCCATTAGCTACCGGTGCATCATTTACCGCGCTAACGGTTATGGTGATTGTTGCAATATTCGAATCGAGTGAACCGTCATTCGTACGGAAGGTAAAATTATCACCCCCAGCATAATTAGCCGATGGAGTATAAGTTAAATTGGGTGCGGTGCCAGATAATACTCCATTAGAAGGTCCTGAGACAACCGTATAAGTTAAACCGTCTAAATCAGCATCACTTGCTGTCAACATAATACTTTCAGAAACATCCTCTGTTACTCCAATTGATTGGGCATTGGCTACTGGTGCATCATTAATATCATTAATATCAATGGTTATTGTTGCCGTATTAGTTGACGCTTGATCCGTCACTTCAACAATCAAAACATATTGAGAAATTGTTTCGCTATCAAGTGTAGCATTAACGGTAATTTCTCCAGTTAAATCAGTGATTGCAAAAGCGTTGCCTATATTTCCAGCGGTAATTGAGTAACCTAAAAAATCGCCATCAACATCATTTGAGGTTGGTGTTCCAACAGAGGTAGTGAGCGCTGAATTTTCATTAATATTAAAAGTTGCGTCGTTAATTGTTGGCGGTGTATTAAGCGCTGCAACAATTGCTGTAACACTTAAAATTGTAGAGTTGCCGAAAACATAGGTGTCTATAAAAGTGATATCTCCAATACCAGACCCAGAAAAATCTCCCCAAGTATGGCGATGAGCACCTGTAGTTGCCGTGCTTGATAAAGCGCCTGCTGGAAGATTTGAAATACCTGATAGTAAAGTTTGATCATCCCAGTAAACATTAGTACCAACTAGAGTTGATGCATCTGTTGCTTGCAAAATGGTTAACCCATCGTCTGTGCCGGTTCCACCTTCGTTAACGGCTCCATCATCATTTGTACCACCGCCACTAGTCTCAGCATCCTCAGCAATAAAATGATATTCACCGACTCTAAGCTCCAGTTTAACGGGATAACTAGCGTTAGGTACCGTTGAGCCAGAAGTATCAGTACCATCCCAATTTACGGAACTTAATACATTAGCGGTCATGCGACCTAACAAAAGCCGATCATTAGCTCCAAACTGGCCGTCTCGGTTGATATCGATAGTGATAGCGTAGGTTCCATCGACATCCGGTGTAAATTGAAAGTTACCAGTTTCTTCAACGGTATCACCGTCTGGTGAAATCACTGCATCATTACCCGCATCATCAACAAACACTAAAGTGTCTGTTAATGCCGGAAATTGGGTGGGTGCTATATCGGGATTAGCTCCGCTTGGATAAGTTAAATAAACGGGGTACTTTTGCGTTACATTGTTACCGGCTGTTGGCGCACTAACTCCAGAGACTGGCGCATCCAAACCAAGATCATTAGCAACAATTTCATAAACATTGCCTGAAAACTCTTGTAAATCAAGTGCCCAAACATAATTAGTACTAGGAAATCCTCCTGGTACCAATATGAACATTTGCCCGGTGGCTCCTGCCGCTTTACTAAAAGAGTCGGTATCAAATATCCATTGATATGAAAATACGTTTCCTGCATCATCAGTTGCGTCAACAGTAGCATTTGGCGTGCTATTGGGAACGATAGAAAAATCCCAACGATCATAACTAACACCCGAGCTATTATCGAAATTTAGCGCATAGACACCTCCACTAGGTACTGCAAATTCCATCAAGTTACCCACCACTGGTGTTCTAGGCAGAGGCGAAGTCATTGGATCGGCACAGTCTATATTTGCATCAGAAGAAGAAAGATTAGCTAAAGTTGTATTAACAGTGTACTGGTTTCCCACTATCGTTGTATTAGATATATCTGCAACAACAGTTGCGGCAGCATTCCCACGCCGACATAAATGAACTCGAATAAGATCACCAGCATTAGGTACATGGATAAAAACGGTCGAAGTGGATCTTAAAGGTTGATTTAAAGTACTACCGAATTGATAACTTCCCTCTGCTTTCACACTGGATATAAATACTGCTGCAAAAATACTGACCAGTAAATATATTTTTCTAACCAAAAAACGAATATTCATAAAATTCCTTCAAACCCTTTGTAATAACGATTCACTAAGTATAGAAAAGAAAAGAAAAAAATTCTGACTATTTATTTAGTGTCCGAACGAAAACCTAACTTATTAAAATAAAAGGAAAAAGACTATTTTCCTCACTTAAAGATAAATCATTACAGAGCGCCTGAGTTTTAGTGGACGATTAACTTCTCTATGAAACCAACTGGTACAGATGCGTCTCCTTTTTCAGGTAGACTTTGTCGTGCTCATGCAGATTGTTATGAATTTTTCCGATTACTGGCGGGTTATTGCTTTAGCAACTGGTAATACAGCAATTCCAGAAGGATATGCGATGTATTTAGTTTATGCGCATATTTTACAATCTACGGTTCACATTATTCCAACTTCAGTTATTGCCGTTTTATGTTCGTTTTGCGCTTTTCTAGTTCAAGTTGGAATTTTTTGTAATCTTGACTAAAGGTGAGTTAGTTTAAATTATTTAGTAATTAATTCCAATTTTTGCAGGCTGAGTTTTTCTCCAAAAAATCTAATTCACTTTGAGAAAATCCAGCTTGTAGACGAACCACGTGATTAAATGGACCTTTTGGTGGTGATCGCATATATCTCTTTAACAACCGGCTAAATTCTATATCAGGATCTTTCTTTTGTTGTTCACAGCGGTAACGAAACCAGCGCCCAGCAGAACTCACATGACCAACCTCTTCGTCACAAATTAAGTTAAGCGTTTTAACCATAAACTGATCACCAAGATTATCAAATCGCTTAATTGTTCCAGGCACAACATCCAAAGCTCTAGCTTCAAACACTCGATGAACGACTGCCATTCTATCACTCATATTTTCTTTAGTTTCTAATGCCATTTTCCACAGCTCATTGTGAACAGGAAAACTTCCGTAATCATATCCCATCTCTTGGAGTCTGGATTTCAACATAGTGAAATGATTTGCTTCTTCTTTAGCGCATTGTGACCAATCATCATAGAATTCTTTAGGCATATCACGATATCGAACAATCGAATCCCAAGCTAAATTGACGGCGGTCAATTCGATATGTGCTAAAGCATGAATTAAAGCAGCCCGACCTCTTTCACTTCCAGGCTTTCGTTTACCTAATTCTTTAGGCATCACTATTTCGGGTTTAGACAATCTTCCCGGCTCATCAAAAAGTTCAATAACTTCATTTTTATCCCAAGACATACTTCCAGCTTGCCAAGCAGAGGTTAACTCAAATGTTTTTTCCACTTTCTCTTCGGGATCTGCGGTAAGAAAACAATTTTTGGCTTGTTGAAATAGACTAGTCATAACATTTTTTCTACTAATATTTGATCGATTAAAATCGGCACTACTACTATGCACTCTAACAATATTTATTTAACCAGCATCTGATAATAAACCACTTCATCATCACCTAGAGGATCTTTATGAATCGCCGTTTTAACATATTTCATGCCCAATTTTTTCATCACATGAATAGAGGCTAAATTATCTTCCATCGCTATTGCAGTCACTTTTTCAACATTACCTCTCGAAATTATAGCCTGCTTAACAGTCTCAGCAGCTTCTGTTGCATAACCGAAACCCCACGATTTTTGAATGAATCTCTAGCCTAGTTCAATATTTTTATATTCAGGTGAATCAGTAAAAAACGCCATTGGTCTTACTAAAATAAGTCCGATGACTTCAGAGTTTTTAAATTCATAATTTTCAAGTATCGATATTTTCCACAATCCCCAACCAGCCTCTGCATTAGCGTAACTTTCCATTCTAGGGATGTAAATATTTTGGACATCTTCTCTTGTTGTCATTTTACCGCCATTAATATAACGCATCACTTCAGGATCTTGATCAATTTGAAACATGACTTCGGCATCATCTCTTGTCATAAGTGAAAAATTTAGTCTTGCACTATTAGGTATTTTCATGTCGTCTTCGTTCTTTTTTGCATTAAGAATTTAGTCATCCATTCAACTATCGCTTCATCATCATTAGAAACTCTCATAACTCCTACAACCGAACCAAAGTTTTCTTCAGTCATTACTCGTATTGTAATAATTGCCCTAAAAAAATATTTTGAATTCAAAAATAAACGAATAAATTACGAAGCTTGTAACTTTTCTATTTGATTGTGGCGTGTTAAACAAATGACTGGCATAAGCATATACCCTTTCCAACATATAATGTATATTCTAACCATAAAAGCTACTTTACAATATAAATAGAAAAAGGATAACAATATGTCCGTTCGCCAAATATTTATTCTATCATCGATTTTAATCATACCGTCTACCTATTTGATAGCTATAATTTGGCCCCCTGCATTTTGGCTCTATATTCTTCTTTTACCATTAATAATGATTGGCACAATTGATATTTTACAAGAAAAGCATGCGATTCTTCGCTTGTATCCTATCATTGGTCGTTTCCGCTATATGTTTGAATCGATTAGACCGGAAATACAACAGTACTTTGTAGAATCAGATACCAATGGAACACCAGTTAGTCGAGAGTTTAGATCTTTAATTTATCAACGCGCAAAAGGTGCAAGAGATACGCGTCCTTTCGGGACAATATTTGATACTAATCGAGATGGTTACGAATGGGTCAATCATTCTCTAGCACCCCAAAATACCCATAATTTGAACCCAAGAGTGACATTTGGTGGATCGCATTGTACAAAACCTTATCATGCATCGCCATTAAATATTTCTGCTATGAGTTATGGTGCTTTAAGTAAAAATGCCATCATGGCACTTAATAAAGGTGCCAAAATTGGCGGTTTTTCTCACAATACCGGTGAAGGAGGTTTGAGCCCTTACCATTTGAAAAATGGTGGTGATATTGTTTGGCAAATTGGTACAGGTTATTTTGGCTGTCGTACTGAAGAGGGTAATTTTGATAAAGACTTATTTAAAGATAAGGCACAAAATAATGTTGTAAAAATGATCGAGATAAAATTATCCCAAGGAGCAAAACCAGGTCACGGAGGAATTCTACCCGCGATAAAATTAACCAGAGAGATTTCTGACATTCGTCACGTACCAATGGGAAAAGATGTTATTTCTCCCGCAGCACACACTTCATTTTCATCACCTGACGGATTGCTTAAATTCGTAAAAGAGTTAAGAGAATTATCCGATGGAAAACCTATCGGCTTCAAATTATGCATTGGTCGTAAAAAAGAATTTTTAGCTATTTGTAAAGCGATGTTAGAAACAGGTATTACCCCGGATTTCATTACTATTGATGGTGGAGAAGGTGGAACCGGTGCAGCTCCAACTGAAATGACAAACTCCGTTGGAACACCTTTGCGAGATGCATTAATTTTTGTTAATAGCGCGCTAATTGGCTGTGGGTTACGGGATAAAATTAGAATTATTGCATCGGGTAAAATATTTTCAGCTTTCCATCTTCTTAGAATGATTGCTCTGGGTGCTGATACTGTTAATTCAGCAAGAGGGATGATGTTTGCACTTGGTTGTATTCAATCTCGATCGTGCAATACGGATAAATGTCCAACAGGGATAGCCACTCAAGATCCATCTCGAATTAAAGCGTTAGTTGTTAGTGACAAAGGGCAACGGGTTGCTAACTTTCAAAAAGAAACAGTTCATAACCTAATTGAGTTGCTAGCCGCCGCCGGATTAAATGATTTATCTGAATTAAAACCAGAACATATTAATCGACGAGTATCTGGAACTATCGTTAAAACTTATAAGGAACTTTATCCAAACATTAGCCAAAACTGTCTAAAAGATAATGTCAACATTCCTATGGATTGGCAACAAGATTGGGCTGATGCTATAGGAACGGAGTGGTAGATTATTTAAAGTGTCATTGCGAGGAAGTACGATCTGGTTACACTAGCGACAATACGAATCCAAAATTCCAACCAGAAAAGTCACCTAATATTACATAAGATACACCTAAATTTGCTAACAAAATTTAACCAGTTACACCTTTTTTAACTGTCTTTTATCTAGGTAATCGCCTGAGATATTTTTGTAATCAGTTTGAGATTTGTTATTCATTTTTGTTTTTTTATTATTTATTCTTCTTGGGCTTTTTTAGAATTGACCCTCTCTGAAACTTCTTTTAATTTTTCTAGTCCAATAGTAAAGCTATCACCAATCAAAGCATCCATAATTTGCGCAAAATAATTTCCAATAATTAGTGGTTGCATCTCGCCTGTCATATACCATGTTACGAGCGTTTTACTGCCACTTTCTTGATAAATCAGACCCACTTGATAAATCGTAGAATCGCCAACAAAATTCATATCGTATACAACGCCTGACTCTACAGACGATTCTGTAAAAGTGAGTTCACCTGCCCCACTCTGCCCTGCCCACGACTGATAAGCACCTACGCCACTTTTGATATCTCCAAGGGAAGTTTTAATAGTAGGATCCATCGATAACCAAGGAGACCATACGGGCCATTGTTCAAGATTGTTCACTTGGTGATGAATAACTGAAAAAGGCGCATCTATTTCGATAGTGCGCCTAATATTAATATTATTGGATAAAATAAGCCCTATGAAGACAAATAGGAGAATTAAAGTTGCAAATATCTTTAATAATGTTTTCAAGGTGATGATCCAATTCAAATTTAACGAATGGGTAAATCATACCATAAAAAAATCGACCGCTCTTTTAAGAACCAGTCGATTTCAAGGGATTTTTCTAAACCTACTGATTTTACAATTAACGCATACGAGTAATGGTCACTTTTAATACTGGGTCATTCCAAGTATAAGTGCTAGGACTTAAATCACCGATCCCATGAATTCCAGAATGGATGTACACATACCCTTCACCTTCATCGTTTGGTGAGAATAGTTCACCACCACAAACTGGACTAGGAATAGTTGCACAAGTTTCACTATTTGTTTCTGTTCCTACATCATAGGCTCTTAAAAAGAATGTTTGAGATCGGTGCTTCTTTTTTAGTGATAAAGATTGACCAGTAACAAATGCATCATTTGTGGATAAAAGCATAGAGGCTATTGTAAATTTTGTACGATAAGATAAGCCCTCAAACGATAAAGTAGTCGTGTCTCCGCCATTTTTTTCATTTGATTCTCCGTTATTAAACTGTTGTTTGATTGTTATTGATCATGCTATTTGTTGCAGGGTTAATATAGAGAATTAGACAATTAGAGACCTCACGAATTAAAAATGAGTTTATAACGACTTTGTAACAAATTTATCACAAATTT
>CAZRPK010000045.1:0-9529 GCA_964601915.1 uncultured Kangiella sp. | reverse complement strand
CTCACGAATTAAAAATGAGTTTATAACGACTTTGTAACAAATTTATCACAAATTTATCACAAATTTATCACAAATTTTTATTTGAAAAATAAATTGTAATTGCGATCAATATAGACACTGTATTTCTTATATTCCCTTGATGAACACTAATTAACGCTTTAATATAGGTCTTCTACTCAACTACTTTTAAGTGTGTTTTGAATTTTCCAATGGATAGATAAGCAACTATATTTTTAATTGCAAGCAGTAAAGGTTAAGTAGAAAAAATTCAAGTACAACAAAACCTAATCTAAGGCGGTTTAATATTTTGAGCAGTTCAACCCTATCATGAACATTATCTTATTATGACAGTGCTACATCAGTTAAGGATTTGTTTAATTGACTCATTTAAATCTTTAAAAAACATTAGAGCTAAAACTCTTCTATGGCTTGGGATCTATTATTCTATTGGTCTGTTAATTTTTGGTTTATTAGTTTGGCAATTAATTGAAAATCAAGTATCGATTAAAAATGCTATTCTCGATTATTTATTTCCAAAATCATGGCAAGGCATTTCAGAAATTTTAGCCGATTTTTTATTCGAGTCTCAGGCAAAAGTGGTACTGGGTAACTTAGTTATTTCTACTTCGTTTGTTTTAGCTTCAATTTTTTTATTTCCCATAAAAGAAAAACTATCACAAGCTTTTGAACAAGAATCTAATTTTCATTCTGGAGAATATCAAGAATTTTCTTTGTTTCAACAAGTGGTGGAGGAATCTAAACTATTATTGTTTTATTTTAGCATTCAGTCGTTAATTTTATGGATTGGATACTATCCGTATGTTTGGTCAACATGGCTGTCAATCATACTCAGTTATTGTTTTTTGTTTTTTACTTTTGGTTTAGATTTTATTTCACCTACGTTACAAAGACATAGAACAAAATATGCTTTAATTTTGAAAACGCTATTTAAATATCCACTTACACCTTTTATTTTTGGAGCGTTATTTAGTTTGCCGGTTATTCTATTAACGAAAACTCTGTTTGCTAACTCTGAGAATACATTTATAGAAACAATCGGGGTTATTTTTATAGCCAACTTATTACTTCTTACCTTTGCCATTCCAATAGGAACAACCATTGCAAATAAAATGTTTCCATTATTTAGGAATACTCAGCCACCACATAAGAAAAATATGAAGTTGTTTTACACGGTTATTAGCCTAATATTAATTTCTAGTTTATTTTTGCATTCGCGGCTTGTGATTAGCCTGCATCATAAAAGTCAGCTATTAAAGGCCGATTATGATATTGATTGGTCGTCAATACAATATGAATTGCCTTCATTTACAGATCTAACACAAGGTAAAGCTTTTTCTAATTTGTCATTTGATATGCAAGTCAAAAATTCAACTGAATTTGACATCGTAGTAGAAAATAGTATCCTATATATTACTCAAAAAGAAAAAGATATTGCGACAATAAAATTAAGTAGTTTCTCACTTCCGTCAGGTGAAACTCATAAAATAAAAATAAACTTTGGTTCTAATACTGACTTTAGCAATTTAAGTAATTTCAATAATCTGATGAATGATTGGAGGGTTAATATGGAAATAGATATTTGGCCTGGTATTCCTTTTGTGTTTAATTTAACCAAGACTAAAAATTAATAACCCATTGATCAAGTTGATTTAATGGGCTTTCAACTAAATTGAAAAAGGATCTCTTCTTACAATCGTTTCAACACGATCCGGTCCCGTTGATACAATATCAATTGGAACACCAACAATTTCCTCAATTTTAGCGATATAATTAAGTGCCGCTTGAGGTAGTTTGTCAAAGTCAGTTACACCAAAGGTATTATCATCCCAACCCGGCATTTCTATATAAGTAGGCTTCACTCGTTCGTACCCTTCTGCGCCTACAGGCGTAGTATCTAGTTCACCTTTTTCAGGACATTGGTAAGAGGTACAAATTTTTATTGTTTTCAAACCATCTAATACATCTAATTTTGTCAAACAAATACCTGTCACGCTATTCACTTGAATAGCGCGTTTTAATGCAACAGCGTCTAACCAACCACAACGTCTTGCTCGACCAGTTGTAGCGCCAAATTCATGGCCTTTTTCACCTAAATGCTGACCGACATCATCGTCTAGTTCTGTAGGGAAAGGTCCGCCACCAACACGCGTTGTGTAAGCTTTGGTAATTCCAAGAACATAATCCAAGTAAAGAGGGCCAAATCCAGAGCCTGTTGCAGTACCACCAGCAGTGGTGTTTGATGAGGTTACAAAAGGAAAAGTGCCGTGATCGATGTCCAATAATGTTCCTTGAGCACCTTCAAACAATAAAGACTCGCCATTTTCACGATATTTATGCAGTGCATGAGGTATATCTTCAACCAAGTCTTTTAATAATTCGGCTGATTTTAAACAAGTTTTGTAAGTTTCTTCTACGGAGATAGCATCTTGATGAAAATAGTTAGTTAACATGAAATTATGATATTCTAGAATTTCAGTTAATTTTTCTTTTAGTCTTTCTGGATAGAATAAATCGTCAACTCGTAATCCCCGACGAGCCACTTTGTCTTCGTACGCAGGTCCTATTCCGCGGCCAGTGGTACCAATTTTTTTACCTTCACTTTTAGCCGCTTCACGCGCTTGATCTAGAGCGATATGATAGGGCAATATTAATGTACAAGCAGGGCTAATTTTTAATCTGTCTTTAACTGGAATACCGTTCTTCTCAAGCATTTCCATTTCTGTAGCAAGGGCTTCTGGCGATAAAACCACGCCATTACCAATCATACAGGTAACACCATCTCGCAATATTCCTGATGGAATGAGATGAAGAACCGTCTTTTTACCATCAATCACTAAAGTATGACCGGCATTATGACCACCCTGAAATCTAACAACTGCAGAGACTCTATCAGTTAAAAGATCAACAATTTTACCTTTGCCTTCATCACCCCATTGAGTGCCTAAGACAACGATGTTTCTAGCAAGATTTTCTGTCTGAGAGGTCATGTCTTAATTCTCTGATACAATTGGTATTTAGTTATACGCGAAACCGCGCATTGTACTCTTATCAAGCGTCAATTTCTGCATTTTTAAGAATTTTTGGTTAAAAAAAGTGCAAAAAAAAGGCCATCAAACGATGGCCTTATTCACAATATTAAGTAAACGCTTACTTCTTACCTTTAGCACTCTTAAGATATTTAAAGAAGTCACTATTAGGACTAACGACTAAAATATCATTTTTACTATTAAATGACGCTTTGTAAGCATCAATACTACGTAAAAAAGCATAAAACTCAGGATCTTTGTTGTAGGTATCCGCGTAGATTTTAGCCGCATCTGCGTCTGCTTTACCTCGAATTGTTCTTGAATATTCATCTGCAGCTGCTAAGGTTCTTAAAACATTCGCATCGGTTTTAGCTTTAACAATATTACCTGTTTGCTTACCATCACTTCGAATTAAGATAGCTTGAGCGCGACGTTCAGAAATAATTTGCTCATAAACATTGTTCAATACACGAGATGTATAATTAACTTTCTTCACTCGAATATCGACCACTTCCAGGCCATACTCAGGCACCTTAGAATTAACAAAACTTCGAATATCGCCCATTAACTCTTCACGCTCTCCAGATACCGCTTGCTCTAATGTTCTTTTACCAAACTGATTTCTTAAACCATTATCCACAAAACCTTCTATGAAACCTTCCGCTTTCATAAAATTACCATTTGTTCTGATATAAAACTTAGCAAAATCAGTCACTCGCCACTGCACGTAAGTATCGACATCTAAAAACTCTTTATTTTGAGTGGTAAACACATCGGGGCGTCCGTCCATTAGTTGCACACGAGTATCAAGCAATACTACGTTATCAACAAACGGGGCTTTAAAGTGAAGTCCTGGTGGATAAATTTCCGGTACATTTTCGACATCTCTTAATACTTTACCAAAACGTAAAATAAGACCTTTATGGGTTTCTTCTACGATATAAATGGATTTTGATACAACGATCAATAAACCAAGAGAAAATATAATTGCAAATAAACCTTTATTAGACATCATTATTCTCCCCGATTCTTTTTCATGATTTGATCAAGTGGTAAATAAATCATGTTATTACCACCCTCCGTATCAATCATAATTTTTGTTGAATTAGACATCACTTCTTCAACCGCTTCCAAATATAAGCGCGTTCGCGTGACTTCCGGTGCAGCTGTATATTGTGGCAATAATTGTTTAAATCGAGCGACTTCACCATTTGCTTTTGCAAGTGCTGTTGCTTTATAAGCATCTGCTTGTTGTTTGACTTTTTCTGCATCTGAAATAGCTAGAGGTAGCTTTTCATTTTCATATGCTTCTGCGTCTTGAATTTCACGTTTCGCATCCTGTGCGGCTCTGTTCACCTCTTCAAATGCTTCATTAACTTGACGAGGTGGTTTTACCCGCTTTAGAGTAACGGTACGAACACTCAGTCCGCTCTTGTATTGTGCCAAAACAGTATCAATTTCCACTTTTAGTTCATCTTGAAGACGCTCCTTGTCGGTGGTTAAAATCGCATCAACATCGGTTCCTCCAACCACTTGCCTTAACGCACTTTCTGAGGCTTGAACAAGAGTCCCTTCGACATCGCCTAATTTAAATAGATAATCTTCAGGCGAAGCAACCTGATATTGAATACCCACATCAACCTCAACAATATTAATGTCTTTAGTTAACATCACACCGCTGATTGATGCACTTCTCATTTCATCGGTATTGACCTTGATGACTTTTTCTATGCCTCTAGGTACCCAACCAAGTCCAGCACCAACAGTGCGATCATATTGGCCGAAATGTAATATGACACCTTTTTCAGCTTCGTCAACGGTATAAATACCGGAAGCACCCCATACGAGGCCTAATACAACTAAACCAGTTACGATTATACCTTTTCCACTGGCAGAAGAGTTAGAACCACCCTTTTTACCGCCACCACCAAAAAAAGCACTAATCTTTTTTACCAATTCATCAAGATCTGGCGGACCATCTTGGTTTTTTCTTTTGCCCCAAGGATCCTTATTACCGTTTCCATTGTTGCCGTTACCTGGTTCGTTCCAAGGCATATTTTTCTCCCATTTGGTTGAGATGTAATTATATCAATTTGTTTAAAATTGAGTTTTTTGTTTTTTGAATCTGTCTAGTTTTAAATACTGTCTAGTATTGCGCGATAGGATCTTCTGGTAATTCTGTCACTGGAATATCACCAACAACACACGATTCGATCCGACCATTTGTTTGTCTATTTAACCTGCGCCAATCAGCCGCATCTATTTTAATTGCTAATTCTACAGAGCCATCATCAAGGTTAGATTCCTTAATAATAACATGGAGATCATAAAGTTCACTTCTGATGTTTAAATCTGGGGGCAAAATCAACAAATTCAAGTCATACCAATCAACATCTAACTGTTTACTGATGGCTTGTAAGGCCAGTTCTATCCCGTCCCCCGTTTTAGCAGAACACCAGGCTCTAGCAACTATTTCATTGCTAATTCCTTTATTATTAATTCCCATACTTTTCGGGATCTTTGTATCATTTTGATCTTCGTCCATTGATTCAACTTTGGCTACCACTTTATCTAACTGATCAATTTTATTGTAAATCTCTATAACTGGCACGTCACCCGCGCCAATAGAATCTAATACTTCATAAACTTGCGCAATATTGTCTTCTTTTCTAATATCGGCAGCATCAATAATGTGTAACAACATGTCTGCTTGTCGGCTTTCCTGAAGCGTCGCTTTAAATGCCGCCACTAAATCATGGGGTAAATGCCGAATAAATCCTACCGTATCAGATAGAATAACTCTTTGCCCAGGCACTACTTCAATTTGTCGATGAGTGGGGTCAAGTGTCGCAAATAACTGATCAGCGGCGTAAACATCTCCTCCGGTTAATTGATTAAATAAAGTTGATTTGCCAGCATTTGTATATCCCACTAAGGCAACGGTTTGAATATTGCCTCGTTTTCTTGCGCGGCGACTTTGCTCACGCTGCTTTTCAACTTTATCAAGGCGTTTTCGAATGTTTTTAATTCGATCACCTAATAGTCTTCTATCGGTTTCTAACTGAGTTTCACCGGGACCTCTTAATCCAATACCGCCTTTTTGTCTTTCTAAATGCGTCCAACCTCTAACTAACCTAGTTGAAAGATGTCTTAACTGAGCCAGTTCAACTTGCAATTTGCCCTCATGGGTTTTCGCTCTTTGAGCAAAGATATCGAGAATAAGACCAGTCCTATCAATGACTCGGCAACAAACCAGTTCTTCAATATTTCTTTCTTGTGCAGGGCTTAGTCTGTGATTAAATAAAACAATATCTGCTTGAGTGTCTTCGACAATCTGTTTAATTTCATCTGCCTTACCCGTACCAATAAAATAACGCGCATGGGGGCTTTGGCGACTTCCGCCTACCAGAGCTTTGATGGATAAACCAGCCGAGACAACTAGCTCAATAAATTCATCTTTATCTTCTTTATGGTGAGAATCGGGTAGCTCAATATGAACTAGAACGGCATTTTCGCCGCCAGAATGTCTGTCAAACAAATAGATTGGCTCTAGGTTAAGAATTGTGACAGCTATTTTACGCTAAAAAATGCTGGTGCGCACAAAAATATATTGTTACACTATTTTGACAATTAATTTAATAAAAAAAGTTAGTTATAATAAAACGAAAGAGAAACTCACATTAAAGAAAAAATATAAAAATAAACTTATTTAAGGATGGTTAAAATGCAAAGAGTTGAAATAGCGAATAATAAAACAGCCTCAGAAATTACAAAGGTTAATCAATCTAACTTAAATCTTGTAAATTCAGTTTGTAAAAAAGAATATTTAGAAGAACGCATCATAAAAAAATATCCTAATCGTCGTTTATACGATACTGAAATCAGTCGCTACATTACTTTACATGACGTTAAACAACTCGTAATGGAAAACAAAAACTTTCAGGTCATTGATGCAAAAACCAAAGAAGATTTAACTCGCTGTACTTTAATGCATTTAATTGCAGAAGAAGAAACAAAAGGCACACCAATATTAACACCTGAGATATTAAAAGGGTTTGTACGTTTTTATGGTGATTCAATGCAAACCATGATGAGTCGTTTTTTAGAACATAGCGTTAAATTATTTATGGAAAAAAGAGCGGGATTAAAAAGCCCTTTAAATAGTATGCTAGGAACTAATAAATCATCATTGATGCAAAATATCGCAAAACAGAATATGAAATCTTTTGAAAATGAAACCGTTGATTTTGGCTCAATCGAAGTTGAGCAATAGTATTTATATGGTGTTACTTACTATAAAGTTACTTAAATAAAACTTTAAATAACTCTTTTAAAAAATCAAAGTAGTGACTTTTGATTAGAATTCCAATACTAATCACAAAAATTGAGAAAGCTAAAGCAAAGTTTATTTTTTTAGATAATTTATGAGATTTAGTTAAACCCTTTTTACCTCGAATTATCTTTGCAGGAAATAATGTTTTTCCCTGTTTAAACGCATACCCTCCCATTAAAATTATTAATAAAATAATGAATATACTCTCAACTCCTGTTTGCTTATCTAGTTGATAAGCCGCTCCAGCTAAAACCCCTGGCATTAGATAAAGTGGTGCCCAAATTACACCAGAAGTTAAATTCACCCATGCGAATGTTCTTTTTTTCATTTGAAAAACGCCTGCTGAAAAAGGTATCACAGCTCGTAGTGGTCCAATAAAACGCCCAAAGAAAACCCCTGCCGTTCCATAACGATCAAAAAAAATCTTAGCTTTTTCTAGTAATGATTTATGCGATTTAAATAGTCTCCAATCGAGAATTGTTTGGTGATAGTGATAACCCAATAAATAGCTTAAATACTCGCCTAATACCGCTCCGATATATGCGGATAAAACAATCGGATAAAAGGGTAAAATATTTGTACCTATCAAGGTTCCTATCCCGACTAACAATAACCAACCAGGAACCATTAAACCAATAATTGCAAGAGATTCTGCAAAAGCGATAAGAAAAACAACAAGCCAAGCCCATTCAGTATGACTTTGAATAGCTTGCAATATAGTGTCAGTAATGGATTCCATAGAATGATTTAGCGTAAACTGTATTTACGCTTGATAGGCTCCAAAAACCATACTTATAAGAATACCAACAGAAAGTAAAACCGTATAGATAAAACCCAACGAAAGTGTTTTTGCAATAGTCATTTTCCAACTTTGTTTGTAGAATCGTTTCATTGATAAAAATACATAAATGATCATCCAAAAGCTAAGAATCAAAGAAAGAAAGCTTAATGTTGAAGATAAAGATTGAGCAAACCAATAATCCATAGTCCTAAGCTTAACTTCACCGAAAGCTAAACCCGCTTGCAACATCATTAACATATAAATAAAAGAATGATTATGAAGAAGAAATACTAAATGCTCTGTGTAATAGCGCTTTGAAAACACATAAGATAACTTCAAAAAAATTGCAAAAATAGGAAGAATGATAAACATCATATAAGGAAGCATTCCTATAATTGATTCAATTAAAGGCGCTGGATCCTTTTTCCAGCTCTTTAATTTAGGATTAATTTGAGTAAAAAATTTCTTTAAGAACTCATTCTCAATTTCATCAACACCATCAAATTGTTGAATCTCTTCATTCCACTCCAAATCAATATCATTTTTTCCCCCACCTATACTAATGGTCGTACTATTTTTGTTTTTTGACTCTTCTTTATCTTTTAACTCTAATTGTTCATTTTCAACCACATCAAGAATTTCTTTCTTAATTTCATTAGCAACTATGGGTAACTCATCAAATGCATTTTCTATTTTTTCTTTAGCTTCCTCTAACCTCCCCTCCTTCGATGTTTGGACTATTTCTTCAGGAGTATTACTGTCAGATTCATCTTGAAATGTTATTCCATCTGTATTTGCGGTATTCTTAATTAGCAGAATAAATAATACACTGGTAATCAAATAAAGTTTAAAAGGCAAAACATAATAGAATCGTTTGCCTTTCACATAATCTAACGTCAACCGCCCTGGTTTAAATAATAAAGGCATTAATGAGTGCTTGAACCTCGAGTCGTAACCTAAAGCATCATCTAACAACTCCTTAATAACCTCTCCAAAAAACTTAATCATACTTTTAGAAGATTGACCGCAAGAATGGCAGAATTTACCACTTAACTCGGTTTCACAGTTTGCACAGGTTTCATTTTTATTCACTGCAATGGCTACACCATCTGAAGTCCCTAAAATGGAATTATTTTCATTGTCAGGATCAATTATTGATTGAGTCATGTCTTTTCTTTTCTTTTCTTTGGATCGTTAACTATCTGAAATATTAAATAATACGTCAATCAGCAAATTACAACAATAAAAAATCGATCATTGAAGAGTAACTAAACGTTTCGTTTCTATTTTAAGACTTTTTTCACTATTTATCCTACCGCTCGTCTTTCTATCACATTATTTTCTTGTGTTTAGTGTAAGCTTTCATGA
>CAZRPK010000044.1:0-22026 GCA_964601915.1 uncultured Kangiella sp. | reverse complement strand
TGATAATTTTCAGGAATTAAATCCTGCATCTTGAGGTGGGATGGGTATAAAACCTTTCTTCTTTGTTCAAATGTTGATATTCTTTCATGGTGCAATTCCTTTCGTTGAGTGATATTTTTCACAAAATAATCATACTCGTTTTTTACTAAGGGAATTGCACTTATTATATGAATTCAGGTATTGTTACAATAACTACCCAAACAACAAAAATCAGGATGGATAAAGGCTCTAATATCGGTGCCAGTAAAAAATCACTCAAATCAACAAATTTGATAATATTAATATCGAATTCGGAATAGAAAAAGAAACTATAAGTGACGCCAATAACCATTATTGAAAAATAGCTAATGGTTAAAAGAAAGGTTGGGAGCACTTTAATAAAATCTTTCAACTTATTCGACTCCAGTCGAGTTATTTTGTCTTGTGGCATTATGCGCTAGGAGTCGAAGTTTTACCAACTGTCTCTGTTGATTACTTATTCCGACAGAAGATTTTTTTAAATATCCTAACGTCACATTGGTAAAAGGAACTATCCGATGAAATTCTTTGTATCGACAAGTGAGTCACATACCACATGCCAACAAACATAATAAACAATGTGTCAAAGATCTCTGTCCCTTTGGCTGAAATAGCGACTGATATCATAACGGTTGCCCAAACGAGTGAGTTGACTAAAAGTGCCTTTTTGATTTTGCTAAGTTTCATTGTGTGCCCTCTGTTGTAGATAATGCCTAACTTGTAATTAAGATACACCATATGTACTATTAGATCAAATAGCACATGTAACAGATTGTTTAACTGATCTAACAATCAAAATGGTTCAACAATAGCGGCCGTCACACCGCGTACATTGAGAGCTGTAATGGATATTCGAATTGATGTAGGTAGTGAACTGCCTATGTTTACCCAATTAATCGAGCAAATTAAGCAAGGCGTATTAGCCGGTGAGCTATTACCTGACGATCTTATGCCGTCTATTCGGCAGCTAGCAAATGACCTTGGGGTTAACCAAAACACCATTGCTAAGGCTTATAAGCTGCTTGAAAGAGACAAAATCATCGTTGCCAAAGGGTATAAAGGCTCATTTGTTCATCCAGAGGCAAAAGATCACTGTGAAGTCGATTTTTCTGATCAAGCCAACAGCCAATTACAAGAAGTGATTAGCTCGTTGCGAGAAACCGGATTAACTGACTCTGAAATACGTATCGCGTTCTCTTCTGTAATGAAACAAGGTCTGTAGATCGTGCAAAGCTCTCTAGTAAGTTCTTCATCAATTAACCGCATTTTTTCCTGAAATTCTAGCTTATTCATTTATATGCCCTAACGCCAAGCTCAATTGCGCAACAAATTGGCGGTTTTTGAGCGTATTTTTGCACAAAAAGTGACAGTTTGCGAAGTCGGATTGCAGTTACTTGTTAGAGCATACGCTTGACTAAAGTCTAGTTTTTAAGAAAATAACATATTTTTATGTTATTTTCATGCTAAAATCCTTTTAAATGCCTGTTCCAGCCGTTTGTGGCTGAGAAAAGGTAATTGGCATGACTTAAAACTATGGGACGCGATCATGATAGTCGACTTCACAATTAAAAACTTTAGATCTTTTAAATCTGAACAGCTCATTAGTTTTCATGCTGAAAAAAAACCAAAGCATCATTCAGGCAATATAGCTTACATTGAGAAAGATCTAGGAGTTTTAAAAACTTGTGCAATATATGGCTCAAATGCAGCCGGTAAAACAAATATACTTTTAGCTTTCGAGGCTCTTATAAGCCTAATGACCAAAAGTGGGGAGCTAAAAGATGGAGACCCTATTAAATCATATGAGCCTTATCTTCTTTCAGAAAGTACTAAGAGTGCTCCTACTCGCTTTGAAATTGAATTCTATGTGGACAAAGTGAGGTACTCCTACCATATAGAGTACACGAAATATGAAATCCTGTATGAAAAGCTAGATTATTATCCTGGTCCAAGGGCGGCAAATATTTTCACTCGCACATCTCCTGAAAACTGGAAAGAAATGAAATTTGGTGAGCATTACAAGGGGGGAAGAAAACAAATAGCCTTCTTTGCAAATAACTCATACTTATCAAAAGCAGGTAATACAGCTGATGCCCCTGAAATGGTTAGAAAAATATATAACCATTTTAGAAAAAATATTCACACTGCACTAATACATCATCGAGTTGGCGTTTTTGATTGGGAGGAAGATTCAAGAACGGTTGATATCGTAAATACTTTCTTAAAGAAAATCGATCTTGGAATTGAGAAATTCAGTATTGAACAAGATGAAAAACTTGATGATCTTAAGCTCCCAAAGGACATGCCTGACGATTTTAAAGAAAGACTTACTAAAGAATTGTCAAAAGTTGAAAGTTTTTATCATCCAGATGAAAAAGGAAACTTAGTAAAGTTTGATATAGAAAAAGAATCACGAGGAACAGTAAGGTTATTCAAAATTCTCCCATTTTTCATTCAAATTTTACGTGATGGTGCTGTATTTCTGATAGATGAAATCGAATCCAGCTTTCATCCTCATATAGCAGAACTAATTGTTAAATTATTCAATGACCCGACTGTTAATAAAAGGAATGCTCAATTAATATTCACAACTCATGACTTGACCTTGATGGGATCAGGTACGATGCGAAAGGATCAGATATACCTTACTGAAAAGAAATTAGAGCATGGAACTGTCCTTCATTGTTTAGATAATTATGAATCAACATTAAAAGATTCAAGCCCTTTTTCTAAATGGTATGACGAAGGTAGGTTAGGTGCAATCCCCAAAATTAATTACAAAGATATATCTGAAGCATTAAAAGAGGTTTTTTAAAATGCCAAAGAAAAAGCCTAAAAGTAAAATCCCTTTAATACCTGCATTTCATATTTTTTGTGAAGGAGAAAAAACAGAGCCTTATTACATTCGAGGTTATATTGATAATTATCACTCAGATAAGAAAAACATTTTATTAGTAGAAGACACAGAAAAAAACACGCCAGTACAGTTAGTTGAAGCAGCTATGGCACATAAGAAAACGACAACTAAACACGATTTATATTGGGTTGTCTTTGATAGGGAGTCGACGACAAAATACTCTCATGTACTTCACCTAAAAGCTAGAAATCTAGCCAATAGATATAATATCGAAATTGCATTCTCCAATGTTTGTTTTGAACTTTGGCTTCTTTTGCATATGGAATATAGTACGGCAAGTTATCATTGCTGTGATGATCTATTAAGAAATAGCAAACTAAAGCACTTGCTTAGAGAGCGAGGTATAAACGACTATGATAAAGGATTTGCACTCTTATTTGACACATTAAAAAATGAGGATGGTGTTGCGAATGCTATGAAAAATGCTG
Source organism: uncultured Kangiella sp. (assembly GCA_964601915.1). GTDB lineage: Bacteria > Pseudomonadota > Gammaproteobacteria > Enterobacterales > Kangiellaceae. The sequence goes on along the minus strand of CAZRPK010000044.1, from coordinate 18,663 downwards.
ATAAATTGCGAAAATTTGTTTTAGACGGAGCTGAACAGGGTAAAGAACACCCTCATCAGATTAACCCATATATTGACGTCCAAGATATGTTTACAGACATGGATAATTTTATTAAGGGCAAGCCCAGCATGAGAAAAGTTGGATAGTATCTTGTACCGCTCTAACGCTTATTATATGCAACAAATCTCACTAATATTCCAAGAAAAACGGCTGTAAAACTGAATTTCTATTATAAATCAGTAGTTTACACAGGTTATCGGGAAAATCAACGGAACATTATTTACACTTTGTGAATATAATATTCTAGTAAGTGTTTTTAATTCCATATAAATCAATGGGTTAAATATTAGTGAAGACAGAAAATGTGCTTTCATTATTTATTTTGACATCAAAACATCAAAAGACTATCATCTTTACATTAATTGTATGCTTGTAGAAAACTATGCGAACGACATTAACGATAGAAGACGATATTGCTTCAAAACTGATTGAGATTAAATCTAAAAATCACAAAAGTTTAAAAAATGTGGTTAATTCCCTATTGCGTTCAGGAATCGAGCAGCTCGATAAAGTTGAAGAGACGGCTCCTCATTACTCAATGACTTCGGTTAACCTAGGAGCTAATTTGCCTGACTTAGATAATATTTCTGAAATTTTAGCACAAGATGAGAAAGGAATTAAGTAGTGTTAATTGATGCAAATATACTCCTGTATGCCGTTATTAGCGATTACCCACAACATGAACAAGCCAAACAATGGTTAGAAAGTCAGTTCAATAGTCCTAAGCGTGTAGCAATTCCGTGGCAAAACCTTTTAGCATTTATAAGAATATCTACCAATATGAAATTATTCTCAAAACCTTTATCTGTATCAAACGCTTGGGAATACATTGAATCTTGGATACAACTACCGAATGTTTGGATTCCACAGCCTCAAAAACGACATGCTGAAATTCTCAAAGATTTGTTAATTAAAACAAATGCTAGCGGTAATCTGGTAAGCGATGCTCATTTGGCAGCTTTGGCAATTGAACATGGTTTGGTTGTATTCAGTTCTGACAGATATTTTGCACGTTTTGATCAATTGAAATGGGAAAACCCAATTTTGCTGTAGGCCTCATAAACCTTTTATATGATTTTTTGTATTTTACAAAAACGCTTTATAAGCCAAATTGTTAGTTTCTTCTTTCCATTCATAACCTAGCTCTTTTAAGTGCCTAAAAAATTCTAACTGCTGACTTTCTTCTACTTCAAAACCAGCCAACACTTGACCAAACGCCGCTCCATGATTTCGATAGTGAAACAACGAGATATTCCAAAGCTCACCCAAGGTATTTAAAAATTCTTCTAATGCGCCGGGATATTCTGGAAACTGGAATTGAAATATTCGTTCATTTGATGAATTTGAACTTCCACCACCGATCATATATCGAATATGGAGTTTTGCTAATTCATTTTCAGTAAGATCTTCAACTTTATAATTTGAAGTTTCGAGGTCTGCAATTAATTTAGCTCGTTCATTCTCTTCCTCCCCTAAACGAACGCCAACGAAAATGTGTGCATTATTTGTCTTATCATTATTAGCTGAGTAACGATAGTTAAACTCCGTAATGACTCGTCCTTGTAAACTTTTGCAGAAGTTTCTAAAACTTCCTTTTTCTTCGGGAATTGATACAGCTAAAACCGCTTCTTTTTTCTCGCCTAATTCACAACGCTCAGAGACGTAACGTAAATTATGGAAACTCATGTTAGCGCCAGACAAAATAGCTGTTTGTTTTTGATTAAGTTCAATTTGATTCTGTAAGTTATATTTTTTTAAACCCGCCAAAGATAATGCACCCGCAGGTTCTGCAATTACTCGTATTTGTTCAAAAATATCTTTAATCGCCGTACATATTTCATCACTATTAACGGTTATTACTTCATCACAATACTGCTGAATTAAATTGAAGGTTTGTTTTCCGATTTTTTTTACTGCCACGCCGTCAGCAAATAAGCCAACATGTTCTAGATCGACGGGTTTATTTGCTTTAAAAGCTGCTTGCAAACATGCCGAGTCCTCGGCTTCAACGCCGACTATTTTTGTCTTTGGAGATAGTTGTTTTAAATAGACCGCCATTCCCGCTAATAACCCACCGCCACCAACAGGAATAAATACGATATTCATTTCAGGTTGTTGCTTTAACAATTCTTGAGCAACCGTTCCTTGACCGGCAATTACATCAACATCATCAAAAGGATGAATTATTTTAAGGTTGTTTTTTTTTGCATAGTGTTGTGAAGCTTCTTGTGCTTGGTCAAAACTCTTTCCAATTAGTTTTACGCTTCCGCCAAGTCTTTTTACGCTATCAATTTTTATATCTGGGGTCGTAATCGGCATAAATATAGTGGCTTTGATACCTAGTTTTTTAGCTGCTAAGGCTAATCCCTGTGCGTGATTTCCTGCAGATGATGCGACGACTTCTTTTATTTCATAACCCAATCCATTTTTTTGGTTAACCAAATTGGCGAGTTTATTATAAGCGCCTCTGATTTTAAAAGATTGTACTGGTTGCTGATCTTCACGTTTTAAATAAATTTGTTGACCTAAGTGAGATGACAACTTTGTCATTTCTGTAAGTTCAGTTTCTTTTGCTACATCGTAGACTTTAGCCGATAATGTTTTGCGTAAAAAATCTGCCCCTGTTAATTCCACAGGATTAGTACTTTTCGTTTTTCGTCCATTAGTTTGGTTAGACATTTTCATCACGAATTATATTCGTCGAGAAGTTTTTTATTTCTGACAGCTCCTTTATCAGCGCTAGTTGCTAGCATGGCATAATTCTTTAAAGCATAACTAATTGGTCGCACTCGATTTTTAGGTTTCCATGCCTGAGCACCTTTATTATTCATAATCTTTTTTCTTTTTACAATATCACTCTCACTAACATTTAATTGAATAATACGTTTTGGAATATCAATTTCAATTTGATCGCCATTTTCAATCAACGCAATGGTTCCACCGCTTGCCGCTTCTGGTGAAACATGTCCAATAGATAACCCTGAAGTTCCGCCTGAAAAACGTCCGTCTGTAACCAGTGCGCATTTTTTTCCTAACCCCATCGATTTTAAATAAGTGGTCGGATACAACATTTCCTGCATTCCAGGACCACCTTTTGGTCCTTCATAACGTATTACGACGATCTCTCCAGCAACGACCTCTCCTGCTAATATACCTTTAACGGCATCATCTTGACTCTCAAAAACATGAGCCGGGCCAGTAAAAATTAAATTTTCTTCATCAACACCAGCTGTTTTTACAATACAGCCATCAAGCGCCATATTGCCACTTAAAACAGCCAAACCACCTTCTTGAGAAAAAGCATTTTCAACACTTCTTATACATCCATTTTTGCGGTCGGTATCTAAAGTATCAAAACGACAATCTTGACTAAAAGCTTTTGTTGTTCTTATACCTGCTGGACCTGCTCTAAAAAATTCTAAGATGTTTTTATTTTTTGTTTGAGTGACGTCGTACTCTTCAATTAACGATTTCAATGAACCGCCGAAAACATTAGTAACGTCTTCGTTTAACAAATTTGCTCGGTACAGTTCGCCCAAAATCGAAATAACACCACCCGCACGATGTACATCTTCCATATGGTATTCAGGCGTTGAAGGCGCAACTTTACAAATATGTGGAACTTTCTTAGAAAGACGATCAATATCATCCATTGTAAAATCAACATCACCTTCTTGCGCGGCTGCTACTAAATGCAAAATAGTATTGGTTGATCCGCCCATGGCAATATCTAAACTCATAGCATTTTCAAAGGCCGCTTTATTGGCTATATTCCTAGGCAACGCAGTTTCATCATCTTTATCATAATAACGTTGGGCTAGTTTGACTATTTGCTCGCCCGCTTTTAAAAATAAAGCTTCACGATCTTTATGAGTGGCTAACATGGAACCATTTCCGGGTAATGCTAAACCTAGAGCTTCCACTAAACAATTCATTGAATTAGCAGTAAACATTCCAGAACAAGAACCGCAAGTAGGGCAAGCACTTCTTTCTATTTCATCACTCTCTTCATCATTAACTTTCGGATCGGCACCTTTTATCATCGCATCGACTAGATCCAGTTTTATAATTTGATCTGAAAGTTTAGTTTTTCCTGCTTCCATAGGGCCACCAGAAACAAAAATCACAGGAATATTTAAACGAAGTGATGCCATCAACATGCCGGGTGTAATCTTGTCGCAATTAGAAATACAAACAATCGCATCGGCACAATGCGCATTAACCATATACTCAACCGAATCCGCAATTAAATCACGAGATGGCAAGCTATAAAGCATTCCGGAATGTCCCATAGCAATACCATCATCAACCGCAATGGTATTAAATTCTTTGGCCACGCCACCTGCTTTTTCAATAGCTCTAGCAACTAACTGCCCCATATCTTTTAAATGAACATGTCCAGGAACAAATTGAGTAAAAGAGTTGGCAACCGCAATGATCGGTTTATCAAAATCAGAATCCGTCATGCCAGTAGCGCGCCACAATGCGCGAGCGCCTGCCATGTTTCTACCTTGAGTGGTTGTTGCTGATCGTAATCTTGGCACTTTATAGACCTTTTAAGAGAAGTTTGTAATGGTCACGTATTTTCTAAATTTTAAACTGTTTCTAACCAACCATATTTATCTTCGGTTGTACCATCAAATAATCCAAAGAATAAATCTTGAATTTTTTTAGTCACTGGCCCTCTAGCTCCTTCTCCGACTTCAATTCCATCCACACTTTTAACAGGTACTACTTCAGTTGCGGTTCCTGTCATAAATATTTCATCGGCTAAATAAAGCGCATCTCTTCCAATAACTTCTTCTTTTACTTGATAACCATTATCTTTTGCTAAAGACATAACAGCATCGCGAGTTAAACCTTGTAGAATTGAAGCTGTTCCTGGCGGTGTATAAATAATTCCTTTTCTAACTAAAAATACATTTTGTCCCGCACCTTCACTAACCATATTATTGACATCAAGAGCGATCCCTTCTGCGTATCCATGACGCGCGGCTTCACCTGAAATTAATTGAGAAGACAAATAATTTCCACCAGCTTTGGCTGCCGTTGGCATGGTATTTGGAGCCAGTCTATTCCAACTAGAAACGCCAACATCAACACCTTGTTCAACCGCATCTTCACCCAAATAAGCACCCCAAGGAAACGTTGCAATAATAATATCGCAAACAGCATCTTCTGGTGGCCGTAACCCCATACCCACTTCACCTAAATAAATGAGTGGTCGAAGGTAAGCTGATTTTAAATTATTCTTTTTAACTGAATCTTTACACGCTTGCAACACTTCAGATTGAGTAAACGGAATTCGCATACGGTAAATTTTTGCCGAATCAAAAAGACGTTCAATATGTTCTTCTAATCGAAAAATGCATGTTCCCTTGTGAGTATCATAAGCCCTAATTCCCTCGAAGACGGATGATCCATAGTGCAACGCGTGACTCATCACATGGACGGTCGCATCTTTCCAAGGTATGAATTTTCCGTTAGACCAAATGAGAGCCGACTCTACTTTTGCCATTCTGATATTTCCTGTTTTATTTTTTTTAACTATATGCTTGATGACGATTAGTCGCTAAACTGCACTTTTCTACTCGTCTATGACTTAGGTTAACATGCTTAATATCAAATAACTTGCTCAACTGATTAAAAAGTTTTTGTATTTCATTTTCTCTTGTTAGTTCTGCACATTCTTTTAAATTAATAGTTAATTGTATATTCAAACTTGCTTCGTCATCGCTTGTTTTTACATTTAAACCAGAGATGGTATAACCGCGAAAACGAGTCACTTGTAAAAGCTTCTCTAGTACTGTTGGTTGGTTGTCTGCAAAAATTTCTATCGCAAAATTTCCACTATTCATGGTTATCTCCAGTTTCTAATTTAAGCTGTAATATTTTTCAAAAAAATTAAGCTGTTTTTTCTATCATTTTATCATTGGCTGTATTTGGTGGAACTAACGGCCAGACATTATCTAAAGCATCAATTTTTATATGCAATAAATAAGCCTTTTTGCAATCCAACATATCATCAATTGCTTGTGTTACTTCATGTGCTTCAGTGATTGTTTTAGCTTCAATATCGAATGCACGCGCTAGCATCACAAAGTCCGGATTATCTGATAACTCCGTTTCACTAAAACGTCGGTTAAAAAACAACTCTTGCCATTGTCTTACCATCCCTAAGCGACTGTTATCAATCAGCACTATTTTTACCGGGATTTGGTAACGTTTTATGGTTGCTAGCTCTTGAATGTTCATCATAAAAGAACCATCACCAGTAACTGATACGACAGTATTACGAGGCGAGCTAATTTTTGCACCAATCGCTGTTGGTATACCAAACCCCATCGTACCTAATCCTCCACTGGTGATAAACCGACTTGGGTGATCAAATTGCATAGTTTGAGCAGCCCACATTTGATGCTGTCCTACATCGGTTGTCACAATCGCATCAGATCTTAATCGTTCGCTCAGCTCTTTTAGTAGTGCCGGAGCAAATATAGTCTCTTTCTTATTGTTAGTAGACTCTTTCATTTTTCCACTCAAAGCGGTAGAAGAGTTCGATAAGATAACGTGTGATATTTCTGGATGAAAACGTTTCTTTAGATCTAAACAACGCTTTCGCCAATCATCTTTATTACTGATTTTTATTTCGGAAAATTGCTTATCCACTTCCTTATTAATCATCGGTAAAGTGTCCTTTAAATCACCTACCAAAGCGATATCTGCCTTTCTAAGTTTATTTACTTCAGCAGGATCGATGTCCATATGTATCACTTTCGCATTCGGAGCAAATTCATTTAATTTGCCAGTTACACGATCATCAAAACGAGCACCTAAAACAATTAGTAAATCACTTTCTTGTACAGCAAGATTAGCGGCTTTTGTTCCATGCATACCTAACATACCCAGATAAAGTGGATCTTCAAATTTAACACTCCCTAGCGCCTTTAAAGTTTCAACACTAGGAATATTGGCCATTTCAATGAAATCTCGAAGTTCAGGCACTGATCGAGACAGCCCAACTCCGCCGCCAACGTAAAAAATGGGTTTTTCTGCAGCGATTATCATTTCGGCAGCATCACTAAACAGAGCGTTCGGTATAAACGCAGTATTTTCAGTATTATTCTCGTCTACATGTTTATTCGAGTCGACTAACTGCAATGGGTCTTCTTGGTTACTTATATCAGCCATTTGAATATCTTTTGGTATATCAATTAATACCGGACCTGGTCGACCAGATTGTGCAATTTCAAATGCTTTGTTTAAAAACCCAGGTAATTGATTAATATCTTTCACCTGAAAACAATGTTTTGTGCAGGCAATACTTAATCCAATAATATCTACCTCTTGAAAACCATCCGTACCCATCGCTTGGGTAGCTACCTGTCCTGTGATCGCAACTATAGGAACTGAGTCTGCCATAGCATCCGCTATTCCAGTTAGAAGGTTAGTTGCTCCTGGGCCAGAGGTCGCGATACAAACGCCTACCTTATATGATGCACGAGCATAACCAACCGCCGCAAAAGCAGCTCCTTGCTCATGCCTACAAAGGTAGTGTTTAATTTTGCTATCATACAAAGCATCATAGAGTGGCATAATAGCGCCACCTGGATAACCAAAAACATCGGTTACGCCTTGCTCTTCTAGAATTGAAAGAACTTGTTGAGCGCCTGTTGAAACTTGTTGATTCATAATCTTTTACTTTTTTTGATAGATGCTTTATTTAAAATAAGTTAATTCTTCTATTCAACCAAGCAGTGCCACCAACCATGGCTCTTTATTGCATATGCCCTAAAACTGCACTTCGATTCCTTAGATATAACCACACCGTCGTCGGTGGTTCTTTGTGGAATACCGTCCATCCTTGAATATAAAAAAACCCTCGGTCTTTTCAGAGCGAGGGTTTTTATGTTTACTATGTTTTCTTTAGCGTAACAGCAACCCTCGCGGTGATAGGAGAATCACCACGACGAGAATGCTAATCACATTTATTAAGTTGTTTTGGAAATTTAACATTTTTACTCTAAGTTCTTTAATCTTTAGCTAAATATTATTGTTAATCTATTAGTATCATAGACAAAATGCTATTATCAATTATTTTGGCTGATTTCTTTAGAATTCGCCATAACTTTGAGTTATAAAACATTAATGGGGCACCCATTAATTTATAGAGCAACGAAAGACCTACCCCCCCATTATGGTTAATCTTACGATAGCAATTTGGTCAGTTTATTTCAGAAATGCTTGAAGCCATGATCCAACAACAGCGCTCTGCCTAGTAGCGGCTAAAATAGAAAAGCCCAAATCATTGCTGACTTGGGCTATGGGAGAGATCTTTCTCTACTTTCAATCCTATGAATAAGCTTGAGTGCTTGTTGTCTAGCTTTAGCATCAACCGTCATTTATACAATCCATATATGCACTAATAGCATTAAAATGCTGACTCCATGCTCCAACGCCAGCCCCTAATATACCTGCAAATTTTGCCGCCGTACTGATGGCTGTGCGACCTATTGCCGAACCTTAATACATTCGAGAATAGCTAGTATACCTGCCATTCGGTTCTCCATAACCAATGGAGACCAATCAACGATCAGGATCGGATATTTTTGTTGCCCAACTCGGAAGATTTAATAAATATCGATAGATATCTTGACGCTCAGCATATAAATATTGATTACCGATGAGTCGATCCATTCGTTTAATATCATGCTTAGTATCGGTATTCGAGTCTGATTTCAGGTTCCTACCTAATCCAGTCACCGTTAACTGTTGTCCTTTTATAGTCTATGTGAAAACGGCCAATTAGTGCGGTTAATCTTATGTCATGGATCTCAGGACATGCACTGGATAAATTTTTGTGTAATAATTTAGTCGCTTTCATGGTGTTCTCAACCTTGGTTTTTAGTCGAAACAAATTTGATCATAATTCATCATGAAAGTCTATCAATCTCTAGTTTTTCAATTAGTTAACTATAATTTTCGTGGGGATAACTCAGGAGTAAAACGCAAAGAATTATAAATATGATGAATGGTTTTTTACCGTTACCTTTTTCATCTTATTGCCTCCTTAATCTAGATTTAAGTATTATTTCTTGGGCTTATGCCCGGGTTTGACTAATATTTCCAAATAAAAAGACTCTAATCCTAATTGTTCTGCATCATCAATATTTTTATTAATGGCTGATAAATGAATCACTTCTGCATTTTCTTCTGTCGCACCATATTTACAATCAAAATCCCAAAAATCAACGCCATCTTTTAATGCTTTGTTTCTTTCTCTTTTCAGGTATTTTTTAACTTCATGTTTAGCTGCTTCAATCATACGAGGCATTTTTATTTTTGCGTGGGTTAATACAAATGTCTTTTTCATGCTATTCCTAAAATTTATTTTAAAATATTTGACTAAGGTCAACGTTTGGCCAGATCTTATCACCTTCTAGCATTCTTAGCTCTTCAAGTTTGGATTCTAATTTTTCTTTTCCCATTTGTTTAGCCTGAAACATTGGTCCACCTTTATGGCGTGGAAATCCATAACCATGTAGCCAGATAATGTCAATATCAGAAGCTCTTTTGACAATTCCATCTTTCAACAATTGCAGACCTTCGGATATTAACGCAAGAATTGCTCTTTGTATAATTTCATCGTCATCAAATTTCTTTTGTTCAAAGCCTAGTTCTTTCGCTTTTTCGGAAATTAACTGATCGCTCAAAGGATCATTTGACGCTTTTCCATTTTCATCGTATTGATAATACCCTTTACCTGCTTTACGCCCATATCGACCTAACTTAAACATCAGTTCTGCCGGCTTAAAATAGCCTTTATCGTAGTCTGGTGCTGGCCTGGAATTTCTTGCATAATAGCCAATATCCAAACCAGACATATCACCAACCGCTAGCGGTCCCATTGCCATTCCCCAGCTTGTAAGCGCATGATCGACTTGAGCTATTTTTGCACCTTCTAATAATATCTGCTGTACTTCACGTCCATATCGTGTGTACATTCGATTACCAGCAAAACCGAAACAAACACCTACCATCACGGGAATCTTTTTCAATTTTTTTGCGACTATCATCGCGGTTACTAATGCTAGCTCAGATGATTTTTTTGTCTGAACAACTTCTAGTAATTTCATAATATTAGCGGGACTAAAGAAGTGCATACCAATGACTCTTGACGGTTCTGATACCACAGATGCAATTTCATCAATATCTAAGTAAGAGGTGTTAGTCGCTAGAATACAGTCTGGTTTACATACTTGATCGAATTGTCTAAATATTGTTTTCTTTACATCCATATTTTCGAATACAGCTTCTATCACTAGATCACACTCACTGAGTGATTGATAATTAATGGATGTAGTTAGAGAAGCAATGTATGAATCTGTTTGAACTTGTGACATTCGGCCACGTTTAACATTACTCATAAAATTATTCTCAATTCTTTCTTTACCCAATGCTAACGCTTCTTCATTTTGTTCAATAAGTGTCACATGAAAACCAGAAGAAAGAAATACGGTTGCGATCCCTGAACCCATTGTTCCACCACCAATAATTCCTACATTTTTTACATCTATTGGCGTAGCACTAAACTCTGTTTTTGAGGCTAATCTCTCGGCACCAAATGCAAACCTTAAGGCTGCAGATTGTTCAGAATCTTTTAGTTTTAAAAACTCTCTACGCTCAAGCACCATTCCATCTGCAATATTCAAATTTAGGCTCTGTTTCAATATATTCGCTGCAACATTTGGCGCTTCTTTACCTCTCGATTTTTTATTGATTAATGATAAAGTTTTATCCCAATCATCAATGTCATCGGTAATGTATTGTTCACCAACTTTGGTTTGCGTTAATTTTCCAGTTTCTATTAATTTTTTTACGAAATTAATTGTAGATTCATTTAAGTTTTCACTATTATCAAAAATACAATCAAATAACTTTAAAGAAGAAAAATCATTGACTGAATAATGTTTACCACTGGTAATCATTTCCATAGCTTTTTGAACACCAACCATTCTAGGCAATCGTTGTGTTCCTCCTGCACCAGGAATTAAACCCAAATTAACTTCAGGTAAACCGATTTTTGCTGATGCTAGTGCAACTCGATAATGACAGGCCAAAGCAACTTCAAAACCACCACCTAACGAGGTACCAAATAAACTTGCAATGACTGGCTTTGAACTCGCTTGAATTTGATTAACTACATCCGGTAAGTGTGGCTCTAATGGAACGTTTCCAAATTCCTTAATATCCGCTCCAGCTATAAATGTTCTGCCATGGCATCGAATAATTATTGCCTTGATTGCGTCATCTATTTCAAATTTATCAATGCCGTCTACAATACCTTGTCTAACCAATTGAGAAAGAGCATTAACTGGCGGGTATTCTATTGTGATAATCCCAATATTATCTTTCGAGCTATAAGTTATAGGTCTTGTCATTGTGGTATTCTCATTTTGGAAATATCCTAATTAACTGGTTATTATTTAAATCGAGTATAGAATTCTTCTGATGGCTTCAATAAACTGCCATTCGAATTTTGTAGATTTTGCGTAATATACTTTATAGATTTTTTTTCTAAATATTGATAAATATTTTTTACTAACACTCTAGCGGATTTACCACTCCAATCAGATGGCAGCATGTTTGCAGATAGCTCATGATCATTGAGTAGTATTCTTCGAAATTCATGAATAAGCAACAACCTTAGCGAGAAACTTATTTTATCTGAATTAGCAGTTGAGCTTTCATTTTCTAGTTGCATAAGAATTGGCCTATAGTCCTCCAGAAACTGATCGTATTTACCTGTTAGCTCACTCAAATTCCACTTTTGAAATACCAATTTTTTTAATACAGCATTAGAATTCTGATCGACCGTTTTACCTGAAAAAATCACAACGGACTCAACTAAATCGAGTTCTTTGATCGTTTCTTCAAGTGAATTTTTGTCAAATGACGGATGAGCATAGACTGATGAACTTATCGAGCTAAATCCTAGCCATTTGAGTTGTTTTTTTAATTCTGGTAATTTTTCATCTGTAACAAAACTAGGCAGTAGAATTAACCAATCATTATTTTCAGAAAGACTGGAAGATTTGTAGATTCGTCGAGAAGCTTTTAGATTATGATTAGTCGCAGAAATGGTTAGTGAATAATAGCTTTTACGCCCAATTTTTTTTACTTGTAACCAATCGTCTTCTACTAACCGAAAAACCGATGTCCGTACTAAACGCTCTGAATAACCAAGATTAGATAATGACTCAATCAAGCTACCAATCCAAACCCAATGACCATGTTGCGAAACCACATCACCAAAAACTGTAACAATTAAAGTTTTACAACTAATGTTGACACATTCAGCTCTGTTGGCGATAAAGTTATCAATTATATTCTTCAAAATAAAAGATTAAAGTTCAGATCTAACTAAAGTCAAAATCAATTTCAACTTCATCACTAACAGGGTGCGCCTGACAAGTTAATATCATACCATCTTCAACTTCTTGGTCTGTTAAAGAATGATTCATATCCATTTCTACTTTGCCTTTTATTACTTTAGCTTTACAAGTAGCACATACACCAGCTTTACAAGAAAAAGGCAGATCTGCACCATTTTCAATGGCAGCATCAAGAATGTTTTCTCCCCCCATTTCAAGATCCATCAAGACTTTTCTGCCTGCTACCTTTACTGATACATTGGATGTTTTAAGGCCGTATTTTTTTGCTCTTTCCGCTTGAGTTTTTTCTGCCAATTCAGCAGCCACACCAGAGAAAAATAATTCATAATGGATATGGAGATCATCACAGCCCCAAGATTTAAATGCCTTAGCTATTTCCAACGTCATTGTTTCAGGGCCACAAACAAAGACATCATCAAACTCTTTAATGCGAATCATTCGAGCTTGATCCAAATCAATTATTTTTTGTGCACTAATACGGCCATTTAAAATAACAGCATCATTTTCTTCTTTGGTAAAAAAATTAAATATTTTTAAACGACTCATATATTGATTTTTTAAGAAGCAAAGGTGCTCTCTAAACATCATCAAAGTACTTCTTTTATTTCCATAGAGTAGCGTTATTTGAGAGTTAGGTTCACTTTCAAGAATAGTTTCTATTTGCGAAAGTATTGGGGTAATTCCACTTCCTACCGCGACTAATAGATATTGTTTATTAGAGTCTTTGGATAATTTAGAATAGAAATGTCCTTGTGGCAGCATCACTTCAAGTGTCATACCCTTTTTTAGTTCTTTATTGGCATAGTTTGAAAAAATGCCATTTTCTATCGCTTTAACACCGACTCTCAAAGTTTGACTGCTGATGCCGGTACATATGGAATAAGATCGGCGAATATCTTGCCCGTCAATGTCTATTTTTAAAGTTAAATGTTGGCCTTGTTTATATTCAAATTTATTTTTGAGTTCTTTAGGCACACAAAAATCAATCGCTACTGAATCTTTAGTCAGTCGATCGACTTTTGATATTGTTAACGGATAAAAATCGGTACTCATAATCATTACCTTTTGATTCTCTCTTTTGAAAAGAGAAGATTTTATTTTCTAAAAATGTTTAAAATAATCAAATGCTTCAAAACAGTCATTACACTGGCACAATGACTTACAAGCGGTGGAACCAAACTGACTTAATATTTTTGTGTTTCCACTTTTACAAACAGGACAATAAATTTTATCATTCTTATCCGGCGGTGCAATTTGTATATTTTTTAAATGTTTTTTTCCTGCCGGCGACATCATATTCGTTGTCCATGCGGGCGATAATGTTACCTTGACTTCAACTTTATTATATTTAAATTTTGCTAATTCAATTTCGATGTCTGAGATAATTGTATCAACCGCTGGGCATCCACTATAAGTAGGAGTCACTGTAATTATAACAACATCATTTTCTTCTTGAATATCCTGCAGTATTCCAAGATCCCAAATCGTTAACCCTGGTAGTTCTGGATCAAATACATTATCCAATATATCCCAAATTTCAGAATACTTCGAAGAAATTCTATAAGCCTTGCGATTTGCAAATTCTGGTGTAACTATTGAAATAGAATGATGCATATCAATATAATCTAAAAGATGAAAACAATTTTTACCACTCAAGTCCCGGCATGCTTCTTTGAATATATTGCATATCACTTAGCATGTGTCCTAAATGCTCTGTATGAATTCCATTACGCCCACCGCGAATTTGTAATTGGCTATCAGGAAAAGACATTTCAGATTTATTTAAGAATGTTTGAACTTCTAAATTCCAGTTTGCTTCTAAATTTTTTCTATCAATTGCAATACTGGAATCAACTAACTGATATTCCCAGTCTTCCATCAAAAATAACTCACCGACAAAATTTTCTAACTCATCTAATGCTAATTGAACTCTTTCTTTACTTTCGCTAGTACCTTCTACTAACTGAGTTATCCAGGGTTGACTACGTTTTAAATGATAACGGCTTTCTTTGACGGCTTTGTTTGCAATCGCCGCAATTTTTTCATCACTAGAATCACATAATAATTTTAGATATTTGCAATAAAAAACATCAAGAAAATATTGTCTCACCATAGTAAAAGCAAAATCATTAATTGGAAGTTCATGAATTAATAAATTAGTATATTCACGTTCGTTTCTTAGATAAGCAATATCATCTTCAGTCCGTTTATTGCCTTCTAACTCCACAGCGTATTGATAAAACATTCTTGCTCTACCGATATAGTCTAATGCGATATTCGACAGCGCAATATCCTCTTCTAAATAAGGTGCGTTACTACACCATTCCGACAAACGATGACTAAGCACTACCGAATCATCGCCTAGTCCAATTAAAAAACGAATTATATTTTGTTGGTTATCATTCATTGTAATTGCTCTTTTAATTGGTTCTTTTAATTACATGTTGGTGACGTTGTCAGGTAACACGTAGTGGGTTGCATGGCGATAGGGTTTATCATCCATTGGATCAATAAAATTGGGTATATCATTTTCTTGAGACGCTGTAATATCACTTGATTTTACCACCCAAACGCTAACACCTTCGGATCGCCTTAGATAACAATCTCGTGCATACATTAGTGCGTGTTCAGGACTTTCCGCATGAAGGCTTCCTACATGTTTATGATCAAGCCCTCGATTGGAACGAATAAAAACTTCGTAGACAGCCAAATGCTCTTGATTAATAGTTTGTTCTTCATTCATAATTTAGAATCTCTTATTATTTATGCGACGCTTTTAGCGTTATTGTTTGCTAGTTTTTCTTGATAAGCTCTCACCGCAGCTCGAACCCACTCCCCATCTTTATGGGCTTTTTTATGATGTTTTAATCTTTGATAATTACACGGGCCACTACCATTGATGACTTGATAGAACTCTTCCCAATTTATTTCACCAGAATCATAGCTTCCACGTTCGCCATTCCATTTCAATTCGGGATCGGGCATTTCTAATCCTAATGCTTCAATTTGAGGTACTGTTTGATCAATAAATTTTTGTCTTAACTCATCATTCGACACGCGTTTAATTTTCCATTTCATAGATTTTCCAGAATGAGCGGAATCACTATCGTGAGGACCAAACATCATCAGTGATGGCCACCAATTTCTATTCATTGCATCTTGCGCCATTTCTTTTTGCTTAGCTGAACCTTTAGCAAGGACGGTCATAATTTCGTAACCTTGGCGTTGATGAAAACTTTCCTCCTTACAAATCCTAACCATCGCTCTTGCATAAGGTCCATATGAAGTTCGTTGCAAAGAAATTTGATTAACAATTGCGGCACCATCAACAAGCCAACCGATTGCGCCCATATCAGCCCAAGTTAAGGTTGGATAGTTAAATATCGATGCATATTTTGCAACGCCGGTTTGCAAAAGTTCTATCAGCTCGCTACGAGTAATTCCAAGTGATTCTGTGGCACTATATAAATACAAACCATGACCACCTTCATCTTGCACTTTGGAGAGTAGAACCGCTTTTCTTCTCAACGTAGGAGCGCGAGTGATCCAGTTTCCTTCTGGTTGCATTCCAATCACTTCGGAATGTGCATGCTGAGACATTTGACGAATCAAATTCTTTCGATAGGCATCAGGCATCCAATCGGTCGGTTCGATTTTTTGCTCATTTTCGATCCGTTGATCAAATTCAATTTGATTTTTACTGTCATTAACTGTTTGCATAATAAATTTCTCTTTAGAGATTCTTTTTAAGCTTTTTCTATTATCATTGCGATGCCTTGACCTACTCCAATGCACATTGTGCAAAGGGCATATTGTCCACCATTCCTTTGTAACTCGTAAGCGGCTGTCATAACTAATCTTGCACCACTCATTCCTAACGGATGACCTAATGCGATTGCGCCACCGTTCGGATTAACACGCTTATCGTCATCTTCTAATCCTAACTCACGCATTACTGCTAAACCTTGTGCTGCAAATGCTTCGTTCAATTCAATCACATCCATTTTCTCGATGGTTAAACCTGCATTTTTCAACACTTTTCGTGATGCTCCTACTGGGCCATAACCCATTATTCTTGGTTCTAATCCTGAGGTCGCCATACCAACTATTCGAGCAATTGGTTTTAGTTTTTGCTTTTCAATTTGTTCTTCGTTAGCGACTAATAAAGCACATGCACCATCATTAATTCCTGACGCATTTCCTGCAGTTACCGACCCTTCTTTTTTAAATGGTGTGCTGAGTTTAGCTAATCCTTCTAGTGTGCTTGGACGTGGATGTTCATCAACTAAAAATTCTTTTGTTTCTTTTCTATTAATTTTGACAGTAACCGGAATGATTTCTTTTTTGAATATTCCTGCTTGCTGAGCCTTCTGAGTTTTTTCTTGAGTTAAGCAAGCAAATTTATCTTGATCTTCACGGCTAATATTAAATTGTTCTGCAACATTTTCTGCTGTTTCTGGCATGCTATCAACACCGAAATTTTCTTTCATTTTTTTATTAATAAAACGCCATCCCATGGTCGTATCATAAATTTCTGCTTTACGAGAAAAAGCGGCATTCGCTTTTGGCATAACAAAAGGCGCGCGCGACATTTGCTCAACACCGCCAGCAATTGCCATGGATTGTTCACCACAAGCAATCGCTCTAGCCGCAGTTCCTATCGCATCCATACCTGAACCGCATAATCGATTAATCGTTACCGCAGGAACTACCGTTGGTAAACCCGCCAATAGTCCACTCATACGAGCGACATTCCGGTTATCTTCACCCGCTTGATTAGCACAACCAAAATAAAGATCATCTATTTCATTCCAATTAACTTGAGGATTACGATCCATCAAAGCTTTGATTGGGATGGCACCTAAATCATCAGCACGTACACGCGATAACGAACCACCGAATCGTCCGATAGGTGTTCTTATGGCATCGCAGATATAAACTTTTTTCATTAATTATTTACCTTTTACTTACCCTTAACTCTATTTACCTTTGAATCGAGGTTCACGCTTTTCCATAAAGGCTGATACACCTTCTTTGTAGTCGTGACTTCTACCAAGGTGCTGCATGGCTTTTCTTTCTCGTTCTAACTGCTCATTAAGACTGTAATCAAAAGATGTGTGAATTAATTCTTTTATATTTGCCAGTGCTTCGGTTGGTTGCGTTGCCAAGTGACTTGATAACTTATTTGCTTCAGTCATCAAGTTTTCATCGTCAACCACTTGATAAATTAATCCCCATTGTTCCGCTTGTTCAGCTTTTAATTTATTACCTAACATAGCCAATGCTTTTGCCCTGGGTAACCCTAATGCTCGAGTAAAATGCCAAGAGCTTCCTGAATCTGGAACTAAACCAACTTTAGAGAATGATAGAATAAAAGATGCACTACGAGCTGCAATAACAATATCGCAAGCCATGACTAAGCTAGCGCCAGCACCAGCAGCAACACCATTAAGTGCACAAATTACAGGCATTTTAAGATTCGTTATTCTACGAATTAGAGGGTTATAATATTTTTCAACAGACATTCCTAAATCAGGTGCTTGTCTGACTCCACTACTATCTGCATTCACAGCACGATCACCAAGATCTTGACCTGCACAAAAACCTCGACCTTCACCAGTAATCACCAAACAACGTGTTTCACCATTGGTCGCAACATCATCTAAAGCGCTTTGCAACTCTTCATGCATTTGCACATTAAAACTATTTAAACGGTCAGGACGATTTAAGGTTAAATTAGCAACGCCATTTTTCTTTTCTAATTTAATTGTTTCGTACATTTTAATTCTCTCTAAATATTGCTTTTCACGAAGGCACGGAATAAAAAATTTTATATGTTTGGCTCCGTGGTGAATTTGTTTTAATCGTTATTTTTTCAATAGTTCAATTAACATTAAAATGCCACAAATTTATCACCCATAGCGTGTTTTAGATTCCATTTTTTTGTAGTGTCTAAGGCGCGTTCGAGTACAATTAACTTTTGGTCTGTATGTGTTTTGAAATGCTCTACGGTTTTGTCTGCAATAATTACATCTAAACAGATTAGCGTTTCTTTGTCTCCATCTGTGGCAAGTAGAATTTCATTTTTCTTGAATTTTTCTTGCTTTGTTAAAGTGTAATTGAGTTTAAAACCATTTTTGATTAGAAT
>CAZRPK010000043.1:21677-22789 GCA_964601915.1 uncultured Kangiella sp. | reverse complement strand
GAAAAGCTAATTAATTTAGATGTATCAAAAACAACTCAAGAATCACCTTTAGTGGATAAGATTAATATAGAATTTATGGATAAAGAACAAATGGAGGTTTTGACTAGAAATATCATTTCTGACGAGGAAGGTATGCTTTTTAAAGACCAAGGCATCAATAAAAAAGAACGTTTAGTTGTCCCACCACAAGCTAGTGTTAATTTACTAAAAATAGCAGAAATTTCAAAGCTAGATTTAGAGAGAGTATCACGTGTAAACCAATTTTCAGTTGATGGTGTGAAAATAGATATTAGTGATAGCAGTCAATTAACTTATTTCAATACTAATATTAAACCAGTAACCGATCAAAACCTAACATATGAACCAACACTATTTAAGCAACCACTTAATACCAATGGACAGTTTTCTAATGGTCTGGGAGTTAGAATTCAATGGATGTTACAGCAAGCGTTATCAAGTGCAGAAATAATGCTAGATCCGCCAGAATTAGGCCCTCTCAACGTGAAAATAGTGCAAGCTGGAAATGAGGCTAATATTATATTTCAAGCTCATACTCCTCAAGGTAAAGAAGCCATTGAAGATAATTTAACTAAACTTAAAGAAATGCTTTTATCACAAGGCATAAGTTTGGGAGAAACTGAAGTTCAACAAAAACAAAATGAGAGTCAAACGGATGAAAAAACTAAGAATAAAGCGGCTCAAACACAAATAGATGATTCGGAAAATAATGATGGTAACGTTATCAGCGATTCACTAAAAAATCATACACATACCTCACTTCTAGATACCTATATTTAAACAAGTTTTTCGTCACCTATTTATTAAACACTCTAAAATATAGATGGCAACTTCTGATCCTTACCTTAGGGGTCTAATCTATACTTATTTTGTGAACGTCAAATTAATGACAATAGTGTTATGGTAAATATTATTGAATTCATAAGTGTTTGAATATTAAAGGTAAAACTCTTCTTGTCATACTGGTATCAATATTGCTTATCAATAATAATCGAATGATATATTATTAATAGCTAATTAATTTAACCGGAGCCATATATGGCAAATGATGATACAGATCTAGAAAATGATGTAGACCTAGAAAATGATGTAGA
>CAZRPK010000043.1:0-21577 GCA_964601915.1 uncultured Kangiella sp. | reverse complement strand
CTAGAAAATGATGTAGACCTAGAAAATGATGTAGATGATGAAGAGGGGGCAAAAGGTGGTAGTAAAAAGCTCATTATAATCATTGCGGCAGTTTTATTAATTGGTGGTGGTGCCGCTGCTTTTTTCTTTATGGGGGGAGATCCTGAGGAACCCGTTGAAGGTGAAGTTGTAGAAGAAGTCGTTGAGGCTAGAGAAGCAATTTATGTTGGTGTTCCAAATGCAATTACGGCTAATTTACCTGGTGGTAAACGTGCGAGGACGGTGCAAATTAAAATGTCCTTTCTTGTTAGAAGTGATGAAGCAAAAACAAATGTAAGAACCCATATGCCCCAACTAAAAAATGATGTGTTGATGCTTGTGAGTCAGAAGAATGCAGATGAATTAAAACTTCCTGAAGGTCGACAAAAACTACAACAAGAAGCACTCGAAACGGTACAAAAAACGTTGACCAAATTAGTTAAAGATCCGACAGTAGAAAAAGTTCTATTTGTTAGTTTTGTAATGCAATAATATTTTGTAATAGACAGATTTTTGGTTGTGGAATAATACTTATCCATTTTAAATAAACGCTTTAATAAAGGATCGGAATGTCAGATTTACTAAGTCAAGATGAGATAGATGCATTACTCCATGGAGTAGATGATGGTGATGTCGAAATTGAAGAGGATTCGCTCGATGCGGGCGAGGCTCGATCTTACGATTTTTCATCTCAAGATAGAATTGTTCGTGGTCGTATGCCATCTCTGGAATTGGTCAATGAACGATTCGCAAGACATATGCGGATCAGTCTTTTTAATATGATGAGACGGAGTGCGGAAATATCAGTAAATGGTATTCAGATGATTAAATTCAGTGAATACATTCATAGTTTGTTTGTACCCACTAGTTTGAATATGGTAAAAATAAAACCTTTAAGAGGAACCGCTCTTTTTACATTTGAAGCTAAGTTAGTCTTTATTTTAGTTGATAATTTTTTTGGTGGGGACGGGCGATTTCACACCAAAATCGAAGGAAGAGAATTCACTCCAACAGAGCGCCGAATTATTCAAATATTACTTGACCAAATTTTTATTGATTTAAAAGAAGCATGGACACCTGTATTAAAAGTAGATTTTGAATATATGGATTCGGAAGTTAATCCAGCAATGGCAACCATTGTTAGTCCTTCAGAGGTTGTTTGTGTTTGTAGTTTTAATATTGAGTTAGATGGAGGAGGTGGCGCGTTTCATATGACGATCCCCTACTCAATGTTAGAGCCTATTAGAGAAAAATTAGATGCTGGAATTCAGAGTGATAGTGATGAAGTAGATGAGCGTTGGACGGACACTTTGAAATATGAAGTAATGAGTGCCAATGTTGAGCTAGCGACTAATTTAACAGATGTCGAAGTTAGTTTAAAAGATGTTATGGACTTTAAAGAAGGCGATATTATTCCTATTGAAATGCCAGAAGAACTTGTGGTAAATGCTGGTGGAATGCCATGTTTTAGAGCGAAATATGGTGAATCTAATGGCAATATGGCAGTGAAAATTATAGAAGAAATATCGCGTGACCACATAATGAAGTCGATGCTTGAGCAATAAGAAATCAATTAAATAATAAATGCCAAAAGAATCACTGAGGAAACTAATAAATGTCTGATGAAAATACTGATAACCAAGATGCAGGGGAAGATTGGAATGCTGCAATGGAAGAGCAAAATGACTTAGAGTCTAAAAATAGCTTGGACGCTACAAAGGTTTCACCGGATAGCTTGAGTGAATCTAATACGATAGAAGGATCACTTCAAGAAGGTAAGCTTGATGTAATTTTAGATATCCCCGTATCACTTTCTATGGAAGTAGGTAGAACACAAATAGCAATCAGAAATCTTTTGCAGCTAACGCAAGGTTCTGTGGTTGAACTTGATAGGCTTGCGGGAGAGCCACTTGATGTGATGGTTAACGGTACTTTAATTGCCCACGGAGAAGTTGTTGTAATAAACGAAAAATATGGCATACGCTTAACTGATGTTATGAGCCCTCAAGAACGAATTAAGAAATTGAGTTAATGAAAGCTATTAAGTTGAAAATATATTTTGTAATCAAATTTTTGTTTATTAGTATTTTAGTTGCCGTAAATGCTGTTGCAGCCGAAAAAGAAAAGAACACCTATTTGCAATCAACTCAAGATCCTATAGATAGCCTTTTGCCTATGCTTGGTGGGTTATTAGTTATCGTCATTTTTATTTTCTTCTTAGCCTATCTATTTAAACGTTTTAGCAATCTCAATAGCGGAACTAGACTAATTAATGTTGTTGAAAGTTACGCAATTGGTCATAAAGAAAAATTAGCTATTATTCAAGTCAAAGATGAATGTTTTTTAATTGGCGTTACCGCTAATTCAATTAATTCGATAGGGAAATTAGATGCATCACAAATAAATGAAACCATTAATACTAATGATTACCAAGAAAAAGGTAAAGCTAGTTTTGCACCAATAATTGCAAAATTCATGTCAGGAAAAATGACCGCAGAAGTAGTGGATAAAAAGAAAATGTCGGCGAAAAAAAATGAAAAATAAAAAATACAACTTAAAGTGGTTATTCTCATTATTTCCCTTAGTGCTAATAATATTATCTTCTGTTGCACAAGCAGAAACTGGTTTACCTATTTTATCCGTCACTACTAACGAATCTGGTAATCAACAATATAGCGTCACACTTCAGATTTTAGGGTTAATGACGCTACTAACCTTCCTGCCTGCTATCATTATGATGATGACTTCATTTATTAGAGTGACGGTTGTTTTTAGCATATTGAGGCAAGCACTTGGTATGCAGCAAACACCTTCTAATCAAATAGTTATTGGTTTAAGTTTGTTTTTAACATTTTTTATTATGGCTCCCGTAATAGAGGAGGTTAATAATTCAGCAATACAGCCCTACTTAAATGAAGATATCAATGCACTAAAAGCATTTGAAAATGCAAAAAAACCATTTGCACAATTTATGTTTGGGCAAATTCGAGAGTCAGATTTGATTCTATTTATGGATCTGTCTGGAACAGAATCCTTGCAAGAAGATGAGATGCCACCGTTTCAAGTGCTTGTACCTTCTTTTATAATTAGTGAATTGAAAACTGCTTTTCAAATTGGTTTTCTACTTTTTATTCCATTTCTAGTCATTGATCTAGTCGTTGCGAGCATTTTAATGGCCATGGGTATGATGATGTTGTCACCTTTAATTATTTCTTTACCATTTAAAATTATGCTTTTTGTATTGATTGATGGTTGGGCATTAGTTGTGGGTACTTTAGCCAATAGTTTTACGTGATCATTTTAGAAAATATATCAAAACACACTCATAGGGAAAATAAACGATGTCTCCAGAAGTAGTAGTAGAAGTATTTAGAGGAGCCCTTTTTCTAATCATAACTATTGTTTCTGCGGTTGTGGTTCCTGGTTTAATTATTGGTTTAGTGGTCGCAATTTTTCAAGCTGCCACGAGTATCAACGAGCAAACACTTTCATTTTTACCTCGTTTAATAATGACATTATCAGTGCTTATTTTTATGGCAAATTGGATTTTTTCTACGCTTATCGGTTTTACTACTGAATTATATTTATCTATTCCAGAATTAATTGGTTAGAAAATGAATTTAGATGCAGAGCAAATATTAGTCTTATTAAGCTCTTATATCTTGCCATTCTCTAGACTGTCTGGTTTTTTAATGGTGTTAACTATTATTAGTTCGAAAAGTATTTCACCTAGATTTCGTTTGCTTCTTGCTGTCTCAATAACGATTGTCGTTGTACCCAATTTGCCCGATTATACCAGTCATAATAATTTACTTTTTGGAGGTGCTGGTGATAATCCATACTCAATGCTAACACCAAAAGGTTGGCTGTTAGTTATAGAGCAAACACTGATTGGGATCGCTCTTGGTTTTGTATCTAGACTTTTAATGGAAACCTTTGTTATAGCGGGTCAAATAATTGCAATGCAATCAGGATTAGGTTTTGCATCACTGGTTGATCCAGCTAATGGAAACACGGTTCCAGCATTAGGACAGTTTTATTTGATGATGACGACTTTAATGTTTTTAGGTGCAGATGGTCATCTACTAATGATCCGTTTAGTCGTTGAGAGTTTTACATCTTTTCCAATTGGCTCATCAATGGATATCTATGCGATGTTTTATGAGCTAGTTGATTGGACGAAAATGATTTTTTCTGCGGCTCTATTGATGTCACTTGTTTCTATGGCGTCATTACTAATTGTTAATTTAACTTTTGGTGTAATGACCCGAGCAGCTCCACAGATTAATATTTTTGCAGTTGGTTTTCCGTTAACTTTAGTGGCAGGTCTTATTTTAATTTGGTCAAATTTAGTTTATTTAATGCCACATTTTGATCGTCAATTAAATAAAGCAAATGAAGTTATGTGCCACATGGTTAATCTAGATTGTTAAATGAGAATTAAATATGGCTGATAGTGATTCAGGTGAAAAGGAAGAAGACGCAACGCCCAAACGTCAACAAGAGGCAAGAGATAAAGGACAAATAGCGCGTTCAAAAGATTTAACGACGGCTATGTTACTAATGACAGCTGCGGCTACACTATCAATTTACTCTTCCGATATTGGTAGAAAAATGGGCGATCTTGCGGTCGCGGCATTTACACCTGACAGAAAATATATTTTTAATACTACTCATATGATGAGTGCTGGTGGGGAATTATTAATGGAGGCTGTTTACGCTGTAGGTCCTTTTTTTATGGTGTTATTTGTAATAGCTCTATTGTCTCCAATGATGTTAGGAGGTATGGCGTTTAGTTCAAAAGCCTTAGCGCCAAAAATGAGCAAAATGTCAATATCTAAAGGTTTGAAAAGAATGTTTGGCACGCAGGCTTTGGTAGAACTACTAAAAGGGATCGCTCGTGTTAGTGTGGTTTTTTTAGTCGCCTATTTTGTTTTAACTGATGCATTCCCAAAATTAACTCGGCTTGGTAGCGGTAATATTGAAAGTGGAGTAAGTGATGCGATTCAAATAATTACCAACAGCTTTTTTCTTCTAGCACTCTCATTAATTATTATAGCCATTATTGATGTTCCGTATCAAATATGGAAACAAGCAAAAGAATTAAAAATGTCAAAACAGGAAATAAAAGATGAATATAAAGAAACCGAAGGACAACCTGAAGTAAAAGGAAAAATAAAACAAAAACAAAGAGAAATATCTCAACAAAGAATGATGGATGCTGTACCAGATGCTGATGTTATTGTCACTAACCCGGAACATTACTCGGTGGCATTAAAATATGATGTTATGAATTCAGGTGCACCATTAGTTGTAGCAAAAGGGCAAGATATTATTGCGATGTATATTAGAAAAGTGGCTATTGCAAACGATGTTACTATTTTACCTATGCCTCCATTGGCTCGTGCGCTCTATCATACAACTGAAATAGGGCATGAAGTACCTCAGGGCTTGTATTTGGCAGTCGCACAAGTATTAGCGTTTGTTTTCCAATTGAAAACATTTAGTGAAGGTAACGGACCAAGACCTCAATCTATTGGTGATGTTGAAATGCCTGATGGGTTTAAATATTGATAGTGAAATCTATGGATTCTAGTCTGGTATTATTGCTTCGTTTGGGATACATTTAGGCATAGTTAATATTGAACTTAGATCAAAATTTTCGCAAATTTGAGTTTTTGTAGTATATTAAATTGTTTCACAAATTTTAAGGATAGAAAAACAGGTAAAAACTGGAATTCAACTTAAAGAATAAGGAGCTGGTGATGAGTAATGTAAAAAATTCTAAAACTTCTAAAAAAGTTATATTGGTAGAGCCTACAAGCTCAAAGCTGTTATCCAATCAATCGACAGAACAACTTTCAGCGATCAAGAACTTGCTGTTCGGAGAGCAAGTGAAAGCTCTTGAACAAGCCATAGAAGTACAAAATAACGTTCTTAATAAGCGATTAGATAATCTTGAAGCACTTATGATTAAGAATACCTCCGAATTATCTACAGCTTTAACCAAAGCTAGCCAAAATATTGTTGATGATCTAGAGAATAATCGGCTAGAACATGTCAGTCAAGAAACAATTTTGGAGGGAAAACTAGAACTTTTAAACAGCCAGCTTACTGATTATCAACAAGCAACCGAAAAAGAATTTTCACAAACACATTCAGAACTTGCTCAAAGTGTCAAAGAGCTTAATCAAGTCATTAGTAAAGAAGTTGATCAATTAACCAAGCAAATTGAGCGAAGCTCAAAAGAATTAGGTGATAATAAAACGGATCGAAAAACACTTGCCAGTTTGTTAGAAAGTATGGCGAGTAATTTGATTGAATTTCAGGAATAGATATGCTCGAACAAGAGTCTGAGGCTATGGAGCAACAAGCTTCCAAAGATTTTCAAAACAGCCAGCAAACAGAATATCATCGACTTCGTTCGTTGATGTTGGGTGAGGACTATGAAAAGATACTTAAAAATCGCTTAGATAAACAAAATATTGAACGGGTTTCTGAAGTTTTAACTGAAGCATTTCGAAAACGTAACTCTCAAGATGATACCTTAGCTAAAGAAATGTCTCCTGTGATCGAATCAGCAATTGATGCTTCGATTAAAGAACATCCAGAACGTATTACTAATGTGATTTTTCCGATTATTGGGCCTGCCGTACGTAAAGCAGTATCAAGCGCGTTAGCCGATCTGATGCAATCACTGAACTACCTCCTACAAAATAGTCTTTCAGTGCGTGCAATTGTTTGGCGTTTCAAAGCTTGGCGTTTAGGTATGCCCTATGAAAAATATATTTTATTGCAGTCCATTCAATACCAAGTGGAACAGGTTTTTCTTATACATCGTGAGACGGGATTATTAATTCAATCGGTACAAGCCGATGGTGTTAATTATCAAGATCCTGATCTTGTATCATCAATGCTAACGGCAATTAGTGATTTTGCGAAAGATTCTTTTGATCAGCAAACAGATAAATTAGAAACGTTACAGCTTGGTGATCTTACAGTTTTTATCGAAACTGGTCCACATGCGGTTTTGGCCTTTGCAATTAGAGGAACACTTAATAACGAAGTTAAACAGATTAGTTCACATTTGATTGAAAAGATACATGCTAAATTTAATAAGGAATTGAGATATTTCAATGGAGATACGACAACTTTTAATCATTGTGTGGAGTACCTTAAAGAAGCTCTTGTTAGAGGCGGGGGAGACAAAATAGTCAGTAAGCCTTGGTATGCCATATTAGCTGTTATAGTTTTATCAGGTTTTATCGGATTTTATTTTTATAAAGACATACAACTCGATTATATGATCAAGAATACTATTGAATTAGTCAACCAACAAAAAGGTTATCGAGTCCTTACACACCATTTTAGTCAGAATACTATAACTATTGATGTTCTGAAATCGCCGTTAGCAATTAATGAAGCGGAACTTTTAAGTAAATTACCTTCAAAAAATATCCAGATCAAGCTAAATCAAAAATTAGCTAGCATAGGAAATTTAGAACTCTATTTGCCTTATTTGGTTTATAAATACAAAATTGAACTCTCCATAGTACCCGATTCAGACAAGCCTAAATTAATTGCAAGTGGAGAGGTCACAAAGGATAGTTTAGTTGCATTGGCAAATGACCCATTGGTATTGAATTATTTCGTATTACAAGAATCGCCACTAATGACTTTTAAAGTTAATCTAAGTATGCAGCAAATACAACAAAACGAATTTATTCAACTCGTTCAATTAATCAATAGTCATTACTTCTACTATGAAATTGCTTCTGACACCCTGACATTCGATAGTCAAACTCGCCTTAAACAAGCCATTATACAACTAAAGCAACTCATTTCCTTACAGCAAGGATCTGGTATAAAAATTATCCAGATTGGGATTGATGGATTTGCTGATGCACAAGGATCAAGAGTCCTAAATATGGCGTTAAGTCAAAATAGAGCAAGAATAATTAAATCAATATTGCAGGAAAATGAGATCGAAAATCAACTGATTGTGAGCTGGGGGAGAGGGAGTAAAGATTTGGACTCTGTTCCGAGCAAGCAACAAAGAAGGGCGAGAATAGAAGTGCTATATTTAGTAGAAGGAACAACTAATTATGATTAATAAAAAAATATGCATGGTTGGTGCTTTTGCCGTTGGTAAAACTAGTTTGGTCAAACAATTTGTTGAATGCCTCTTTGATGAAAAATACCATACTACTATCGGTGTAAAGATTGATAAAAAAACATTAGAGTTCCAAGATCAAACTGTACAGCTAATGATATGGGATATTGAAGGTGTTGATGAATTTACTGATTTAAAACCTTCTTACCTAAGAGGTGCTAGCGGACTGTTGTTAGTTGCTGACGGAACTCGAAGTGCCACACTAGAACAAGCACAAGAAATAAAAAAAATCGTTAGAGAAAAATTAGGTGATATACCACTTCTTTTATTAATAAACAAATCGGACTTAAGAGAATCATGGCAGTTTGATATCAATGAAACTAGAGTGCTAGAAATTCCAGATAATAATATTTTTAGAACAAGTGCCAAGAATGACAAAAATATAGAGAGTGCCTTTTCTCGCTTGGTCGAACTTATCATGAAAACATGAAAGTTAAAATAACTTAGCGAGGACTAAAAATTGAATAACGAAAACGCTGTACTTCGAATTGCATTACAAAAAATGAGGATTGCAGGCTTCAAACTAAGTAATGAAGGCTTTTTTGTTCCACTATTTGATTTGCCCGATTGGTTTTCACAAATATATAATAGTAAATTTGGCACTTATCCAGAAAATAATATTTTTTTTCTTGGAGTTGCTTTTCCATTTATTGAAAATTTTCTTTTTGATGCTGAGCAAGTTTGGGCGAAACTTGAATCTAATAGTCTTCATTCTGGTTTATGGACCGAGGAAATATCTGACGGCTATGAGTTTTATCTCGAAGCGATTGCGATTAATGCTGAAGGGATCCCTGTTCTTCTTTTGACTAACGAAACCACTAACTTTGATATTCGACATAAGGTATTTCAAGCGGCCAGAAATTTTGCGCTTGAAAATGAGCAACTCGAAAATACAGTGCAACTACATCAAAGGCAGCTACAACAACAGCTTGAGAGCTATTGCTCTAAACAGTCATCCGTTATTGAACTGGCTGAAAGTATTGAGCAGGAAACTTCGGCTGTACTCGTCTGCCAACAAGACGGTAGCGTTGAGGTTTTCAATAAAGCACTTATTGATATTTATTCACTTAATAACAATTTAGAAATACATCAGAACTCTTTATTAGACAAATGGGTCAAAGAAGCAGAACATATTTATCCTGAAATTCATCGGATTCTGGCAGTTGGTGAGCACTGGGAAGGTGAATTTGAAACCACTGATAATTTGAATAAAAAAAAGTGGATACGTTTGATGATTGCACCGATTGTCGACGAATTAAATAAAGTAAAGCACTATATTTGCATTGCTAATGATATTAGTGAAAGCAAAATATTTTTAACAGAATTAGTCCGTCTAACTCAAATCGATCCCATGACTCGTCTGCCTAATAGACGCAATTTCTGGATCTACCTTTCTGAAAAAATTGAACAAAAGAAAAGGCTTGGCGGTCAGCTGGCATTATTTTATGTTGACCTTGACCATTTTAAACAAATTAATGATAACTTGGGACCAGAACAAGCCGATTTTTTATTGAATACTGTGGCTACTAGACTCAAGCGATGTATGAAAAAGAAAGATTTTGTTGCACATTTGGGAGCTGATGAGTTCGCAGTAATTATCACAGATTATCGTGATAATGCCAGTCTTGCAGTTATCGCAGATCGTTTAATAAGAGGAATCTATCAAGAGGTTTCATTCAACGAAATGACACTCAATGTTTCTACTAGTATTGGCATAGCGACTTATCCTCAGCATGGTAATAACGCCAGACAAATTGTTAAGAGTGCTGATTATGCTATGTACCACGCCAAGGAAATGGGAAGAAACCAGTTTAAAGTATTTGAGCCAAATAATATTACTGATGGTATGCCTAAACTCCATATTGAACAGGGAATTAAAAAAGCCATCGAAAATCAAGAGTTTGAACTTTTATTTCAGCCACAAATTTGTATTGGTAAAAAAGATGTTTATCGAGCTGAGGCATTAATACGCTGGAATCATTCAACATTAGGAACTTTGAGTCCGAATAATTTTATACCGGTTGCTGAGGAATCGGGGTTAATCATCGATATTGGACGATGGGTGATTAAAGAAGCCTGTAGGGAGTTGCAACGCTTTTCTGATAGAAAATTACACATAAAAATTGGAATAAATGTATCACCCAAGCAATTCAAGTTGTCAAATCTGGTTCAAGATATTGAAGATGGTTTGTCGCTTTACAAAGTTAACCCTAATCAACTTGAGTTGGAAGTGACTGAAAGTGCATTTATGGAAGATATGGATGATGTTATTCGACAATTGGAAGAGGTAAGGAAACTTGGCGTTTCAATTTCATTAGATGATTTTGGAACCGGTTATTCATCGTTGAGTTACCTCAAAAATTTACCTGCAGATTTACTAAAAATTGACCGTAGTTTTATTAATGAACTTCCATTTAATAAACGAAGTACCACCATTGTTGAATCACTGATTCACTTAGCCCATGAATTGTCTATTGAAGTTATTGCCGAAGGTGTTGAGAATGAAGAGCAATTAAATTACCTACAAGAGTTAGGTTGTGATTATTTTCAAGGTTATCTATTTCATTATCCTTTGAGTGCTAGTAGACTACTTCAACTTTATGGAAATTTAGCTAAAAAAAATATCTAGTTTTTTATGGTTTGTCACGTTCTTGAATAAATTTTTATCGTATTTGATAAAAAAGTAACGTAACTAATGATACATAAAATATAAATAATGCAATAAAATTAAAGGGATGCCTGTTGTTATGAAACTCGATTTAAATAAATGTATGAATTAGAGTTTTATTTAGTTAGATAAATTCATTATAATATATGCTAATCTCAAAAAGTCAAATTGTAAATACTTTCAACATTAGAGCGTAAAAGGTTTGTTGCTTCAATTTTTCCACTCAATCCAAAGTTGTTAGATATTTCACGCCAAGTATGTTTTTGAAAAACTTTAGCAAAAACAACACTTAAATTACAATCATTAGTTTTTGTACGTTCAGAATGGGAAAGGAAGTGTAGAAATAGTTTTGACACTTGCCATTCCACCATCTCAAAATTTCGAGCTTGATTGATATAGTTTTCTATATCTTCTTTTATTAGGCTAATCTGAGTGCTTTCCATAAATTTGAGTTGTATTGCGACTTGGTGCGATAAAATATTAAATAATAATTCCGAATCTAATTGCTTGTAGGAAGCTGAAGATGAATAAATAAAAGATTGGTTAAATCGGTTGTTTGCATTTTTAAAACATGATTTTCCTTTGTCAGAAATAGGCAGTAGAAAATCAGCGGGAATTAGTCCAGTAGACGAATCTATTTTTAATGCGATTCTGAAACATGAGAAGTTCAGGAAGCTCCAAAAATTAAAAAGTGAAGTGCTAAGCGCAAAACTGGCCCCCACTAAGTCAACGCTTTTGCTTTTAGCTTGTTTAACAATGTATTCAATCATATTGCTGCCGATGAATTGTTTTTGTTGAGAAGGGATTACAGCAATTCTCATTATTCGCCAATAATATAATTCACCCGCAGAGATTAACCCTTGAGTAGAAATCAATGATTGAGGTAATAACTGTCCTTTAAAACGTCGTTTTCCCTTAGATATATCTTCGCAGTCGTTTTTGGCTATACGACCTTCTTTAACAATTAAACAAGCAGAGACTAATGTTTTTTCATCATCTTGACCAATGTATACTTGCAAGTTTTTATCCGATAACATTCTTTCTAAGTCACTTGGTCTTGTTTGATAATGAGCTTCAATTAAAAGTGAAAAAATATCAGTTAATAATGCTTCATTTTTTCGCAAGTGTTCTTTGTCTACAAATTCAAAATAAATGTTTGATGATTTCTTTGAATTTTCATTTTTGATATTAAATATTTTAGTGGACTTGCCTAATAAAAAAGCTTTATTGCAACAATTTTCAATTAAATCATTTGTTTGCCAGCGGCAGGGCGTTGTGAGTTTTTCTTCACGATATTGCGGGAATAGTTTTTCTAGCAAAGGAAAAAACTTTATTTCAAATCCTCGGCCATTTCCTTCGTATCCACAAACCGTACTTGAAAATATTAACCTATTAAATTTTTTGATAACCTTAGTAAGGACTTGAATAGGGAATGAACCCGCTTCATCTACGATTAAAAATTTTTCACTGGTTTGCTCCTGGTTAAATTTGTCTATTGCGACAAATTTTATTCGTTCAGTTGCATCTTTTACTTGTTCAGAAAAAAGCTTTGAAGACAGTTCTGTTTTAATCTTGATTAGTTCAATCAATGATTGATTAAATTGTTGGAAGAATATGATAAGGTTGGCTTTTCTAGGAGCCGTAATAATGATGTTTTTTTTATGATTGAAACAAAGGTTAGCGCTTGCTTTTGCTAACGCAGTCGATTTCCCTCTTCCTCTATCAGCGGTTATAGCTAAGGGTCTTTTAGCATGACCTAATGCACACCGTTCTATCTTTTTAATCAGAGCATCCTGTTCAAGAAAAAAGCTATTTTGATGTTTTTGTTGGTTATATGACGAATTTTTATCGCTCGCTCTAACTAGGGTGTTTGCTGTTTGTTCTTCAGTAATCATTTTTACAAATCGAAGTAGTAATTGTGATTGGTTTTTATGCTCTGGTATTTTGAAGTCATCAAAGCTATCCGGATATTTGGAGAACGAGTGAACAACCTGCTTATAGTATTCTGGAAGATGTAAAACAAGCGTGCCGCCGCCAACTAAACATCCTACTATAGCGACGAATTGGTTGACGTCAAAGTGTTGTACGGCATCGTAATATAAGAATTCTAATTCTTGTCCTAAATATTGGTTGACTTGATTTGGTTTAATCTGAGTCATTTCTGACAGTTCTATTCTATCACTGACTATTAAAAACTTATGGGATGATTTTGAGCAGCCTTTAAGATAACAAATCTCTTTGTTAAAGGTGGATTCCTCAAAGGTGAACTCAGTTTTTCTTGGCTGATAGTATGAATTCATTGATTTCTAGTATGATGCAATTTTCTGGCATTTTATATTTTGATAGTATTTAGAATTAAATCACATCAAAGCTCTCATAGAAACAGAAAACCCTTTAATAAGAGTCATTTTATGTCTTGCTATTTTAAAATAAGATTTTAGCTACTTGATCAAAATGCTCTACAAAACTAATCTGTAGTCCTTTTTTAACATGTTTTGGTAAATCATCGTATCTAGCTTTTACTGCGTAAGGTAATATTAACTGGTTAATTCCTTCTCGTTTGGCGGCAATTACTTTTTCCCTAATTCCGCCAACGGCAAGAATGGATCCAGTTAAAGTTAATTCACCTGTCATAGCAAATTTCACTTTCGGTTTTTTATTGAGTATTAATGAGAGTAGAGCTGTCGCCATAGTAATACCAGCGCTCGGACCATCCTTTGGCGTTGCCCCTTCAGGCACATGAAGGTGGATGTTCATTTTGTCCATAATTTTCACTTTATCGACACTACCTATTTTATCAGTGCTAGAATTAATCTTGGTGTTATATTTGTTAATATTAGCGGCAATATAAGAGTAGGCAATCTGTGCAGATTCCTTCATAACATCGCCTAATTGCCCCGTCAATTTAAAGCCTCGAGTCTGGGAATGTATCAATGCGGCTTCTACATTTAAAGTGACCCCTCCCATAGACGTCCAAGCGAGACCTTTTGAAATTCCAACACCGCTCAAGTTTGACTCTTTTTCAAAATGGGATGTTCCAAGATATTTTTGTAAATTTTTGTTAGTAATTTTGATTTTAGCATCACTATTCTTGAGTAAAGGAATGGCTGATTTTCTAATAATTTTTGCTAATAGTTTATCAAGGTGTCGAACACCTGCTTCACGCGCATACCCATCAATAATTGTTTTAATAGCTGCATCAGAAAGTGTGATTTTAGATTTTTTAATACCTGCTTTATTGAGTTGTTTAGGCCAGAGATGTTTCCTTGCTATCTGAATTTTTTCTTCTGTAATGTATCCTGATAAGCGAATCACTTCCATGCGGTCTAATAGAGGTTTAGGGATTGTATCTAATTGGTTGGCGGTACAAATAAATAATGCTTTTGATAAATCAAAACGTACATCTAGATAATTGTCTAAAAAATGACTATTTTGTTCTGGGTCGAGTACCTCTAGTAAAGCTGAAGAAGGATCACCTTGATAGCTTGAGCCGACTTTGTCTATTTCATCTAACATTATCACTGGATTAGCTGTTTCGCTTTCTGATAGCGCCTGAATAATTTTACCAGGCATCGCGCCTATGTAAGTTTTACGATGCCCTTTTATTTCTGCTTCATCTCTCATGCCACCTAGCGAGAAACGATAAAATTTCCGTTTTAACGCGACTGAAATGGAATGTCCAATGGAGGTTTTCCCCACACCTGGTGGTCCAACTAATAGAATTATTGATCCAGACATTTCACCTTTCAAAGCACCAAGGGCTAAAAACTCGATAATTCTATCTTTCACATCACCAAGCTCTGCATGATGTAAATTAAGCGCCCGTTTTGCAGAGGGCAAGCTCATGTTATCTTTACTATGGATTCCCCAAGGTAAGCGAGAGAACACATCGAGGTAATTACGCGTGACCGCATATTCAGGCGATCCAGATTCTAAAACCGATAACTTATCCATTTCATCCTCAAATTTACATTGTGCTAATTTAGGTAATACTTTTTCTTTTAAGTTGGTTTCAAAATGTTCTAAATCAGCGGTTTTGTCATCTTTTGCGATGCCTAATTCTTTTTGAATCGCTTTTAATTGCTCTTTTAGAAAAAATTGTCTTTGATGATCGCTGAGTGAATCCTCTACTTTTTCTTGTATGTTCTTTTGTAACTCAGCTACTTCATATTCTTTTTGAATGAGTACTAAAACCTTTTCCATTCGTTTCTTCAAATGTACGGTTTCTAATACTGCTTGTAACTCTTCTCTTGTAGCGGTGGTGACACTTGCCGCAAAATCAGCTAATTGAGAGGGTTCATTTGGATTAAAGCGGTTGAGAAAAAATTTTAATTCTTCACTATATAGGGGATTGAGAGGCACTAATTTTTTTAAGGTGTTAATGATTGCCATAGCATAGGCTTTTATTTCATCAGATTGATCATATTCAGGCTCTACTGGGTATTCCACTTCGACTAAGAATGGAGGTTGTTGACTGATCCATTTTTTAATTCTAAATCGTTGGATCCCTTCTGCTATAAATTGGACTTTACCTGAAGTTAAAACGGGATGATGGATTTTGACTAAAGTACCAATTTGATGAAACTCTTCAGGTTTTGACTCTTCTGGACGTGGGTTTTTAACTAATATTAGCCCCGTTATATTCTTTCTTTCTTCGTGTATTAATTCAATAGAGTCATGCCATTCTTCCTCATTCATCAAAACTGGCAAGGTTTGTGGAGGAAAAAAGGGTCGCTCACTAATCGGTAATAAACACACCTGTTTTGGTAGGTATTTTTTATTTAAACGGGCTTTGCGTGATGTTCTTGCTATTTTATTGGGCATCAAATTGCTCATTTTAATCGTATGTAGGTTTAATTGATCAAATCTATAATAAGTAAGTATAGCAGTGAATTTAATTGGGGATATGTTTATTGGTTTTGAAAATTGACCCTATATATTTGAATTTAAAGGACTAAATACCGTTTAAAAGGTATCAAAAACTAAAATAGAGTGTTTAATTGCCGATAGTTAAGATTATGAATATTGGAGAAATCAAAAAACCATCTGTTGATGGACAGTTAGTTAAAGCAAAATATCAAGCGGCGACAACTTCTCCAGTCGAATCGTTGAAAGCAATTAGCGATCAAATTGATATTTCTATTAGAGCTAAAGAAAGGTATCTGGATTATCAAAAAAGGAATAAAAAGAAAAAATCTAAGCAATTACTTGAAACGGATATTGATCCAATAACTGAACAAGCGACGGAGGTAAAGTCAGAACTAAACCATACAAGCGCTCATATCGACTTTATTGCATGAGATGAGTATAGATTAAGTACCGCCAATCAACATATAATGGTTTAAAATATTCACATAAATACATTTTAATTTTAAACATGTCTAATACTACGCCAATCACTGCCAATCAATTGAATAATACTAAGGGAGATGAGCCATTAAAAGTTTCTATCGATAGTTACGATGTCGGTATGTTGATGGCTCAAACCAGACGTTTAGCTTCAGATTACAGAGAGCAAACAGGTCAAGCGTTACCGGTAACTGAAGAATTAGCAAGATTTGACGCCATAAATTTAATCGGTTTAACAAAAATAGCAGATCAAGAAGGGGTAGATGCGACCAATGCTTTAGTTGATGAGTTCTACCTAATTAAAGGGCGTGTGATTTTTAAAGGAGGCAAAGCAAGGCAAAAACTGGGACAACTGGGACTTCATTATGAATGGAATCATTTGTTAATGGTGATTTATGATGCGCAGTATCAGCCAAATCAGATTTTTAAAATAGAACGGACAATTATTGAAAAAGAATTAGATAAATTACCTGTAAGCAAACGTGGCTCGATGACAGTTGCGAAGTATAAAGCGATTGGTCAACTAATTTGGATCGTAAAAGATTGAAAATAACTAAGCAACGTATTCTTGAGTCTTTAGGTCAGGATGGAGAATTTGCTAAAAATAATCCACAGTTTGAACCTCGCCAAGTACAGCAAGAAATGGCTGTAGCCGTAAATGAAGCCATTCAATCACAGTCGAATCTGGTAATCGAAGCTGGCACGGGAGTTGGTAAGACTTTTGCCTATTTATTACCAGCATTACTTTCTGAAAAACAAGTAGTTGTTTCAACGGGTACAAAAAATCTACAAGATCAGCTTTTTAAACGCGATCTACCTAAGATTCTTAAAGTTCTAAAAATCAACCCTAAAATTGCTCTTTTAAAAGGGCGAAATAATTATCTCTGTCATTACCGCCTTGAAAATACTTTAGCCTCAGGGAGGTTGCCTGAGCCTAAAGCGGTTAAGTACCTTAGTCTGATTAATCGATGGAAAGATAAAACCATGACCGGCGACTTGGGGGATCTTGCGGCTTTACCTGAAAACTCCAGTATTGTTCCCCACGTGACCAGTACTGTTGAAAACTGTTTAGGTCCAGACTGCCCGTTTATTGAAGATTGCTATTTGGCAGGTGCTCGAGAAAGAGCTAGAAAAGCAAAAATATTAGTCGTAAACCATCATCTACTATTAGCTGATTTAGTATTAAAAGAAGATGGATTTGGCGAACTTTTGCCGGATACAGATATATTTATTATTGATGAAGCTCATCATTTACCCAAAACGGCGTACCAATTTTATGGTGATTCTTTAACCAGTCGTCAATTAACTGAGGTGTGCAAAGAGGTGGAGTTAGAATACCGAACACAGGTGACAGATTGTCGAGATTTATTACTGGAATCTGAGAGATTGGCAAAGGAAGTTAAAGAGTTTCGTTTGAGTTTGCCAAATTTTGATATTAAAGAAGAATGGCAAACCTCTAGAGCAAGAAATAGAGATGAGTCAGAAAAGTCGATTATTAACTTAGTTAATAAGATCAATAATTTACTAGAGATTGTTAAAGTAAATTCAACTAGAACTAAACCCCTAGAATCTTGCTTTGAAAGACTTTTATCGTTTAAAATCACACTTAAAGGTTTTACTGAAGGTAATAAAAATACTGGAAGGCGAGTGAATTGGTATGAGACTAATCGAGCAAGTTTTCGACTGAATTCAACCCCCTTAGATGTGGCAGAATTATTTCAGGCGAGTCGAGCGCGTTATTCTGAATCAAGCTGGATAATGACTTCTGCCACTTTAACCGTGAATGAAAAATTTGAACATTATGTTAATGAGCTTGGGTGGCATGGAATTAAAGAGAAAGTACTGCCATCTTCATTTGATTATCAAAAACAATCGCTCCTTTATGTGCCGCGTGATTTACCTTCAACGAATCATAAACAACATACTTATAAAGTTGTTGATGCGGTATTACCACTATTAGAAAAAGCTAATGGCCGTGCTTTTTTACTTTTTACAAGTCACAGAGCATTACAATTAGCGGCTGAAAAATTGAAGGAGTACGGAGTATTTAATTGCTTAGTTCAAGGAGAAGAAAGTAAAGATGAATTACTTAAACGTTTTGTTGAAGAAGAGCATTCAGTTCTCATTGCGACGGGCAGTTTTTGGGAGGGGGTTGATGTTCAAGGTCAAGATCTTTCGCTAGTAGTAATAGATAAACTACCTTTTGCACCGCCTGATGATCCCATCCTGAATGCAAAAATTCAACGTTCAAGACAAGCGGGCGGTAACCCCTTTTATGATTTACAAATTCCTGATGCTGTATTAAGTTTAAAACAAGGAGTAGGTAGACTTATTCGTGGTATAGAAGATAAAGGCGTTGTATGTGTTTGCGATCCTAGGATTGTAGGTAAAGACTATGCAGCATTATTTATCAATAGTTTACCAGATATGAAAAGAACTAGAAATTTAGATACCGTACTAGAATTTATTGAAACTTTTGAATAAAGATAAATAGTAAAGCTGATGACTAAAATACTCGCCATAGATTCCTCTACTGAAGCTTGCTCCGTTGCAATATTAGATAATGATAAAATTTATCAAAGATATCAATTAGCACCACGCAGACACGCAGAATTATTATTACCCATGGTAGACGAGCTATTAAAAGAATCAGGTTTATCTTTACCAGATTTAGATGCCATCGCTTGTTGTGTAGGACCTGGCGCTTTCACCGGATTGAGGATTGCGGTATCAGTTGCTCAAGGTTTAGCCTTTGCCTCTAAACTGCCATGTATTGCGGTTTCATCTTTAGAAATATTGGCGATCAATGCCTTTAAACAAACCGATGCAAATATATGTTTAAGTGCTATTGATGCTAGAATGAAAGAGGTCTATTTTGCCGTTTTTATGCGGAAAAATGAATATGACGCTACGCTGATTGAGCAAGAATGTGTACATAACCCTTTAGAAATTGAGCTGGATAAATACTCTATAAATAGAGAGTCCGGGATAGTTTTTGTAGGAAGTGGTTGGTCTGAATACGAATTTAGTGCTTCTATCAAACAATTAAAGTTGATTCAATTAGAATCTAATCAACTAGAGTTTAAGCAAGTAGATAGGCAATTTCCAAATGCTGTTGATATGTTAAGTACAGCAGATGACTCGTTTAAAGCTAATAAATTGTTAAAACCGGAGCAGCTACAACCAATTTATATAAGAAATAACGTGGCAAAAAAGAAATTGCTTAAAAAACAACCTATAATAGATAATTGAAATTATCTATTATATTTAACCGAGCTAATTTAGAATTTAAATTTGAATATTCCACCCTCCATTAATAACTCTTCAGTCAATCAGGTTAATCTGCCTATTGGTAAAAATCAGTTGGAGCAAAATAGAAAGAGTATCTCAAAAAATGATGAGCAACAGTTTGCAACGGATAATCTAAAAAAAACAAAAAATCGATCTGCAATTACCCCTTTTGCTTTTAACGCTAAGGAATCATCAACAGATAAAACAGCCACTTCTCAAGCCAACGCTAGAAGCCGCTCAACGGTTAATATTAATCCCAATTTATTAGATAAAGTCTTTAAACTCAAATCAAGAGAAGAGCAAACGGAAGTCAATATACACCGGCGATCCGATCTCTATTTACAAACTGAAATCATTTCATCTTCAGAAATTTTTGAAGCGGGGATTGGTTTGGATCTTTATGTTTAAAATTCAACGATTGATGCACGCCATATTGAAAATGCCATCAAATTAAATACAATTAAAACTAATGACGCAAGCTTCTTTTATATAAAAACTCTTTTATTCTAGCTAACTGTGAGTTGATTCTTTGACGAGCGTAAGGATCTTCTGTTTGGATATTAAGTGCTTGATAATATTGGTTTCTAGCACCTATTAAGTCCCCCATGGATAACAAATAATTGCCTTCAGTTTCAAAAACCTCGGAATGATGTCCAGATTGCTCTTGTGCTTGAGCTAGCAATTTGAGTAAATAGGGTGCTTGTAGCGTCATATGAATATTTTCTAACACCAACTCTCGAGCTTCCTTCGCTTGGTTATTTGCTAAAAGTAGTTTTGTGTTCATTTCAATTAATGCTAAATTTCCAGGGATTTTATCTAAAAAATCGGTAATGATAGGTAATGAAAGTTTAGGCGTTTTTTTTGTAATATTAAGTTCAGCCATTGCTATAGCGTAACTTGTTTGAGTAGGAGAGTTAGTCATTAATTTTTGTAAGAGATTCTCTGCTTCCTTTAGCTTTCTTGCTTTTGATAGTAATACGGCATAACCGTAGATTTTTGCATCCGTATCAAATTGACCGCTTTTATATTGACTGGACATAGACTGTAATAACGTGGGTGTAATCTTGGCAGTTAAAGCTCTAATTTTTTCTTTTATTAAGCTGTAAGTAGGTTTTTCAATGATCGGTTTATTGGGGAATTCTGATGCTCTTAATCTGGCGTCTGTAATTCTGTTACGTGAAAGAGGGTGGGTTCTTAGAAATTCTAATGCATTAGATTGATAACGACTGTTTTCTTGCATTTTCTCAAAGAAAGATACGACGGCATCGGGATCAAAACCTGCGCGATACATGGTTGTAATACCAATTCTGTCGGCTTCTGATTCATTCGAGCGAGTGTGATTAATAATCGCCTGTTGAGCTAAACCCCGTGAGCCAGCCATTGCGGCTATAGCGGCATCGGAATTGTTTGATTGGCTAGCAATTAAAATTGCGGCGACAAATGCAGCTAAAGAAGGGATCGTCATTTGATTTTGTAGCTCAACTCTACGTGCAAGGTGCCTTTGAGTAACATGTGCAATTTCATGCCCAATAACTGAAGCTAGTTCACTTTCATTTTCAGTTTTTGATATTAAGCCTGTGTGTACTCCTATATAACCGCCTGGTAATGCGAAAGCATTAATTGCAGCATCTTGGATAATAAAGAATAGGAAAGGTTGATCCGATGCTCTAAGATTATTTTCAACTAATTTAAAACCAAGATGTTGAATATAATCATTGACTTCAGGGTCATTCATCAATGGAGCTACGGCTCTTAATTGCCGCATATAGGAATCACCAATGGCTTGTTCATTAGCTAAACTAAGTGCTTGGGAGGCGCTACTTCCTATATCTGGTAAGTTATTGTCCGCGGCTTTAGTTGTTTCCAATAGAATGACAGAAAATATCAAAGAAAATGCGAAGCCAACGATCATTCTTTTTAAATTGTTATTATACAAAGAGCTTCCTTTAACGTTACAGAGGTTATTTAGCCACCTAAACATGTTGTCTTACTAATCATTATGAGATGTAGACAGACTAGACAGTTATAGTTCATCAATTGTATGAAAATAAAGCGGGTAGGTATAGCTGAAAATTTTA
>CAZRPK010000042.1:0-22845 GCA_964601915.1 uncultured Kangiella sp. | reverse complement strand
CAATACAATTAAAGTAGTACTGAACAACAGTAGACTTTAACAGCTGAGGCTACTCTATAGCGATAAGTATAATTTAATCTGCCATTGTTATTACACTGCTATGATATTTTTATGATACTTTATAACGTATTGAAATTAACGAAAATTTACCCTTCTAAGGTTTTTTGATAATAGATGGAATGGAATATGGACCAATGGTAATGACTGCAAGGATTTAGTTTCTGCAGACTGTTTAAAACGTTGTTGTTGGTAAATATTGGCAGAGCCAACAAAGGCTCTTTCAACACGTTGTTTACGGTCTTTAGGGCTAGTGAAAACTTTTTCTGTTGATGCTGACAAATTGCTAGGTCTTGACTGAGTAATAATATTAGCGCGTTGAAGTATTCCGGATAAATCAAACCATTGACATGAATGTTTTAAACAGCAATGTCTTCAACAGAATCTAAGTTCATCATTTTTGATAATAGCGAACCGATTGAATCTCGCATATTGCGACGATCGACAATCATATCAATCGCACCACTTTGAAGTAAAAACTCACTTCTTTGAAATCCTTCAGGTAAAGTTTCTCTCACTGTTTGCTCTATAACTCTCGGACCAGCAAAACCAATTAACGCATTAGGCTCGCCGATATTGACATCACCTAACATTGCCAAACTTGCGGATACACCACCCATAGTAGGATCGGTCAAAACCGATATATAAGGTAATCCTTTTTGAGATAACTTGGCTAAAGCTGCGCTTGTTTTTGCCATTTGAAATAAAGAAGTTAAGGCTTCTTGCATTCTAGCCCCGCCACTAGTCGAGAAACAAACAAGCGGTTTATTGTCAACGATACACTGATTAACAGCTCTGACAAACTTCTCACCTACCACAGAAGCCATAGAGCCAGCCATAAAACCAAATTCAAACGCACAAGCTACTATTGGTAAGCCTT
Organism: uncultured Kangiella sp.; assembly: GCA_964601915.1. Taxonomy (GTDB): domain Bacteria; phylum Pseudomonadota; class Gammaproteobacteria; order Enterobacterales; family Kangiellaceae. Next base: position 21,908 of record CAZRPK010000042.1, on the reverse strand, counting down.
TGAGTTTACCGTCTAAAACAATTAAAGCATCTTTTTCACCACTCGCTTTTTGAGCGGCTACAATTCTATCTTTATAACGTTTAGAGTCTTTGAATTTGAGTATATCTTTGGGCTCTAGGTTGCTAGCAATCTCAGTTTGATTCCCACTATCCAAAAATCTTTCTAACCTTTTTCTTGCGCTAATTCGCATGTGAAAAGAGCACTTGTGACAAACCTCTAAACTACGCTCTAACTCAGCTTTATAAATTGCCGCATCGCAGTTTTTACATTTTGTCCATACGCCTTCTGGAACCGAGTTTTTTCGCTCAGTAACCCTTGTATTTCTTTTAGGAATTATTCTTTCAAACCAGCTCATACGGTGCCTCTAGCTTGTTCACTCAATGGATATTAGGTTTAGCGGGTTATTCTACCATCGTTTATCAAAAGGTAAACGATTAATAGACTAAGGCGAAGAATCAATGTACTGGTCATATCTGTATAGAGCTATCGGTTGAAATTAAAAAGGGAAGCCTAAGCTTCCCTTTTTAATACTCTTTTAACCGATTACTCTAGAATTCGTATGAAACTGATACTCCATAAGTTTTAGGTTGGTTTGGATAAGCGAAGAAGCTTCCTGTTTGAATAGGCGTTGGAGCCGATGAGTAAAAATACTCATCTTCATTTAAATTACGTACCCATAATTGCACGTTAACGCCATTCAAGAAGGATAAACCAGCGCTAGCATTGATTGTACTGACCTCACGAGTTAAATTTTCTGGCGTATTTCGAACAGTACGAACTTTACTTTCGTAAATGTAGTCCGTTCTGATGTAAGCATATGATCCACTTGCCAGTTCAAAATCAAATTTAACACCAACGACAATACTTTGCTCATGGATACCTGCGGTTTTTTGACCTGATAAGTCCACTGTACCATCAAAACTATCGACATAAGGGTAATTAGGATCACTAGGATCATTAGGAGTACCAGGTATACCACTCCCTTTAACAAAAGAGTCATAAACAGGATCTAGGAAACTACCAGCTAAGCTTAGAGTCAAATTTTCAGTCGGTGTATAAATTGAATCAAATTCTATACCCTTAGTATTTTGTTGACCAGCGTTAGCCAGTATAAAACCAGTACCTGCAAATATGGAAGATTGAAATCCATCAATAGTTTGGTCAAAATAAGTAATATTAAAAGCACCTTTTTCAAACCGTGTTTTTATCCCTATTTCATAAACACTAGACTCTTCCGGACCTGCAAAGCGTGTTCCTACTTTTTGATCGCCACGAGCTAAGCTAGCTGAATTTAAGGCGGATAGGTCTGAAGGTAGTGGTTTTGTATCGCGGCTCAGGTTCCAAGACGTTGCTTTAAAACCAGTAGAAGCCGTGGTAAACAAGTTAACATTTTCATTAAATTCATATGCCATACGAAGACTCCAAGTTAAATCATCATCAGAGCTTTTACGATCTTCTACTGTATTATCTGCATTTAATGCCAGTAAAGGTTGTAAAAATTGGAAACTTTGCACAACCGGAAGAAAAGCTGATAATCCAATTGCTCCATCAGTTATAGGACTAGAAGGAAGATTAGCCATACCCGCAAAGGTAGTGCCAAAAACAGTTAATTCCGTACTAAGATCCAAGGATGAAAGTGCATCATTATTATCTTGTATAATGCTGACTTCTTTTTCATCATTGGTATAGGCAAGGCCTAGAGTTACTGTTAATTGGTCAGTAAACTTGTAATCAAAGGTTGCAAAAACTGAATACGCATCATTCGCCTGAGTGTAATCTGTCGTTGCACCAGTTTCGTCAGCCATAATTGATCCTGAGTCTAGAATTGGAAACACTCCCTCAACTCCAGCAAGTAAGCCAGGTGCAAGAATATCAAACAAGGCTCTGGTTTGCGTTCCGAATTGAATACGATCAGTTGCAACAATATCTTCTTGAAATATAAAAGTACCCACCATCCAATCAAACTTATTTTCGCCGGTTGAAGTCAACCTGAATTCTTGCGTAGTGGTCTCAATATCGGTACCAATAGTTTCCTTTAGAATATCTGCGGCTCCAAAATCAACATCACCTAAAGATGTCGAATCATTATTTCTTAAAGCGGTGATAGAGGTAAAACTAAACCCATCAAAATCAACATTGGCCTCTAAAGATATGCCGCTATCTTCTACTGTGTTTCTAGGGTTAAAATTAAGAGCCGACTCATAAGCAAAAGTTTCTTCATCGCTGAGAAAAACACCGCCATCGGCTCCAACAACACCGATATCTCCGTTTGGTAGTGTTCCAAAAATAGGTGTTCCCCCAGTCAATAATTGAATTGCAGTCAATGCAGGACCATTAGTGGAATTCGCAATAGTACAACAGACTTCATCAATCTCACTCGAGTCTGCAATTAAACGAAAGGATACATCATCTGATGGTTCCCATAAAAGCTGTCCACGAAAACTTGAACGGTCTCGGTCATTCAGTTTGCCAAGTATTTCACCTTGTGCGTTAGTAATGCTATTAGTATAGCCATCTCGCGTACTAGATACAGCAGAAAGACTGAAGGCTACATTGTCACTAATACCATTAGTAACATAAACTTTAACTAATCTTTGGTTATAGTTACCAAGACCGATCTCAACTTTTCCTTCTAAGTCATATGAAGGTGCTTTAGTACGCACGTTGATAACACCAGCAGAGGCATTTTTACCAAACAATGTACTTTGTGGACCACTTAAAACTTCTATTTGCTCAAGCCTTGGCAAATCACCAATTTGTGCAGCCGCACGAGAACGGTATACACCATCAATGAAAACACCAACCGAAGGTTCAATTCCGGTGTTATTAGCACCGTTTGCAAATCCACGAAGAGAAAAAGTGGTGTTTGTCGATCTTTGGAGTGGTGATACACGCAATGTCGGAACAAGTGATTGGAGATCAAAAATATCTTGGATCTTTGTTTGCTCAATAGATTCTTCATTAATCACAGTAATTGCAATAGGTGTTTCTTGTAGACTAGTTGGTCGTTTAGAGGCAGTGATGATGACGACATTACTGTCTTCTTCTTCAACATTGGCTTCTTCAGCGTAAATGTTCCCGCCGTATAGCGCCATACTGACTGCCACTGAAACTAATAGTTTGTTAGGTTTTATCATTATTCAATCTCCTACGATTAAAAGTTAATTATTGTTAGTTTTCTAATTACCTTATTTTCTGGTTAAACAAGCTGTGCTACTCGCCTATTAGCCCATCATTTTATTATTATCAGTAATATGTCTACTTCAATATATCTACTTCCTAGCATCAATCTTGAGTGATTAATTACTTATATTAGCAAAAGCTTATTTTTGCCAAATTTTATCCGATGCAGGAATAAAGTAGATTAACAGATGAGAGCAGGTTATATTCCCCGAATAAAGACAACTTTAATACTAATTCAGCCATAAATTGAGCAAAATAGTTATAATGAATAAAGACAACAGAGTTAAATGTGCTTTTTTAATCCCTAACGATGCTTGGCTAAGCACCATAATGACACCGGCAGAAATTTATAGCGCGATTGATTTTTTTTGGAAGCCACATTATAACGCAAATTATTCTAGCTTTGATATTTCTTACTTAGGTCTATCAAATCAAAATGCAGTTAATTTTAGTGGTTTAAGAATAGAAACAAAACGTTTAGATCAAAAGCAATACGATATGATTACAATTCCAGCACTTTGGCGTCCAGATGTTGCTCAAATAGAGCAACAAACTGAAGCACTTGAGTGGTTAAGAAAACAACATAAAGGTGGCGCTATAATCATTGGCGTTAATACTGGACAATTTTATATGGCAACCGCTGGTTTATTAGATGGTAAAGAAGCAACCATTCACAAAGCATTTGCTAAATCATTTAAACATCACTTTCCTAACATTAATATTAACGAAAAATTGGCAATTAGTGAAACTGATAACTTAATTTGTACGACTGGTGTTCGCTCTAGTTTAGAAGTCATGATGATAATGATCGAAAGGTTCTGTGGAAAAAAGGCAGTACAACTATGCGCAAAATATTATGAATTTAATGAAACAGATTGGTTTAAAGGAAGAAATATAGCAACTAACCGTTCAGATCCATTAGTGGAAGCTGTAATCGAAAAGATTCGTAATCAATTTAATAAAGATCTTTCATTAGAGAATTTAGCAGAACAGTTAAATGTTAGTACACGTAATTTATCAAGACGGTTTCAAAGAGTAACAGGACTCACTACGATGCGATATGTTCAAAAATACCGCTTACAATTAGCAAAACATTTTCTAGCTAATTCTTCCCTGTCAATTGAGCAAATAGCACAACAAATTGGATTTAATTCTGCAAATGTATTTGGGCGAGGTTTCAAATCAGATTATGGTAAAAGCCCATTACAATATAGAAAATTTATTTTGAGAAAATCATGATCGCTTTTAGCTAAATTAGTCAATATTAGGATTTACCCTTGAGACGTTTTATATTTATAAAAAAGCCTATATCCTAAAACAAAAATTAGCCAGATGAGATACCAAAGTGGTTCATTAAGATCTGACTTACTCTGCCAAATAAAATGAGCGATAGCCAAAGCACCAATGAGATAAATAGATTGATGTAGTTGTTTCCATTTAACACCCATTTTTCTTTGAATGGCTTTTGTTGATGTGAAACTTAAAGACATCATTAGAATAGCCGCTAACATTCCTAAGGTTATATAAGGTCTTTCAATTGTTTCCTCTAATAGCTGAGCAATATCTAGCTCTAAATAGAAAACGAAAAATGTAGTGATGTGGAGTAATAAATAAAAAGCAGAATAAAGCCCAAAAGCTCGCCTAAATCGAATAATTATCGGACATTTAAGTATTCGGTTTATTGGTGTTAAAGTCAATGTCACTAATAGAAAAATCAGTGACCAAACCCCCATTAAGTGCAGTACTTTTTCTTGAGGATCTGCGCCTAATAAACGACTTTGAGTAACAACCGCAAAAACCATATATCCTAAAGGCATAAACGAAAATAAATGAATGGATACTTTTAATAATTTGTAACTTAAATTAGACGGTTTCATATTTCTTAAGCAACTCTAATCAGAACCTTATATATACTCTTTCTAAAAATTTCTAACTAAATCCATACCTTTATACATATGAGCCACTTGGTCTCCATATCCGTTAAACATTTGTGTATCAATTTTCTTTACACCAAAAAAAGATTCATCGATAATTCGTCTTTCTCTTGCCTGACTCCAACGAGGATGATCCACTTTAGGATTAACATTAGCATAAAAACCGTATTCCCTTGGACCACTTTTATGCCAAGTATTCTGTGGTTGTGATTCTAAAAAACGCATAGAAACAATCGACTTTATACTTTTAAATCCATATTTCCATGGAACGATCAATCGCAGTGGAGCTCCATTTTGTCCAGGTAAGTTTTTACCATAAACTCCTGTTGCGATAAAACTCAGAGGATTCAATGCTTCATCCATTCTTAAACCTTCTTTATAGGGCCACGGTAATGCATTAAATCCGAGTGAACCCGAAGACTGCCCGGGGAAAGTTGTGCGTGACTCTAAAGTTTTAAATTCTATAAATCTAGCTTTACTGGTAGGTTTAACTTTGGCAATAAGCTCGCTCAATTGAAACCCTTGCCATGGAATAACCATTGACCATGCCTCAACACATCTCAGTCGATAGATTCTTTCTTGGTTTTGGGTAAAAGCAAGTATATCTTCTAACGTATAATCTCCAGGCTTCTCTACCTCACCAGTTATTTTCACTTTCCAATCATTGCCTGGATTAAAATTTTTTGCCATTTTGGCTGGTTTACTTTTACTCGTAGAAAACTCATAAAAGTTATTATGATGAGTGACAACATACTCACTACTTAATGGCTCCGCCGTAGTAAAACCAGAGTCCTTTGTCAATGCCTTCGTATTATTTGAAAAAGCAGATACCCCAAGTACTAAACCAGCACTAGAAAGAGCAAAATTATTGATAAATTGTCGTCTATTCGAAAATATTTTTTCAGACGTAATTTCATTTTCTTTCATTGATGAAGACATATAAGTTCCAATATCAGCTCTAATTTAAGTTACAGATAAACATCTGTACCAACTCTTTTTTAAATATAAACTTATTCTAGCAGTAAAAATCAAATTAAAATTCACAATACTATAACAATTTATAGGTTTTACATGGTAAACAACACCTAAACTGTGGTGACAAAAGTTTTGCTTATTACTCAAAATTCAGGCATTATACCCGCGATTTTAACTAGCAAAGCAAGGTTTTATAAAACTCGCAATGGCAAAAGAAGAATGTATAGAAATGGAAGGCACGGTTCAAGAAACGCTTCCGAACACCATGTTTAGAGTAGAGCTTGAAAATGGTCACGTTGTGACGGCTCACATCTCAGGTAAAATGAGAAAACATTATATTAGAATTTTAACAGGCGATAAAGTCACGGTTGAAATGACACCTTATGATTTGTCAAAAGGAAGAATTACCTTTAGAGCGAGGTAAGTCTATTAGTCCTAGTTAAATTAGTTATAACTAAAACAAAAAAGCAGATCAATTGATCTGCTTTTTTGTTTTAACATCATCTAAACAGTCAATTAAATCTAAACTTCTTTAATCACCAATGATTTTTCAGTAGAAATATCGAAAGTTAATTCAATTTTATTCTTATCAAATCCAACCACTACCTGACCTCCACCGGCTAAACGACCAAACAATAATTCTTCGGCTAACTGCTGTTTGATTTTTTCTCTGATAACTCGTGCCATAGGCCTAGCACCCATTTGTTCATCAAAACCTATCTCTGCTAACCAATTGCGTGCATCCTGCTTCACCTCTAAAGAAACACCTTTTTCATCTAATTGGCTTTGAAGTTCAACGATGAATTTATCTACAACAGAGCAAATGACTTCTTTGTTCAAAGGTTCAAACCAAAGAGTCGCATCTAATCTATTCCTAAATTCTGGTGAGAATGTTTTCTTAATGGCTTCCATATAATCAGTCTGTTTTGACTGCTTTTGAAATCCTATATTTGATTTCTGTAGATCGGACGCTCCGGCGTTAGTCGTTAAGATTAAAATCACATTTCTAAAGTCTGCCTTTCGACCATTATTATCAGTTAATGAACCATGATCCATCACTTGCAGTAGTAAGTTATAGACATCGTTATGCGCTTTTTCGATCTCATCCAGTAAAACCACGCAATAAGGCGTTTTTGTCACTGCTTCTGTCAATAACCCGCCTTGATCAAATCCAACATAACCGGGAGGTGCTCCAATTAAACGAGAGACGGTATGTGACTCCATATATTCCGACATATCGAATCGAACAAATTCAACACCTAAATTTTTGGCTAACTGCTTACTAACTTCTGTTTTACCTACACCTGTTGGTCCTGCCAATAAAAACGCGCCTACTGGCTTTTCATCAATACCAAGACCAGAACGAGCTAATTTAATCGAGTTAGCTAATGTAGCTATCGCTTTATCCTGACCAAAAACCACTAATTTCAAATTACGTTCTAGGTTTTTCAGAGTCTTTTTATCCGAAGATGAAACCGATTTAGCTGGGATCTTAGCCATTTTTGCAATAATTAACTCAATGTCTTCAACATTGATATCTTTACGGCGGTTTTCTTCCGCTTGTAACTGTCTATTTGCACCGGCTTCGTCGATCACATCAATCGCTTTATCGGGTAGTTGGCGATCATTTACATAGCGGTCAGATAAATTGGCGGCGGCTCTTAATGATGCATCACTATACTCAACACTATGATGTTCTTCGTAGCGAGATCTTAACCCTTTTAAAATATCAATCGTATCTAAAACACTCGGTTCTTCTACATCAACCTTTTGAAAACGTCTTGCTAACGCACGATCTTTTTCAAAAACACCTCGGTATTCTTGAAAGGTAGTGGAACCCATGCACTTCAATTCGCCATTGGCTAACATCGGTTTAATTAAATTTGAGGCATCCATAACGCCACCAGATGCCGAACCGGCTCCAATGATGGTATGAATTTCATCAATAAATAAAACCGAATCTTTAATTTCTTTTAATTCCGCTAATACAGCTTTTAATCGCTTTTCAAAATCACCCCGATATTTAGTGCCGGCTAATAAAGCACCTAAATCAAGTGAAAATATTTGTGCGTTAGAAATAACTTCAGGAACATCTTCATCAACGATTCTCTTTGCTAAACCTTCCGCAATTGCCGTTTTACCAACACCTGCCTCTCCAACTAACAAGGGATTGTTTTTTCTTCGCCGTGATAAAATTTGTACCGTTCTTTCTACTTCTTCATCTCTACCTATTAAGGGATCTATTTTGCCATTTGATGCTCTTTCATTTAAATTAGCCGTATAAGACTCTAGCGCTGACTTTTGCTTAGGTGCTGTTCCTGCTTGCCCTTCATCTATCGTTGCAGACCCTTCACTAGACTCTGAATCGGGGATCTTAGAAATACCGTGAGAGATATAATTTACAATATCTAAGCGCGAAACATCTTGTTGCTGTAAAAAATAAACGGCCTGACTTTCCTGCTCACTAAAGATAGCAACCAATATATTAGCGCCGTTCACTTCTTTTTTACCTGAAGATTGAACATGAAAAACAGCTCGCTGAAGAACGCGTTGAAAACCTAAAGTTGGCTGCGTTTCTACATCCCCAGCCTCTGCCGGGATAATTTGGCTCGTTTCGTCAATAAAGTCACGTAATTGTAATTGCAGTTTAGGAATATCCAAGCCACAAGAGCGCAAAACACTAATACCTAACGCATTATCTAATAGAGCTAATAGAAGGTGTTCTACGGTCATATACTCGTGACGACGCTCTCTTGCATCAGTAAACGCTAGGTTTAATGTTAATTCTAAATCTTTACTTAACATAAATTAAACTCTCTATAACTGTTTCCAAAGTTCCGATTCTAATAGACTGATTCTAATTGACTATTCACTAATTTGCATACAACACTTGAGCGGGTGATCCGATTCTTTTGCATAATCATTCACTGCGGCCACTTTAGTTTCTGCAATATCAGAAGTAAATATACCAGCAACTCCTGCGCCATCATAATGCACTTGTAACATTATTTTTGTGGCTTGTTCACTTGTTTTATAAAAAAATGCCTTTAAAACACCAACAACAAAATCCATAGGCGTGTAATCGTCATTCAATAACAAGACTTTATACATCGATGGCTCTTTAGTTTCAGGATTGCGCTCTGCAACAAGAGTACCACTTTCATTCTGGTTTTCTTTATCATCGTTCATTGTTAATTCTAGTCAACCTATACACAATTTGCTGGAAATTTTAGTTATTTCAACCAATGTAAAAACGTTGGTTACAATCATTTCTAGTTGATAATTCGACCAGAAAATTTTAGTTATTGTTATAATTTTACTGAATTTTAAGTGTTTATTCCTGCAGATTCTACTAACAAGTATAACAATTCTACTTTAGTTTATTGGGTAAAAACTTCCTTTTTTCAACTTTTAATTGAATCTTAAAACAATTAAATTTCTGACATCTAATTATTCTGTTTAAGAATCTTACATTTGTAAACACAATCTACTTGACATTAAATTTAAAATATGCGATTTATAGACTTGTCGAGCGATCAAATTCACATAAATTGCTGACATATTCACAGTTTAAACAAATATTAGCTCTAAATTTGAGTCAACAATAAAAAGCATGTGGATTAAATTAATACTAACGCTTAAAGGGAATAGAAGGAGTTGTATATGGCGACCGGTACAGTTAAATGGTTCAACAATGCTAAAGGTTATGGTTTTATTCGTCCTGATGATGGTGGTGATGATATATTTGCACATTATTCAACCATAGAAATGGATGGTTATAAAAGTTTAAAAGCCGGACAAGAAGTGGTTTTTGATACCTTTGAAGGGCCCAAAGGGCTACATGCTCAAGATATAACATCTATGCAAGCATCAGATTCTACCACCCCTCCCTCAAACGAGGACTAAAATAGCTTTTAAAAGCACTCGACTTCATTCCCTAACTCTAATTGAGTTAAGGAATGACTTTTACCCCCCTTAAATTTTATACAAATTACCTATAAGTCATCCACAACAGCAAGAATTGCATCTAAACATGATGCACCTAGATTTTGACACCGCTCTGGCGACCACCCCTCTAATTCATTTGGCGTTTCAATTGTGTCTTTAAATGGCATTTCTAAAGTTAAAGACAAACAATTAAAAGCTTCAGAGATATAATTAGTGCATATAGTCATATCAGCGGTGTTTGGTGCATCAATCGAATATCCTATTTTAGTTTGAAAATCAGGATTAACAAGTTTCAAACGATCAGTGAAATCAGATTGCCACTTTGCTTTTTTCTCAGACCAAGCTTTAGTACCTTCTGCCCCAGCAATAAAGTTATAAGGAAGTCCTTCATCACCATGAACATCTAAACACATGTCAATATCGATTGCTTCCATCATTTGTTTCGCCAAAAAGACTTCTGGGCTTTTTTCCATTGTCGGTGTTAACCATTCTCGATTTAAATTAGATCCTACTGCATTGGTTCTTAAATGCCCTCTTTTACTTCCATCGGGGTTAAGATTTGGTATGACGTAAAAAACGGCTTTTTTGAGAAGTGCTTGTGAAACAGCATCACTATCATCTAACAAACGTGAAATAAATCCTTCTGCCCACCAAGACGCTTGAGTCTCACCAGGATGTTGTCGCCCTTGGATCCAAATCTTTTTCTTTGATGTGTCATCTGCTGAAGTGATGGTTAATTGATCGATATCTTGTCCATCAATGGTTTTCCCTAATACATTCAACTCAACTAAAGGATGTTCTAATGTACTAGCAATAAAATCGATATGTTGTTCCATTGTGTATGGGGCAAAATATGCATAATAAACAGAGTTATATTTAGCGCAATGATTAATGGTTAAAACACCATTTTCATAACGAGTCGGAACTCGAAACCAGAATTTACGATCATAAGATGCCACTGCATTATATCCATCCCAACCGTCGGTGTATGCAGCTTTTCCTGCGTTGTTAATCTTATAACGACAGCTTTGCTCTAGCACACCCGTTGCTCTAAAGTAGAACCATTGATAAAAATCACTCTGATTATCTATTTTAATTTCTAACTGTATATCGTCAAATTGTTCATTTTTCAAACAGTGGATATTTCCACCATCAAATTCACTATTTATATTGATAACTTGCTTTTGCATTTATATTATTCTCCAAATAAGTGTTTGATCTAAAATCCATATTTGCTCTAATCAACATTGATTTAAATATTAGATCTTTATTCACCCACTATTTTACAGCAAGTGATCCCATTAGTATCACCCCATTCAAAACTATAAATATTCATCACCAAATCCGCGTAAATATCACCGATCTTAATCACACCTTCTTTCCAAGCTCTTTTTTGATCTGGCTGATGCCAAGTTAATTGAGCAATTAAGCTACTAGGTTCTAGCTCTAAAGCCATTGGATAATCTTTGACATTAAAGCCTAACTTACAAACGGTTTCAAGATCATCAAACTGGTAAACATGATAACCGCCAGCACTAATATCTTTTTCAGATTTTGGAAGAATTCCATTAATTTTAGCTTCTTCCCAGTCGTTTGAACTGATTAATTTAAAAATTGAGGACATGAAATTTGGTCTTAGTTAATAATTAGGCGAAAATGGTATCAAGATATCTGTTGCCTAACAAACTTTAACTGAGAAGTCTAAATAACAAGTTATACTATTGTAAAACATTTTTAATGTTATATAATAGTATAACTATTTTCAGATGTATGGAGATTTTATTATGACCGCAATAGCTGTTAGACAATCTGGTGGTGCCAATATTGTTAGCATTCCAAAGGCAATTATAAATACTTTAGGTTTAAAGGTTGGCTCAAAGCTTGATATGTCTATTAAAAACAATAAGATAATTTTAACGCCCATTGAAGAAGAGCTAAGCCTTGAAGTACTTTTAGCCGGTAGTCCAAAAGAGTGCTTTAAAGTAACGGAAGAAGATCGGGAATGGATTGATGCTAAACCCTCTGGTAAGGAGGTTTAATGTATATTCCAGACAAAGGTGATATCGTTTCGCTTGATTTTAATCCAAGTGCAGATAAAGAAATTATGAAGCGACGACCTGCATTTGTTATTTCACGAAAAATGTTTAATGAGCATACCGGATTTGCAGTTGTAGCTCCTATTACTAGCACAATACGTAAAATGAAATTGGAAGTAGTTTTACCAAAAGAAACATCTACAAAAGGATCTGTATTGATTCACCAAATGAAATCACTAGATTTTGACGATAGAGAAATAAAACTTATCGAAAGAGCACCAGAGTCAACTATTCGCAAAGTGACAGAATTAGCTAAGGCGATTATTCAATAATCTATTATTAGTTCCAATTATTGTTTAATCGGTTGTGATAATCCACCAATAGAATCATTTCCAAATACTAGCGTCATACGGTCATCGGTATTATTTACAGAGTCTAAAACTGCGAACCCACTAAAATTGCCAGAAAAGCCTAAGCATTGTTGCATTATATTCATTTTTAGTGCTATCCATCAAAGAAAAATTACCTGACAAAAACAGCCAAAATATGAAGTTATTTCAAATACTCCATTATTTTGTATTACCCAAGTAGTTATACCGATTAAATCAGTATAAAAAGCATCAACCCAAACACCTTCTAACTTTTCAAAAGAAGAGGAACTGTTATACAAATTTATATCTGCGATACCTGAGAATATACTAGAAGCAGGGAAAACGGGTTACCTTTTGCCTAACCATTTGAACTGATTAATTTGAATATTGCGGACATAATTTTGTTCTTAGTGTTTAATTTGAAGAAAATGGTATCAAGATATCAGTTGCCTAACAAACGCTATCTGCAATAGAATTCGCTAATGAATAAAATCAAACGCCAAACAATCTTTGAAAGACTCCGGAATGAAAATCCAACCCCGACAACTGAGTTGGAGTACACTTCGCCTTTTGAACTGTTAATTGCGGTGATATTATCAGCACAAGCCACGGATGTGGGAGTCAATAAAGCCACTAAAAAACTTTACCCTATAGCTAACACGCCTGAACTAATTTATGCGCTAGGTATTAAAGGACTAAGCGAATACATCAAAACCATCGGTCTCTATAATACTAAAGCAAAAAATGTGATCAAAACCTGTAAAATGCTCGTTGACCTACATCAGTCAGAAGTACCAGATAATCGAGAATCCCTTGAAGCACTGCCTGGAGTAGGACGTAAAACAGCCAATGTTGTCCTTAACACTGCTTTTGGACACCCCACTATGGCGGTTGATACGCATATTTTTAGAGTTTCAAATAGAACAGCGATTGCTAAAGGAAAAGATGTAGTTGAGGTGGAAAAAAGACTAGTAAAATTTATCCCTGAAGAATTTATGATGGATGCTCATCATTGGTTGATACTACATGGTCGCTATACCTGCATCGCGCGCAAACCACGGTGCGGTTCTTGCGTTATTGAAGATCTCTGTGAATTTAAACAAAAAACTGAAGAATAGAAGTGAAAACTAATGAATAAAAGCCTAATTACCAACCTTTTAGCCATATCTTTAATGATACTGGGTCATTTTATGAATAATACAATACTTTCTATGATTGGATTATTTGCCTTTTCTGGCGCAATAACCAACTGGTTAGCGATCCACATGCTATTTGAAAAGGTGCCAGGACTCTATGGTTCTGGCGTGATCCCCATGCGATTTAATGAGTTTAAATCCGCCATTAGAAACATGATGATGAATGAGTTTTTTACACAGGAAAATATTTCAAAATTTATGCAAAGCTCTGGAAGCAATCAATTGGATAAGCATCTCGCTCCAGTCATTGAAAAAGTCGACCTTGATCCAGCGTTTGATAAATTAGTCAGTGTTATTATGGATTCTTCATTTGGCGGAATGCTCGGCATGTTTGGCGGCGAAGAAGCATTACACCCGCTGAGAGAACCTTTTATTGAAAATATGAAAGTGTCTCTCGTTGAAATGATACAATCGGAAAAATTTAAACAGCTACTTTCAGACGAACTGGGCAATAGCGAATCCTCAGATGAAATACAATCTAAAATCACTGAAATTATTGATCAACGACTAGACGAATTAACACCTTTGATGGTAAAAGAAATTGTACAAAAAATGATCAAAGAACATCTTGGTTGGTTGGTAATTTGGGGCGGTGTGTTTGGTGGGATAATTGGTGGACTTTCTACTATCCCTTGGTCTACATTGTTATCTTAATTATCTTTCGATGCACGAAACCTTAACGTTAACCCCGTAAGCAAGTTTCGAATCAACTGATTACCGCACGGCCTAAAATTACGATGTTCAGGTTTTCGCGAAAATGCGCTTAACTCACCTTTAGAAACTCTAAAGTCGGCACCTTGTAGTACTTCTATTAAATTTTCCGCTTTTAGATTAAAGGCAATTTTCAGTTTAGTGAGTAATTGATTATTGCTTAAATCTTCTTTTTTACTCAATTTAACTCGTTCTTGTTGAGATAGATTTTCCGCTCCTTCCCTCTTTCCACGTTTTTGTACAATTAAACCATCTAAAAATATAATCAAAATATAATCAGGCAACGGCACAAACCCTTCTTGCTCGTCCTTCAATAGGTAGCCCTTCAATTCCGAAGCCGACAAATAATAATCTACAAGAGCCAAAATATCCAGCATACCTTTTATATTCAAAGTCAGTGCATACGCAACTCGTCGTAGAACATAGTTGTTCATACTCATCGTGGTATTTTGATTCTGCGACTTTTTACTTTTTTGTTTATCCGAATTCACTTTTTTATTCGCCCTTAAACCATGCATTAATGATCAATATCTTCACTAGTTTCAAAATTAATTTCTTCTGGAGTTTTTATTGTAACCGATTGATTTTCTTCAGAAAACTCAATCAGCAACTCTCCAACTTTGATTTTCTTGACAACATCTTGCGTCCATTTTTCTACATTTGGCTGTTCTTCAATATCAACAGTTTTACTTATTACCCATTCTTTAGCGACGGAGAATAACGCATCTTCGGATAATGAATCATAAGGAATTAACATGCTTTACTAGAACCAGTATTTAATAACATCAGAGATAAACGAATGATAACATGAGAAATGGCGCGCCCGGAGAGATTCGAACTCCCGACCAATCGGTTCGAAGCCGATTACTCTATCCAGCTGAGCTACGGGCGCGTAGTATACTTCTTGAAACAAGAAATTCAACAGGCGCTAATCTACCGTAATGCTAGGTTAGACTCAAGTTATTTCAGAATGTTTTTTTATCCCGTTATTTGCTCACATTTTTAGTTAAAATTGCTTTATAATCCCCTTTTTAACTCGATTACTTCCTTAGTCAACCACGTTATGCAATTGATTCTTATCACTGGAGCCTCAGCATCTGGAAAAACTCAGATCGCAAAAGGATTGCTAGCACGTTTGCACTTCATTTTTGGTGAAGAATCAGCTTGTTTAATCAGCCAAGATCACTATTATTACGATTTACCTCAAGTTCCTAACGAGTCGAACCCCGCGACTAATTTTGACCACCCTAATGCGTTAGACTTTAAATTACTAAAAGTGCATATAGATAACTTATTTTCTGGGCTACCTATTCATATGCCTCTCTACGATTTTGCGACCCATAGTCGTCTAAAGCACAATGAAAGCGTTAAACCTAGTCCAATTATCATTATTGAGGGTATTCATGCGCTTTACGATCACAAATTATTTGAAAGAGCGACGCTTAAAGTTTTTGTTGAAACACCACAAGAAGTTTGCTTAGAAAGACGTTTAAAGCGAGACATGGCACAAAGGGCAAGAGCAAAAAAAGATATTCTACATCAATATTATAGTAACGTATTGCCTATGTTTAAGCGATTTATTTACCCGACAATCAGTCTAGCTAATATTATTGTCGATGGTCAGATCCCTACCGACATATCAGTGCAGAGGCTTTTATCTCAAGTTGACTTATCTGAATTAAAAACATCAATTAATGAATTGAGTCATCTATGATTTTTGAAGGGCTTCTTGGTGTATTGCTGGAATTGTCTATAGCTTGGGTCAATAGAAATGAATAATACAAAACCAGCCACTGATAGCGGAAATTTAATCAAGTTATCAAAAATACTTCATAAAAATGTTGGGCAAGCGATAGCTGACTTTAATATGATTGAAAATGGTGACAAAATAATGGTTTGTTTATCTGGAGGCAAAGATAGCTATACCCTTTTAGACATACTCTCTAGTTTACAAAAAAAAGCCCCTATTAGTTTCGAAATTATTGCTGTTAACCTTGATCAAAAACAACCAGGATTCCCCGAAGAAATTCTCCCACAATACTTAAAATCGATTGATGTTAATTTTGAAGTAATAGAAGAAGATACTTATTCCATCGTTAAAGACAAAATTCCAGAAGGTAAAACTACCTGCTCACTTTGTTCTCGATTACGACGCGGCATTATTTATAACTGGGCAGAAAAAAATAACATTACCAAAATTGCGCTTGGTCATCACCGTGATGATATGGTTGAAACTTTATTTTTGAATATGTTTTTTTGCGGTAAATTAAAATCAATGCCTCCAAAACTAAAGAGTGATGATGGAAGAAATACAATTATACGTCCGTTAGCTTACGCCAAAGAAAGCGATATTGAAAAATATTCCTTCTTGAAAAAATTCCCAATCATTCCATGTAACCTTTGTGGCTCACAAGAAAACCTACAAAGAAAACAAGTGAAGAAAATGTTACATCAATGGGAAACTCAATATCCGAATAGAATTCAAACTATTTTTCGTTCAATGTCAAACGTTGTAGCATCTCATCTATTAGATACAGATTTATTTACCTTTGAGAATTTGAATTTCAATAGTAAACATAAAGACGAATATAGTGATAATAAAAATAGTGAGCTACTATTTGACGCTCCTTCTTTTGAAGAATCAGAATTGAGTCAATCCGATATTAGTAACATCAAGATAACTCAACTTTAATCATTCACTCTAGTTGCTATTTATTTTTAGAATGAAAATAAATAAATAGCAAAGCACCAATGGTTGTTAAGCTAAGAGGTAATAATAACGCCCATTTTCCTAATCCAGGATGTGAAGTTTCTAAATACTGATACAGAGAAATCCCTATTATCGGCATAAACAATCCTCTAACGCCTGTTAACGTTACATGAATAGCCATATAATCCATTGGACTACCTTTGCCTACAAAATCATTATGACCCAAGTTCCATCCTATGACTCCACCAGCAATGGCTATCCCATAAATTATTGAGGCTATATAATACAGCGACGTTAACAATGTCACTTGAGCGAAAAGAAAAACAATAAGAGCTATAACAAATGCCCAACTATGAATACTCCTAAAATAAAAAATATGGTTTCCATCTAGCAACTTTGCCCACCAATTAACCGCAATTGGAATTAATGCGAGCGGAATAGCGGTTGAAATTAATATTTGTTCTAATTTTAATAATTGCGTATGTTCATTTAAATAGACAATCATTGGAGCCATAAACATTAGGTTGCCACTCCCTAAGATAAACATGGATAGCATATATTTAGCAAATGGCTTATTTGTTTTTAGGATCGAAAAAACTGATTTTATTGTGGTTTTATTCTGGTTGTTATTTTCTACTACAATTTCTTTTAATTGATATCTGACCGCTAAGCTTCTATATTGATAAGCGCCAAAAATAGAAAGAATAGATAATACAATAAATATAATTTGGAATAACTGAAAATTTTTGTCTAGCAACCAGCCAACTGAAATAGCGGTTAACGACATAATGATTGAAGCGAGTGTAGCCAATTTCGCAGTCACTTTTCCTCGAATGTAACGAGGATAGTTTGCTCTCCAGATATTTGAGCGAACCGTTAAGACTCCTGACCAACAAATACGAGCAACAATTAATAAGGATATAAAAAAAATCAAACCCAATTCGTTAAATTGAACAAAGCCCATCAAAAAAGCACAGAGGCAAAAAACTAAAGACAGATCCGAAACCATCCTAGCTTTACTTTTACCGCGACTCAAATTGACCCAATAAACACTAAGTAAATTAGAAAAATATGGCGCTCCAGTTACCAGAGCTACCGAAAAATTTAATAGGTTTGAATTGACCTGACCTGCAAAACCATTTTTTACTATGACGCCTAATACACCACCCTCTAGCAACGCACTAACAATCGCCAAACTCGCCCATGTAAACCATTCAGTGGTAATACGTTGTCTTAAAGAAATTCGAGACATTTATTGATAAGTTTTAAATCGTAACCAATGATCACATAAAACCAGCGCAGTCATTGCATCAACGATAGGAACAGCTCTAGGTAAGACGCAAGGATCATGTCGACCTTTACCGTGATACTCTATATCATCGCCGTCCACTGTCAGGGTTTTTTGTTTTTTCATAATGGTAGCAACGGGCTTAAAAGCAACTTTAAAATCTAAATTCATACCGTTTGAAATTCCGCCTTGAATACCACCAGAATAGTTGGAATGAGTTTTCACTTTCCCCGTTTCGCTGTAAGAAACATCTTTATAAAAGATATCATTATGCTCACTGCCAAGCATTTTAGCTCCTTCAAAGCCAGATCCAAACTCAAAACCTTTACTCGCATTAATAGATAACATTGCTTTTGCTAAATCAGCTTCAAGTTTATCAAATAATGGTTCACCTAAACCAATCGGCATATTTTTAACAATACATTTAACTACACCACCAATAGTGTCGCCAGCTTTTCTAATTTCCAAAATTTTGCGATGCATTAATTCTGCAGTCTTTTGATCTGGGCATCTTACAGCATTACATTCAATCGCATCATGAGTCACCTTTTCAATGTCAATGTCAGTGGCTGAAGTTATATCTCCAACACTATGTACCCAAGATAGTATTTCAATACCTTGCTGAGCTAATATTTTATAGGCTACAGCTCCCGCGGCAACATTTGCTGCAGTCGTACGTGCGGAACTTCGCCCGCCTCCATTTGGGTCTCGAATTCCGTATTTATTTTGGTAAGTAAAATCAGCATGGCTAGGACGATACAATTTTGCAAATTCATTGTAATCTTTTGATTTTTTATTCTCGTTTTTAATCATCAAACTAATGGCTGTTCCTGTCGTTCTTCCGTTAAAAATACCCGAGAGAATTTCAACTTGATCGGACTCTTTGCGTTGAGTAACAATATCGCTTTGTCCTGGCTTACGCCTATCTAAGAATGGTTGAATATCACTTTCAGATAATTCTAAATTGGCTGGACAACCTTCTATCACACAACCAATAGCAACGCCATGGGATTCACCCCAATTAGTCACTTTAAATAACTTACCTAAACTATCACCACTCATAAAACACCACCACCATCACCCGCTTTAGCAATCAAATGATTACTCTCTTTAGCAAACTTATCTGCAAACTCTCCAAACCATTCTTTCGTCTCATTAAAAGACTGAATGAACGATTGTTTATCATCCTTTTCTACAAAAGAGAGCGTTTCAGAAATTCGATTAATAAAACGTTTAATCATCTTTATATTATGCTTATCAGAAAATATTATATCACTATAAAGAACAGGATCTTGAGCAAATAATCGACCAACCATAATTAACTCTAAACGATAGATAGGCGAACTTAACGCTAATATTTTATTCAGGTCAATATCTTCATGTCTTAAGTGATTACCATAAGCTACCGTTGATAAATGCCTCAACACCTGAATAATTGACATCAAGTCATCGTGAGTTTTTGATTCTACATCAACTAAGTTAATACCCTTTTTAGATAATAAATCCAACAGCCATTGATAATTTGCTTTTAAACGACCATGGCAAACAGCAACCGTTTGTTTAGCAAAGGTTTCAATATCGGGTCCGAACATCGGATGAAGTCCAACAACTGCGCCTTGGTGTTGAGACAACATTTTTTGTACAGGTTGATTTTTAATACTGGTCACATCCGCTAAGAGGCAGTTTGGATTATAGAGTTTCAACATTTTTGCCACTTCAGCAATCACAGATAAAGTCACGTTTATTGGTACAGAGATTAAAACCAAATCCGCTTTTTTAATTTTTGTAAGAGTTTCCTCGCTATCCAATCGATCTTGCTTTTCAATGATACTTATCTTGTCACCATTTTTTTTAAATAAATCACCAAACAATTTTCCGAACTGTCCTTGCCCTCCAATGATTAAAACTTCCTTAGATTCCGTTTCTAAAGATGCCACACGTTGAGCATTCTGACTTTTATATGAATCACGAATGATCCGTCGAATCACATCTTCTATCAAATCCGGTGACAGACCAAGCTCTTTAGCATAGCTTCGTTTATTCTTAATCAACTCAGCTTCTCTTTCGGGGTGATACAAAGCTAGCCCAAGATCTGACTTTATCTCGCCAATCTCCTTGGTTACTTTGAGTCGTTGAAAAATTAATTTTACCAACGCTTTATCAATATCGTCTATTTCTTCTCTTAGATGATCAAATCCTTGAGCAATCTCATTAGACTTAACATCTTTTGAATTTTTCTCATTCATCAGATGTAGTTCCTCCAACTTTTGACTGCAAACCAACTTGAGCTAACAAATTCCAATAACTTGGAAATGATTTATTTACAACATTGGCATCTTTAATAACGATACCATCCGTTTTAGTACCAAGTAACGCCATACTCATTGCCATTCTATGATCGTCATAAGTTTCGATCTCTGTAGCTATTGGTTGACCACCTTCAATCAACAAGTAATCATCTCCTACCTCAACCTTTATTCCAGCTTTTTGTAACTCGGTTGCCGTGTCTTTTATTCTATCTGATTCTTTAAACGCCAAATGAGCAATGTTTTTAATCAACGTTTTTCCTGTTGCATAACTTGCAATAACCGCTAGCGTTTGCACCACATCAGGCATCTCCCCCATATCCACTTCAATCCCTTTTAAGTCGCCATTAGAAATAATGGTTAAACTGGTATCATCCATTTCAAACTGCACACCCATTTTTTCTAGCACCTTGTAAAATTGAGCCTCTCCCTGTATAGAATGATGATCAAAAGCTTCAATTCTAATTGTTTGACCAGAAATTGCTGTAAATCCCATAAAGTAGGACGAAGAAACAGGATCACAAGGAACGCAATATTCAATTCCAAAGTATTTTTGACCTGTAGCTACGCTAATTTGATTTTCAGAGCGCACAACATTAACGCCCATTCGGCTCATTAAATCAATCGTCATATCAACATAAGCATTAGATACCTGTTTGCCTATAAGAGTTATTGTTAATCCCTTCTCTAAAAGTGGTGCAATAATCAATAATGCGCTCAAATATTGACTACTACGACTTGCATCAATCTTACAAGCGTTGGTTTTAATCGCCCCCTTAACAATTGCAGGCAAGCGATCGTTTTCACTTTCAATATCAACGCCTAACTCCCTTAAGGCATCAAATAACTCTTTCATTGGGCGCGTCGCCATCTTTGCTGAGCAATATATTTCAACTGGCACTGACTCTAACGCTGCAATTGCAGTAACAAACCTTGAAAAAGTTCCGCTGTGCTTTGTATTTAAAGAGATAGGATTTATCGATATATCTTTTGTTAGTCTTGGACTAACATTTAACGTATTGTTTTTGTATTTCAACTGATAGCCAAGCGCTAATAGACCCTGAGTGGAAGCTTTTATATCATCGTTATCAACTATATTTGATAACGCTGAATTTGTTGAAGCTAGCGCACACATAGGTAGCAATCTGTTAGCGATATACTTGCTGCCAGGTAGGCGAATAGAAACGACATTGGAAGAATTAGTCGATAGGCTTATAGGTAAAATAAGGCGATTCATTATCAGTACAAAG
>CAZRPK010000041.1:11087-22939 GCA_964601915.1 uncultured Kangiella sp. | reverse complement strand
TCATATATGGTGCTAATGCACAGTTTTTCTCAAAAGATCAAATTAGTCTTTCAATATCAAAACACCTGGTATCCAACTCTTCTTAAATGCTTTAGTAGCTGCTAGGGACTCGGTATTTTCATCAATATATTTAAACTCATGTAATCCGATATTGATAATATCTTGATCACATAAAAGATGTTGAGTAATGGGTTGGTTGTTGACTAAGGTTTGATTAGTACTTTCTAAATCTTGTATAAAGTAGATCAATGAACCATCTTTTAGCTCTTTTGTATCAATGATTGCATGAAATTGGCTAACTGAAGGATCGTCAATCAAAAGCGTATTTTTTGCTGAGCGACCAATGGTTAGTCTGGTATTAGTGATTTCAAATCGACTTGAAGCAATATCATTTTGGTGTTTTATTAAAATAGGCATAGTGAGTTAGGTTTTTATTCTTCTTTTAATCTAAGTGGATTGATGTTTAGGTCAATGAATATTTGCGTATAATAGCGGAAATTAGAGTCAATCTGCTAACAATAGATTTAAGAATTGAAGATTTAGGAGTTTAACAAAATGAAAATTGAGAAAGATACTGTCGTGCAGTTTGTTTATAAAATGACTGATACAGAAGATAAGGTGCTAGAAGACTCTACAACAGGTTTACCTATGGCATATTTACATGGTCATAATGGTTTGCTTGCAGGGCTTGAAAAAGCAATGGAAGGTAAGTCTAAAGATGATGAGTTTGATGTTACTTTAGCGCCAAAAGAAGCCTATGGTATGCCTAAAGATAATTCAGAGCAAAAAATTCCGATGAAACATCTGCAAGGTATGAGCAAAAAATCGAAAATAAAGTGGAAGAAAGGCATGGTTGGAGTGGTTCATACGGAGCAAGGCAATAAGCGAGTGACCGTGGTTAAACCGGGTAAATTTATGGTGGTAGTTGAT
Organism: uncultured Kangiella sp.; assembly: GCA_964601915.1. GTDB lineage: Bacteria > Pseudomonadota > Gammaproteobacteria > Enterobacterales > Kangiellaceae. Next base: position 22,009 of record CAZRPK010000041.1, on the reverse strand, counting down.
TTTAACCATCCGTTTGCTGGAAAGACTCTGACTTTCGCCGTTAAAATTGTTGACGTGAGGGCCGCAACCAGTGAAGAAGTAACTCATGGTCACGCGCATGGGGTGGGCGGTCATCAACATTAACTATTAGCATTAATTTGACAGGGCGAATCATTGCTACGACAATCAACTTATGCAATTTAGTATCGACTAATAAAATAAGCAAACTAAAAACAATCAATTTAATAAAGAAGGCACAACGATGATCGATGACAACAAAGTAGAAAAGTCAGGCTTAAAATTTGCCACAAAAGTGATACATGGCGGACAACATCCCGATCCAAGAACAGGCGCAGTGATGCCTCCGATTTACCAAACATCGACCTACATTCAATCAGCACCTGGCGAGCATACGGGGTATGAGTATTCTCGCTCTCAAAATCCTACTAGGTTTGCTTATGAGCGATGTATTGCTAGTTTAGAAAATGGCACACGGGGGTTTGCGTTTGCTTCTGGCATGGCCGCTACATCGACTATTCTCGAATTAATTGACTCTGGCGATCATGTTTTAGCGATGGATGATTTGTATGGTGGAACATTTCGATTATTTGATAAAGTTCGTAAGCGCAGTGCGGGAGTTGAATTTGATTTTGTCGATATGAGCGACATCGATGCTTTAAGAGCTACGATCAAGCCAAATACTAAAATGTTATGGGTAGAAACGCCAACTAACCCAATGCTAACGCTGGTTGATTTAAAAGCAGTTGCTGCACTCGCAAAAGAATTAGGGATCATAGCCGTAGCGGATAACACGTTTGCTACACCCTACAATCAACGTCCTTTAGATTATGGATTTGATATTGTCATGCATTCTGCCACTAAATACATCAATGGTCACTCTGACATGGTGGGCGGTGTTGCAGTAGTTGGCGATAATGAAAAACTAGCTGAAGACTTAGCCTTTTTACAAAATTCTACCGGAGCGATTGCAGGACCATTTGATAGCTTTTTAGCACTTCGAGGACTGAAGACTTTAGCACTTAGAATGAAGCAACATAATGAGTCGGGCATGCGAATCGCGCAGTGGTTAACTGCTCATAATCAAATTGAAAAAGTCTATTACCCTGGGCTTGCAAGTCACCCTCAAGCCGATTTAGCTGAGGAGCAAATGGAAGGTTTTGGTGGCATGATTTCAGTAGTTATAAAAGGCGGTCTTAAAAAAGCCAGTGCCTTTATGAAAAATCTAAAGTTGTTCGCATTAGCAGAAAGTTTAGGAGGCGTTGAGAGTTTAAGTAATCATCCTGCGTTGATGACTCATGCTTCGGTTCCTAAAGATATTCGTAAACGCCTTGGGATTTCAGATAGCTTGGTTCGTTTATCGGTTGGTGTTGAAGATGTTGAGGATTTAATTGCGGATATTCGTCAGGCTTTGGATAGTTACTAATACTTGCTGTGGGGATGGTAAGGCTTTTGTTAGTATAAAATTTTAATATTAATCTTGTTCTTTTAAGTTTTTATGTTCTAAAGTTAAAGTATCATCTATAGTTGAATTAATAGGGCTATTAGGATGTTTCCCTTGTAGGTAATAAGCAAATGCGATGATTTTAGCCACCGCCAAAAATAACGTTTCCGGAATTTCTTCATCTAACTCTAATCGACTTAGTACATCAATTAAAAGAGGATCGTAATGAATGTGTACGTCATTTTCTTTCGCAAGTGAAACTATTTTTTGTGCTAACTCTCCATCGCCTTTGGCGACAATCTTAGGCGTATTTTTACCATCGTATTTGAGTGCGGCCACTTTTCTAACTGAGTTAAGCTTTGGTTTGTTAATGTTGTAGGAATTCATTATTTTAAGCGTGAGTATCAATACTAGGTTTATCTTGACCACAAAGGTTTTCAGGGATGTTACCTTGGCTACCTGAAACGTTTTTAACATTTACACCCGCACTAAATAATGACTTCCGTAGGGTTGGTAAGTGTTGATTAATTAAATTTGCAGTTTTTTTTTCTTGCGCAAATAGTTGAGTTGATAGCCTTTCATTTTCGAACTGAATTTCTGCAAACATAGGACCAAGTGGTTCTAAGTCAAATCTCACAACAACTTTCCAATATTTATTTTTTACTAAATTAGTTTTTTTGTTTTGGCTTTCAAAACGCATTTCGAAAGAATCGATCATGCCATTTTGTTTAATTGGTAAATCAACTAAAAACTGTTGAAAGTTAAATTGTTCACTTTTTAAACTATGAAGTTGATTTTGTTCTATGTGTTGTAAGCTGCTTTTTATATTCCCTTGGAGTGACTGATTAATTTTAATCAAATTTTGTAGTAGCTCTTGGTGAGCCTGCAATTTTTGCATTACATTTTTCTTGCCGGTTTCTATTTGATGTTGTTCTAAAGCTGTGAAATTTTCAACTTGAGTAAGGAGAGCTTTTTCAATTCTTTCAATTTGGTTAGTTGTGATTGGTTTTTCTGTATATCGATTTATTTCCACTAGCAACTTTTCTAACTGAACGATTAGTTGATTAAGTACTAATTTGTTATCGCTAGGCACTTTAGATGAAGTATTGAGTGGACGTGCATCATTTTTAATAGTTTGTTGTTTTAAGGAATTTTCAAATAGGTTTCCGCTTTTTATCAATCTTGACACAAGATTTTTAGTGTTTTCTGTTGTTTTCTGTTGTGTTAGTTTTTCTAACGCTAATGGCTTATCTATTCTTTCGAATAACTTTTGAATTTGAATGTTTATAGTCTTTAGATTTGTAATTAATTCGCTGGATGATGTTTTAACAAATTCAATATCTTTCATGTCGAAAATAATATCCTTATGCGTACCCATATTTTCAATTTGTTTAACATAGTTATTGAATACCTTTGAGGAATTTATCAGAGTCAAAAGTGTTTCTTTTAGTTGTGAAGCCGAGGATTCGATTGCCAGAAATTCAGTTGAAAGTTTATTAGCGGGATTTGACTGCATTGAAATCAAACTCGAGGCAATTTTTCCGATATCTTTACTCAAATCTAATGTATTAACGGGTGTAATAGTTGTTGCTGAAACTGTGACGGTTGGCTGAGATAAAACTATTGGTTGACTCAGGATCAGTTGTCCAGACGGTGCAATTTCAGATTTTTGGAAAACTAGCGTAAGCGTTTGGTTTGGTTGAACTGACAGATTAGATTGAACTGGCAGATTTGGTGGAGATGTTTTTAATTGGTTAGGAGTTGAAATGTTAATCTGAACTTGTTGATTTTTGGTGATAGTAATCGATATTTTCCCAGAACTTTCTAACTGTTTGATTAATTTGTCTAAGTCGCTTGGCAACTGGCTAGATAATTTTATTAGAATTGGTAGGTTTTGTTCTTGAACACGGCTGTTATTTGGTTTAAGTGTAATTAAAATACCGTGATTTTGCTGAATGATTACTTTTTCTAATAGTAACGGTAGATTAAAATATTGTTCGATCAACGCTTTAATTTCAGGATTTAAAAGTTTATTAATTAATTGCGCATTAGAAAATGGATTAATCCTATTGTCTATCGCTATGTTCTGTTGCTCAGAATTAAGTGGTTGAATTGCCATTGGAATGATTGCTTTACCTTGCCTAAATGCTACAACTAAGACGTCATATAGTATATTATATCGGCAGTTTAGTAGCCCATCTGAGTACTTTCGAAAATCAATCAGTTTAGTGTAAAAGACCTGTCTGTTTTTAGGAATGAAATGCCTTTATTTCCCACGGTAAGTTTTACGCTATCTGATGGAAAAGCATTGCAAATAAGAGGAACTAATGGCTCGGGCAAGACCTCTATGATCCGCTGTTTATGTGGTCTTAGCCAAAGGTATAAAGGCAAAATTTGTTATAATGATAAGCCTGTGGATTCGAATCATAATCAATTTTTCTCAGATATATTATATTTAGGTCATAAGTTAGGTTTAAAACCAAAATTAACTATTGCCCAAAATTTGGCCTTCTATTTTGGGTTACGCTCAGCAAATGCTGACAAGGAGAGTTTTGAAATAAGAATGCGAGATGCATTAGAGCAATTATCGATTAGTGGCTATATTGATGAACCTGTAGGTAATTTGTCTGCAGGGCAAAAGCGTCGAGTATCTTTAGCTAGGTTGATTACAGAGCCTGTTAAATTTTGGATATTAGATGAGCCGATGGTCGCTCTAGATACCTTTGGTCAAAGTTGGATGGAAGATGCTTGTAATATTCATTTAAGAAATAAGGGAATGTTATTAGTCACTTCCCATCAAACAATTGCAGGTATCCATGATTTGCAAGAATTAATGTTAGAGCCAGCAAAATCGACCTTTGATTTTAATGAAAGTCACGAATTTAATGAAAGTGTGAGTTCATGAGCCTGGCTACTATTGAAAACGGCCGATTGTTGGCACTGATAAAACGCGAAATTGCTGTAGTGCTAAGAAGCCAGTCAGAATTCGTCTACCCGTTGGCATTTTTTGTTATCGTTACTAGTTTGTTTCCTTTGGCGGTAACCCCTGATCCTATTCAATTAGCTTTTATAGCACCAGGTGTCTTATGGGTGGCTGCTTTATTAAGTATTTTGATGTCGCTTAATAGCTTTTATCAAGCTGATTTTGAAGAGGGTGGGTTAGAGCAACTTTTAGTTTGCGGAGTCGCCGGAAATCAAATTGTTTTGGCTAAAAGTATCGCTAATTGGTTGGCCAGCGGACTTCCTTTAGTCATAGTGACTCCTCTAATCGGTTATTTGTTTAATTTAGATCCTCAAGGGATTAAAATTGCTGTGGTTAGCCTGCTGATTGGGACACCTGTATTAAGTTTAATAGGCTCTATTGGGATGTGTTTAACGCTTGGGTTAAGAAATGGCGGGGTGTTGTTAACATTGCTCGTTTTACCACTTTTTATACCCGTTTTAATTTTTGGTAGTTCTGCGGTGCAAGCGGCATCTTCAGGATTGGCTTATTCTGGACAATTAGCTATTTTAACAGCATTATTTATACTAAGTTTGTTGCTCGCACCTTATGCTGGATCAGCTGCAATGAAAATATCGATCGATTAGGTTCTATTCAATAATATAAGACAAATAACGAGAAAGAAAGTTATGTGGACATGGTTTTATCAAATGGCATCACCGAAATGGTTTTATCAGTTTGCTGATAAATTATTGCCATGGTTTCGAGGTTCGACTTTGGTGTTGATGTTAATCGGTTTAGCTTTAGGACTACTATTTTCGCCAGCGGATTATCAGCAAGGTAATACCGTAAGAATTATGTACATCCACGTACCTGCGGCATTTTTATCAATGTTTGCGTATGTCGTCATGGCAATCAGTGGCGCAATTGGTTTTGTTTGGCGAATTAAAATGGCGCATATAGTATCGGTCAGCTGTGCACCAATTGGCGCTATATTCACTCTTTTAGCATTAATTACCGGTGCTATTTGGGGAAAGCCGACTTGGGGCACGTATTGGGAGTGGGATGCTCGATTAACTTCAGAATTGATCCTCTTCTTTTTATATTTGGGCTTTATGGCACTTCACAATGCATTTGATGACCGCACTAGCGCCGATAGAGCCTCCGCGGTTCTGGCATTAGTTGGTCTAGTTAACATACCGATCATTCATTTTTCGGTAGAATGGTGGAATACACTTCATCAAGGTGCAACAATAAGCAAGTTTGAAAAACCGTCGATGGATGCCGATATGTTAAAAGCATTACTGGTTTTTATTTTTGCTTTTCAAGTTTATTTTTTCACCGTGTTAATGCAACGGGTTAAATCAGAAATTCTGAAACGCGAAAAAATGACTGGTTGGGTAAAAGCCATCGTAGAAGGCAAGAAATTAGAAGAAAAACAGCCGTTAGAAGGAAAATCATCATGATGTATTTTGAGACGTTTGAAGCCTTTATTGAAATGGGTGGGCATGGTTTTTATATTTGGTTGTGTTACGCATTAGTGAGTATTTCTTTAATCGGTTATTATTTTATTAGTGCAAAATCCACGATAAAAACAAAGCAAGAATTAAAACGATTTTATGCTCGATTGGATGCACAAAATCAAGTTAATAAATAGTTAAGATTAGAAAGGTAAGATTGAACTAAGATGGCAATGAAACCACAAAGAAAGAAAAGACTATTAACCATAATTGGTAGCGTTTCAGGCGTTGCAGCAATTGTCGGATTAGTTCTTTATGCTAGCGAACAGCAAATGAATTTATTTTATACACCTTCTGAAATGGTATCCGGTAAAGCACCTACCGATCGTATTCTGCGAATTGGTGGTTTAGTCAAAGAAGGTAGCGTAGTCAGAAGTGAATCTTCTTTATTAACGACATTCGTCGTGACAGATCTAGCAGAAGATGTAACTGTCACTTATGACAAAATAATGCCAGATTTATTTAGAGAAGGACAAGGTGTTGTCGCTATGGGAAAGCTTAATGATGAAGGTATATTTGTAGCCAGTAATGTTTTAGCTAAGCATGATGAAGAATATAAAGCGCCTGAAGTTTTAGATGCGCTTGAACGAGCCGGACATCCAGTTGAAAAAAATAAAAAATAATCAATTTACAATGGAAACTCATTAGCTATGCATGCTGAATTTGGTCATTATTTACTTTATCTAGCGTTATTTTTATCAATAGCGTTAAGTGTATTTCCCATGCTTGGTACTTTTACAAAACAAGATGCGTTTGTTGCGACGGCAAAGCCGTTAACATTTTTATTCTTTTTTGCGTTGTTAGCCAGTTTTATTTGTTTAGCTTACGCATTTATCATTGACGATTTCACCATAAAATATGTCGCACAACATTCAAATTCGCTATTACCCGACCGATTTAAAATATCGGCCGTTTGGGGAGCGCATGAGGGATCTTTATTACTTTGGATATTAATTTTGTCCGGTTGGATGTTCGCTGTTGCTATTTTAGGCACTAATTTACCTAAATTAAACTATGCCAGAGTCTTGTCGGTTTTGGGTATGATTGCCACTGGCTTCGTTTCATTTATGTTATTTACCTCTAATCCATTTGAAAGAACGCTTCCCTTTTTTCCGATTGATGGCGCTGATCTTAATCCGCTTCTGCAAGATTTTGGATTGATCATTCATCCACCACTACTCTATATGGGATATGTTGGCTTTGCAGTTTCATTTGCATTTGCTATTTCTGCATTGATAGAAGGTGAATGGAATGCAACTTGGGCACGTTGGACGCGGCCTTGGACAATCGCCGCCTGGTCTTGTTTAACTCTTGGCGTAATGCTTGGTAGTTGGTGGGCTTATTATGAACTTGGTTGGGGTGGATGGTGGATGTGGGATCCATCTGAGAATGCTTCTTTATTACCTTGGCTCAGCGGAACCGCATTAATGCATTCGCTTGCCGTCACAGATAAACGTGATTCATTTAAAGGATGGACATTAGCACTTTCTTTAATTACTTTTTCATTCAGTATATTAGGAACATTTTTGATCCGCTCGGGTGTATTAACCTCAGTTCATGCCTTTGCCAATGATCCAGAAAGAGGGCGTTTTCTTTTAATCTTTTTAGCGATTGTAATTGGAGCCGCTTTACTCTTATTCAGTTTTCGAGCAAATAAAGTAAAAACCAAAGCAGATTTTTCTGAAACATCTAAAGATATGTTTTTGCTGATGAACAATATTTTATTTATCAGTTTAACTTTTATCGTTTTCTTTGGCACTTTATATCCTATGTTTGCCGAGGCTTTTGGACGTAAGCTTTCGGTTGGTGCGCCGTATTTTGATATGCTATTTCCTTATCCGGTTGCTATTTTGGCGATTTTAGTGGGAATAGGTTCCTTATTAAATTGGAAACATCATGATTTTTCAAAACTGAAAACAATTTTATTGAAAGTCGGCGTGTTATCTCTAGTGATTAGTTTACTGTCAGTTTGGATGATTGGAACTTTTTATGGCTGGGTATTGACTGGATTATTTTTAGCGTTATGGATTGGATTATTGAGTCTGTACAATTTATCCAATGTGATGCGGCGCGGAAATAGTTTACTCGATAAAATTAAGAAAGTAAGATCAGCCTTTATTGGAATGATATTGGCACATATTGGGGTTGCGGTAATGATCGTTGGTGTAGTAATAACTTCTTATTATAGTGTCGAAAAAGACTTACGAATGACAGTTGGTGATGTACAAGAGATTGGAGGTTACCGTTTTGAAATGTTATCCAGCCAAGACTCATCTAAAGAAAATTATCAAGCAACTATGGTGACGTTTGATGTCTATAATGGTGATGAAAAAATACTGACAATGAAACCTGAAAAACGCTATTACCTTGCAGGTAAACAACTTATGACCGAAGCGGCTATCGATGCAACATTATTTCGAGATTTGTATCTGGCTCTTGGAGAGTCCTTAGATAACGCAGGCGAAACTTGGTCTGTTCGTATTTACGTTAAACCTTTTATCAGGTGGATTTGGCTAGGTGCAATATTTATGGGGTTTGGTGGGTTGATTTCAATTACCGATAAGCGTTATAAGAATCTTAAAGAAAAGACTCATATAAATAGCGATATAAAATAGGGCAATTACTCAATGGAAAATGAAGCACAAAAATCAAGGAATCTTCTAATACCTTTTTTATCGATTAGTATTTTTGTGGTCGCTTTTATTTTCTTCTATTGGTTAATAGGTGAAGATAAAACGGAATTGCCATCCCAGCTAATTGGTAGAGATGTTCCTGCTTTTAGTATTGCGGACGTATATGATTCAACCATTATTCACACAGAAAAAGAATTTGAAGGGAAGATTGTACTAGTGAATGTTTGGGCAAGTTGGTGTCCCTCATGTTATAACGAACATCCCTATTGGAAACAACACGCAAAAAATAAAGACATAATACTTGTCGGTTTAAATTATAGAGATACTAAGGTAAAAGCATTAAAATTTTTACGCCAACAAGGCGATTATTATCAATGGAATTTATTTGATGAGAAAGGGCGTTTAGGGATAGAGTTTGGTGTGTATGGCGCACCTGAGACTTATTTGATCGACAACAAAGGAAAAGTTCGTTATCGTCATGTTGGTATTGTTAATACTAGGGTATTCAATGAGATTATTCTTCCTATGGTCGAAAAAATAAAACTGGGTTCTTAGATGGGCAGTTCTAGAATGAAAATATTAATGGCCGTTTTATGCCTAATTTGTTTTTCAAATGCATTACTTGCAGAAATTCAAGTGTTTGATTTTAATGATGAGCATTTAGAAAAGCGATTTAATCATTTAACCGTTATTCTGAGATGTCCTAAATGTCAAAATCAAAACTTAGCCGATTCAAGTTCGACTCTGTCGCAGGATCTTAAGCAGATTGTTTATGAGAAGTTAAATGCTGGCGAATCAGATCAGCAAATTCTATCCTTTATGAAACAACGATATGGCGAGTTTATATTATTTGATCCTGAATTGAGTCGAGATAACGCATTTTTATGGGCAGCTCCTTTAATTTTTCTATTATTGATATTCTTTGGTTTTATCTATTGGTACAAAAATAACCGACTTGTTTATAGCGAGAATTTAAGAGAGTCTAGTGATGATTAATTTGTGGTTAGCAATTGGTATAAGCGCTGTTTTGGTGATTACGGCACTCTATTATAGCGTTAATCAATATATTTCTCAGGCAGAAGTAAGTACCTCCTATTCGACTAGTAAAAAGAAACAAAATATAACGTTAATATTATTCCCGATAGCCTTTCTTTTATTATCAATCGTTCTTTATAGTCAAAATCCAACTGTCGATTTACATCAGAATTGGGTAAATACACAAATTGAAACAAAAAACTCACTTCAAGTTACTGCTGAAGGCTTATCGGAAGAATATGATCAATTAAATAAAACGAGTCAAAGTGACAGAGATATTCAATCAATGTTATTAGGGCTTAGAACACTAGTTTACAAAGACCCAGAAAATGCTGATCTTTGGTTTATGCTGGCAGAAAGTTATTTTCAATTGAGTATGGTTGATTTAGCTGATGAGTCGATGAAAAGGGCAATCAGACTGAAACCATCAGCAAATTGGTATGTTGCTTATGCGCAAATTCTAGCGTTACGTTCCTCCGAATCAGATTTAGCGAGAGCGGTTGGTTTTTTGAGGTCTGCGATCCAATTAGAGCCGAATCATCAAAGTGCGATGTTAACTCTAGGTTTTTTATATGTGAGGCAACAAAAAAACACTCAAGCTGTTGATATATGGGGGGGGTTAGCTAACCAAATAGATAAAAGTGGTGGCGATTCAAAAAGAATTCGACAGCAAATTAAATCAATTACAAAATCTTTCAAGTCAAAATCAACCGAAAAATAGTGATGTATGGTGTATCTACTAAATTTCGGTATTATAATGTTATTTTAATCACTTAGGAAATACTCTTTAATAATCGCAAAACTATCACATTAGAGTTAATTGTGAACTATGTCACAATTAATAGTTGCAATATTCACCATGGTGGTGCATCTTTAAGCTTGTGCTTACCAGTGTTTACACTCTGATGAGTTTGTCCATTTCAGTAAAATAGAACGAAATTGACATACTAGATTTAAAAGTGGAACCAGATTATTTTGGTGGGACAAAATAACTTTAGGACTGTAACAATAATATTTATTCTCAGTCATAAAGGTAGCCTAAAACTATTTAGGTTGTTACTTTAAAAACTAGCAGTTTCTAAATAGATAATCGGGTTTTAATTTAACTTATATAAATAACACACGGAGAAATACACTCATGAGAAAATTAACTAAAATGTTCGCTTTAATCGGTTCTTTAGTTTTAGCAATGGCTTTTGTTAACACTGTTTCTGCAGATACAAACCCTTTTGCACAAGCTGATCAAGTTGAAACATTTTTTGGCGATGATGGAAAATGTGGCGACAAAGGCGACAAGAAATGTGGCGACAAAGGCGACAAGAAATGTGGCGACAAAGGCGACAAGAAATGTG
>CAZRPK010000041.1:0-10987 GCA_964601915.1 uncultured Kangiella sp. | reverse complement strand
CGACAAGAAATGTGGCGACAAGGGCGACAAGAAAGGTAAAAAAGAAGGCAAATGTGGTGAAGGAAAATGTGGCAGTAAGTAGCTCATTTTTTCATATTTGAATTAACTTCAAATCCCTATACGGGTATAAAATCGGGTGGTATCATAGATGCCACCCGATTTTCTGTTTTTACTCTAAACTAAAACAGACTTTATTTTATTGCCAAAAAAAATACCATGCAAATTCAATTTCGATTATTAATATTTATATTCATTATTATAACTCTCTGTAGCTGTGCTTCTTCAGGCACTAATCCGCAAGATCCTTGGGAGAATATGAATAGGACTTCCTATGATTTCACCATCGCGTTAGATAAAGCAGTGTTAAAACCTGCAGCAAAAGGCTACGCTTTTGTGATGCCAGATTTTATGGAAACGGGTATTAGTAATATTTTTAGTAATTTAGAAGATATACCTAATTCTTTGAATAATTTGTTACAAGGAAAACCGGTTGATTTTCTATCAGATCTTGGGCGTTTTGTGATCAACTCTACGCTGGGCATCGCTGGAATGTGGGATCCGGCTTCTAGCATGGGCTTAGTTAAACATGATGAAGATTTTGGTCAAACCTTGGCGGTTTGGGGAGTTTCTGATGGACCATATATCTGGATCCCATTGCTTGGTCCTTCAACACTTAGAGATTCATTTGGTCTTCCAGTTGATTCACAACTTAATTTAGTAAATCATTTCGTCGATCATGTCCCAAGTAAAAATCAAATGACCGCAATTGAGTTAATTGACAAGCGAGTTTCATTATTACCATTAGATGAACAGTTAGATGCAGCTAGTGATCAGTACACTTTTGTAAGAGATGCTTATTTACAAAATAGAAAGTACAAAGTGTTTGACGGTAATTTACCGCTAGAAGATGATTTTGAGTGTGAAGAGGAAGATGAAGAAGACTGTGATTTTTAACTAAATATTACAGTCTTCATTACTATAATTTAGTATTAGCAATTGGATATTATTAGAATACTAACTAATATCAGCTAAACTGCCTGCAATACAATAATTTCCATCCGTATCTTCAGTCACTCTAATAACTTCAAATTTGGCGCTTAACGGCGCTTGTTGGCTTTGCTCTGAGCTAATATCTACCGTAAGTTGTTGCCCGACGTCGAACGCCTTACCTGTCGTGAACATAGCTCCGCTTCCACTTAAATTAATACCGACACCTTTAAAAGTTTCACCCGAGCTAGGATCGGTAATATTTACTTTAGCATTGACGAACATTCGTATAAAATCTCTCTTTTCATCGTACTCTTTACTAGTAGAAGGCATTAATATCTCCTTTGTATATTTATTTAAAAAATCACAAGTCAAAAGTAAAAATAGGCTAGTCGAATAATCTGATTAGCTACTGTTTTACGGTGGTTCTAATATTGTCTTGGCTAATATTAAGAAATAAACGGTGATTGGTCAATATTAAAACAAAAGACTTGCCTCTTTTATTGGGAGTAGTATCCTTAGTTAAAAGTTATATTGGTTGCTGATTCAGAAGCCAATCATTAAGCATCTTACATTTTAGAGTTAATCGTCTTTTAATATTCACATAGATAGAATTAGTTTTACACCCAATTAGGTAGTAAATGGACATTAATAACACCTTATCATCAAATTCTAAAAATAATACTCCTGCAAGCTTAAAGTCTGTGTTAATCATTGATGATGAGCCGATTGTTCGTGAAAGTATGGCTGTCTACCTCGAAGATAGCGGATATAACACAATTGAAGCCACTGATGGAAAGCAAGGCCTGGCTTTATTTTGTGAATTTCAGCCGGATGTTGTGCTCTGCGATTTACGTATGCCAGAAATGGATGGCATGACTCTGCTTAATAAGTTAAGTAAATTATCACCAGATACCCCCATCATTATTATTTCAGGTGCAGGGCAAATACACGACGTTGTCGAAGCTCTGCGGTTAGGCGCATTAGATTACCTAGTTAAGCCAATCACTGATTTGGCAGTGTTAGAAAATGCCGTTCAAAATGCGATTCATCGTAGTTTCTTAGAGACTGAAAATAAGACCTATAAAAATGAGCTGGAATTAGCTAATAAAGAATTAGCCAGTAATTTAGACTTGTTACAAAAAGATCAAGATGCCGGACGTCAGGCTCAATTACAGCTTTTACCTCCTGCTGATGCTTCTATTTCTGGTTTTCATTTCCAACATGTAATTGTTCCTTCATTAAATTTAAGTGGAGATTTTATTGATTACTTTGAAATAGATGATCGGTATATCGGATTTTATTTTGCTGATGTCTCTGGTCATGGTTCAGCTGCTGCGTTTGTGACCATGATGTTAAAGAGTTTAGTGAATCAACCTTTAAGGCAATATCGAGCCGGTATAAATGAAACTATTATACGACCGGATGCATTACTATCTTACCTAAATGAAGAGTTAATTAGCGCAAATTTAGGTAAGCATATTACGCTTTTTTACGCAGTGATTGATTGTGATACCCAAACGCTTAATTATAGTGTTGCAGGTCAATACCCTGCACCAGCATTGATTTGTGGGGATTTAGTCGAGTTGTTAAAAGATGATGGTTTTCCTTTAGGGTTATTCGATTGGGCAACATTTAAAAGCAATGAACTAAATATTAAGAAAGGTTTTAAACTTCTAATGGTCTCTGATGGATGGTTAGAACTAATTCCTACAGATTCAGAACCTGCGGGAGAGTCTTTTTTAATGAAGTTTGCTAAAAATAATCCTATCAATATCCCTATGTTGATGAAACCAGTAAAACAATTACAAGATAACAATCCACCAGATGACATCACTGTTTTTATTGTTGAAAAGGAAGATTTGTAATGAAAGGTCGAATTTTAACTGCTCGTTTGGATGATGTTGAGTATATAAATTTTATTGGAGTGGTTCGTTATTCTGATTGTTCTGGATTAGAAGCTTATATCGACCAATTATTTCAATCACCAGCCCATGTTACAGAGATTGCAATTAATCTGGAAAATGCCGAAATGTTAGATAGCACAGCGCTTGGGCTTTTAGCTAAAATTTCGATTGAGTTTAAAAAGGCGACGGAAAGACAGCCAGTTATTTTTGTAAAAAAAGGCGAGTTAGCACATATATTACGCCGTGTATGTTTTGACCAAGTGTTCCATATAATGACGAATCAGCATAATAAAACTGAGTTAACTACTGATCATGATTTAAATTTTGTAGAGTTAGCAACTGTTGACGTTGGTGAAAAAGAAGTTTTAGACTCAGTTATTATGGCGCATAAAAGTCTAGCGGAAATATCGGTAAATAATGAACACTATTATACTGATATTTCTAAGGTGTTAGCTAAATAATCTATAAAATAGCATCTTAAATTAATTTGGCTCACCACTTCTTTTTTTCTCCAAATACACCACTTATCTCATCGTTTTTCGATCTATCACTAGCTATTTTTTGTTGTTTTATCTGTTGGTTTTTCTGTAGTTTTTTTGCTTTTTGTACGGATAATTTTACCAGTTGTTCAAGTTTAAGTAATCTTTCATTAAGAGCGACAATTCGCTTATTTTTATTTTTTAGTCCTTTAATTAATTGTTTTGTTGTCACTAATCTTTTGACTGCAAAGTCATAATTTTTTATCGATAACCCTTTTTCTATTTGTTGAATGTAAGCTGACAATTTCACTTCGGTTACCAAGGATGATATTTTTGCAATTGAGGTATTTGTAAGAGATAAGTCTAATTTATTTATTTTGCTTATTTTTATGATATAGCTACTTAGTTTAGCTAGGCTGTTTAATAAATTATGTAATTGTTGTGAATCGGTTGGAAGCGTAAGTTGAACTGAATCAACTTTAGTTACTGTATTGGAAAGTTGTTGTTCGACTGCAGGTAAGCGCTCTTTTACATATTTATCTTGAGGTTGGATTTTAATCGCAAGCATCAAGTTTTTTTGAATGACTTGAAGCAAAATTTTACGTGTTTCTTCACCGATTGGAGTTTTTGCAAAATTACTTAGTACGTTAGCTGATTCATTAGCTCTATATTTGTATTTTGAAATTTGGTGAAATTGTGCAGCTTTTTTTTGCTCTTTCCGTTGAATACTAACGATAAAGATCACCGCTCCTACGAGAAATGCGAAAATTACCATAAGTAAGCTGAATGTATCCATATGTTCCGGGTAAATAGCTAAGTATTTGTTAAGTAGGGTTATAAGCAGCAAAGGTAAAATCCAGTGCTGAAAGTAGTATAGTTTAAATATGTGTATTTTGTAGCATCAGTTGAGATAATCGTAATAGTTCTAAATAACGTTTGTAGCGAATATCATCGGAAGATAGTCTATCAATATTGGATAATACTTGTTCAGCCTGATGTAGTAAATCTGAGTCTTTTTTAGATTGTTGGTATTTTTTAAGAAGTGCCTGTGCTCGATTTAGTGCAATATTGATATTGTTAGGTGCTATATTAACAGCAAGTAAAAACTCATCTAAAGAGCGGACATACTTTTTTTCTTTGAAGTATTTTACTGCACGGTTATTGATTGTATTAACTTTTAATGCATTAGTAATTAGATTCTTATTTTTTGTAATTTTTTTCACTTGATTGATAAAAGTTTTTTGCTCAAAGTATTGTTCAACACCATCTTCTAGAACACTTTCAGCTAATTCAGAAAAACCTAAATGTTGAAGGCTCGTTGCAATTTCAATACATTCATTCGATCCTATATTTTCGTCGAGATTTTCAAATTCATTACTAGCAATTTCAACTTGTTTTAATACATTTTCTCTGTCATCAACTATAGCGCTGAAATCAGCATGTGCAACAGCGCCTCTAAATTGTACGCTAGACGATTTAGAAAATTTTGATTGTAATTGAGAAAAAACTGTTTTAGCTTCTCTAATTAACTTGTCGCGCCCTTCTTTACGAATAGTCTTTAACCTAATTCCAAGAGACTTTGTCAGTTTTACATATTCATCGGCATGAGAAAAAATAGAATATTTACCTTGTTTTACCACTTGTCGATACGCTTGCATCATAGCAAAATTATCACCATTTTTTTCTGCTAATTCGCCTAACCTTTTTTGGCGTTTAATCAGTTTTGGGGAACGTTTAATCGCTTTCTCAATGGTTTGTTGTGCTTCTGTTGGCTTATTCAATATTATTTGGATTTTTGCTAACCAGTCATAACCTTCAAGAGCATATGGAAATTCTATTAACATCCGCTTATATATTTGTTCGGATTTATTATAATTTTTTAATGAATAATGAATTTTGCCTAGCTCTGTAAGCGCCCAAGGTGTGACTCTTTCATCCAATTCACTTTCTAAATAATTTTGGCATTCTTGAATAGTTTGTGTATTTCTTAATATGATTAAATTTATTTTCTTTAAATCTTTTCGGTAAAGTGATGCCTCTTTGCAAAGATCTTGATAAAGTTCGGAAGCTTTTGACCATTTTTTCTGATTTATTGCCTTTTTGATAGGTTTGAATTTTTCTTTTTTTGCTAAAGATTTATCAATGCGAGATTTTAAAAGTTGGCGATTGAATGGCTTAGCGAGATAAGAGTCGGGTCTAGATTCTAATGCAGCCATAACCATTGAAGCCGTTTTCTCCGCGGTGATCATGATAAAACAAGTATCATCGGGTATTATTTTAAAGTGCCGCAATTCCTCAAATACTTGTTGTCCATCTTTCCCTTCACCAAGATTGTAATCGGATAAAATTAAATCATAAGTAATCTCTCTACACTTCTGTATAGCCGATTCAGCTGAGCTAACATGGTCAATATGATTGCATCCCATAGCGGTAACCATAGCAATAACTGCACTTGCATAGTCCGCGAAGTCTTCAATTAATAATATTTTTATTTTATTATATTGAATCATTGAGTATTAAGTTCACTCTAAATCTTTGGATGGGATTCACAAACACAATTTAAATTATTTACACAGTCGATTTTTTCGTTTTAATTAGGGAATGTGAATTTCAAATAATCCACCATCTAAGTCGCCACCATTTTTTAACACTATATAGCCTATGTCAGATTTGTTTTCATGCATGGATGCGATTTGTTCTGCAAAAAACAAACCTAAACCGGTGCTACCTGTAGATTGATTAATACCGAGCATGTAGCCACCTTCTAAGTCGATCATTTTTTCTGGGTAGCCCGCTCCATCATCGTTGATTTGAATGACTAAATGGTCATCATTTTTGCAGTTAATGACTATTTTTGACTTGGAGTAGCGTATAGCATTACCCAAAATGTTCTCTATCACTATTGCTAATAAGTTAGCATCAAAAAATGCATCAAGAGATTCATCAACACAAATCTCACAATTAATATTTTTTGCTTCTAACAACTGAGTTAATATGATTGTCTGTTCTTCAATAAATTCAAACAGGTTATGATAATTTGGAGTGAACGGTAATTGTTCATTTTCTAGTTTATAAAGTGCAAGAAGTTGCATTAATGAGTTGTTAACTCGATTAGACTCATATTGAACAATGCCTACATTTTTTCTAGATTTAATACTTAATGTACTTTCATCTTTTTCATTTAAAATATGGTTGAGGGATTGCCCGAGCATAGCCAGTGAATTTTTCATATCATGCACTGTTGATGCTAGGACTAAACTAAAATAATCATGGTTAGGTTTTGTAGACATATTATTAACCTTTATGCAGACTTGCTTAGCATTAATTGAGTGAGTCGATTGAGTTCTGAATAGCGAGCATAACGACTATCAGAAATATCTATTCGATTGAGTTCAAGAAGTTTATTGCTGGCTAAGTTTAATGAGTCCACTTTGTTTTTAGTGTTTTGTGAAAGCTTCAATAGTGCCTGTGCATAATTTAGTGCAATGTTGATATTTTTTGGTGATGTTGTTAATGCTTTCTCAAAATATTCTATAGCCATATTGAATTCGTTTTTTTTAAAACAGGAAATTCCTTTTTCATTTTGCTGAGCTGTATGTTTACATTTTTGTATTAGATTCTTATCTTGAGTGAATTTTGAGATTTGTTCAATAAATTCTTTATCATCTAGATTTTGTTGAATAGTTTCATTGATTATGAGCTCAGCGAATTCATTCTCTTCTATTTCCTTGAGATTTTTGGATATTTCTAAGCTAACTTGAGGTGATAAAACACCTTCGAAGCTATTAAAAATTTCTTTTGCGCATTGGCTATATTTGTCCACATCTTCTTGATTGTCGATTGTTTTACTAAATGCTGCATGAGCCACATTACCCCTAATAACAGTTCCCGTATCATTTTTAAATTTACTTTTTAACTGTTTGAAAGTTTGCTCAGCTTCAGAAATCAGTTTATTGTTATTCGTATCTTTATTTTCATGAGTGATTTGATTTTTTAAACCGTAGGTGAGTTTCAGGTATTCATCAGGACTGGAGAATGCTGAGTATTTCCCTTGGTAAATAGCTTGTCTAAATGCTCTACTCATTGTAATGAAATCTTTATTTTTTTCCGCAATTGTGCCAAGCGATTTTTGTCGTTTAACTACTTTTGGTGCTTTGTTTATAGCAATATTTATAGTCTCTTGTGCATCAATATTTTGACCTAAAGCCTGTTGTGTTTTTGCTAGCCAGTCATAGGCGTCTAAATTCATCGGGTATTTGTTTGTCATATTCTTAAAGACACTGATAGCCTTGTCATATTTTTTTTGTAAAAAATAGATTTCGCCGACCGCTTGAAGCGCCCAAGGAACTTCTCTATCAGCAATAATTTTAAGGGAAAGGTTTAATGCATCGTCGAGTTTATTTTGTATTTTTAGACATTTAAACTCAGAACGAAGACAAGACATTCTATATTTTGGCTTTTCGCTGGCAGTTAAACGGCATTGGTTAACGGCTTCAGACCAGTTTTTTTTGCGCATGTTCCGAGTTATGGTACTTAGCGACTCCTTTTTCTCTATGGCTTTGGTTATTCGAGATTCTAATAATGCGGCTGTAAAGGGTTTAGCTATATAGTTATCAGGTTGTTGCTCTATAGCTCCCATCACCATTGCTGAAGTATTTTCGGCCGTTAACATTATAAAAATACAGTTTGGAGAAAGTAAATCGAAAGCCATTAACTCTTCTAATAATTGTTGACCGTCTTTGCGTTCACCTAAATTATAGTCTGAAAGAAGAATATCAAATTTTTTTGTTCGGCATGTTTCGATTGCATCTTCAGCATTACTAACAATTTCTACGGATTGATTACCTAACGAGTAAAGCATTGTTTTTACTGAGCGGGCAAACTCAGTAAAGTCTTCAATAATTAGGGTATTTTTGTTGGCTAACGTGAACATTGCGGTATATTAATTTCCCTATTCCGTTTGATGCTTGTATTTAAAAAAATACTGCAATTATTAATAAGTATCTGTTTGAGTTAATAAAAGTATAGTTGTTATTTGAAAAGTCATTAGATAAAACCGAAAAAAGCGCTTATTTGCGAAAATAAAAGACCAAACCAAGCTTGTTAAGTGTAAAAAAGGGTCTATGCTTAATAATGTTTATACAAAAAAAATGATTTAAAAATGTTTCCCTGAGTCTAAAAAGGTATGAAAAACCGATTATTTGATTGACGTTTAGGGATAAAACTCATGGAAAATGGATGAAACTTCAGCAAATCAAATATATTTTTGAGGTCGCACGCAATCAACTTAATGTCTCAGCAACCGCTGAAATTTTATTTACTTCACAACCGGGTATTAGTAAACAGATTAGGTTATTAGAAGATGAGCTTGGCGTGGAAATATTTGTTCGAAGTGGTAAACATCTTACTAATATCACACCAGCTGGTCGTGAGATTTTGCCAATCGCAGAGAATATGCTCAAGCAAGTCCGTAGTATTCAAAATATCGCGGCTAGTCATGTTAATCAAAAGGAGGGGAGGTTAAATTTAGCCGCATCACATACTTTTTCACGCTATTTTTTACCTGATATTGTCGATTCATATCGACAAAAGTACTCAAATGTCACTATGCATATTTACCAAGGTGAAGGTGAAAATCTTGACCGAGAGCTCGATGATGGAAAATTAGATTTGGCATTAGTTCATGCCGGAGAAGAAATTTTTAAAGATAAAATTCAATTGCCTTGTTTTTATTGGAATCGAAGCATCATAGTACCTAGAAATCATCCATTAGCGAAAACTGAAGAGATATCCTTTGAACTACTAGCTCAATACCCTTTGTTGACTCACACTAGTTCTGGAGGAAAAACCAATCGAATTGAACAGACGTTTAAAGAAAATGGTTTCTCGCCTGAAATTGTTTTTTCTGCAACCGATTGTGAAATAATCAAGTCCTATGTGCGTATGGGGCTTGGTGTAGGGATTATTGCTGATATGGCTTATGAAGAACATTTAGATGAAGATTTAGTCTGCATTTCAATTGAAAACTTATTTCCCAAATCTTTAGTTAATGTTGTTTTCGATCGTAACCTTTATTTTAGAGAATTTATTTTTGCATTTATTGAATCTTTAGCTCCTCAACTATCTAAAGAATTAATTCTACAGGCTCAACAAACTAAATCATCGGCAAAGATTTCTCGATTAGTCGAAGCATCACTCATCCCCGTTTTATAAAATTTGAAAGTTACAATATTTGAAAGGCGTTTAATTCATTGGTTGTCTAAGATATAACTCTGCTTTAGTTGTTCAATTTTCCTTGAGTTCTCTCATTTAATAAAAGTTACTGTATTTTTACCTTCCTGACTGGTATCTTTAACCTCTAATTAAGATTTACTGCCGTTAAATCAAATGCTTGAGGATAAATATGTCAGAGCCAATTACTTATTTAGTCGATAATAATGCAGTAGCATTTGGTCTTTTGACGCTTATTTTAGGGTTTGTTTTTTATTCCAGCGATAGCGATAAGCCTTATTTTAAAAAGTTTTATAAAGTGGTACCGGCACTTTTACTTTGCTATTTTATACCATCTCTTTTACACACCTTCCACATAGTCCCTTTTGATTATGCTTGCACCGATATATTAAATGGTGCGGTAGATGGTGGTGCTAAAGTATTAGCTGAGTGCAGAGCGTCAAAAGATCCTTCAGATACAACCATTGGCTCAATTGGTGCTGATCTCTATTATGTTGCTTCTCGCTTTTTGTTGCCAGCCTTATATTATTGACGCTTAGTATTGATTTTAAAAAGATTAGAGCACTTGGCTCAAAAGCTCTGATCATGTTTTTAACGGGAACCGTTGGGATTGTTATTGGTGGTCCCATTGCCCTACTGGTGATGTCAGTTATTAATCCTGATGTTGTTGCAGGTGATGTTTGGCGAGGAATGACAACGGTTGCCGGAAGTTGGATTGGCGGAGGTGCTAATCAAGCTGCAATGAAAGAAATTTATGAAGTTTCGGGTGGAATATTTTCAAGCATGATTGCCGTTGATGTGATTATGGCGAATATCTGGATGGCCGTCTTATTGTATATGGCCGCTAGATCAAAAGAACTCGATGCTAAATCTGGAGCAGATACCAGTGCAATCGAAGATTTAAAACTAACGGTTGAAAAATTTAATAAAGAGAATGAAAGAAACCCTAATCTTAATGATTTAATGTTGATGATTGCAATTGCTTTTGGCGCAACGGCTTTTGGGCATATTGTCGCAGATACGTTAGCACCCTATATAAGTGAACATTGGCCAGCAGCTAAAGAGTACTCATTGACCAGTAAATTCTTCTGGTTGATTGTTACCGTTACTACTTTAGGTTTGATTTTTTCCACTACTAAACTTCGTAATTTTGAGGCTGCTGGTGCATCAAAACTAGGTTCCGTGTTTATTTACATACTGGTTGCTACTATCGGACTACATATGGATATTTCAGCCATAATTAAAAGCCCTTGGTTATTTGTTATTGGAGCAATATGGATTTTGGTTCATGCAATTTTAATGTTAGTCGTTGCTAAATTAATAAAAGCTCCAATTTTCTTCCTCGCAGTTGGTAGCCAAGCGAATGTGGGTGGAGCTGCATCT